>CAXXWL010000001.1:0-319316 GCA_963662855.2 uncultured Caenibius sp.
GCTCAGCGAGGAACGGTAGTCCGCCACGTCCTGCGTGAAGATGTCCGCCAGCATGTCGGCGAAGGGGCCGGTCAGTGCGGGCGAGTAGACATCTTCAATGCCACCGGCAGCTGCCAGCTGGTTCGGCGTGAGGCCGAAGCCGGCATCGTCGAAGGCAACGCGCTTGATGCCGAGGTCGATATTGTCACCGGCAACGGCATCATCCCACACCCCGTCGGCACCGTCGTAGATGACGTCGAGGTCGAGGAAGATCGAACCGCTATCGGCGCTGGCGAAAGTGCCATTGCCCACGCCAGCCGAGATCACATTGTTGTAGTAATACTCGTTGGCATAGAGGCCGTTGGAGCTCGACGGACGGATAACCAGCTTGGCGCCGGTGATGTCGGCCGTGTTCGCAACGATCGTCTGGTGGACCAGCGTCGGCGCGGCAGCGGTGCTGCCGGTCGGGCTGCTCGGCAGCTCGAGAGCCAGCGTGCCACCAGCGGCGATGGTGAAGTCATCGACATTCACCGAAGCCGGACCGTTATACAGGGCAGCGCCCTGTTCCGGGTTGTCGCGCATGTAGAACACGCCGTCACCGGTCACCAGGAGGTCGCCCTCCAGCACCAGATCCGGGTTCACCACGCCGTCAAAGGCAGTCTCGCCATTGTCGACCGTGATCGTGTCGTCGCCCGAGATATCGATGTCACCCCAGATGTTGCCGCCACCCAGAAGGTTGATCGACACGGCATGCGGTGCATCTTCGGTGTCGATCGCGTTACCGCGTTCGAACGTCGCACCACCGTCGTAGCTCACCTTGGAGATGATCGTACCGGAGTTGTTGATATCCAGGTTTGCTTCGACCGGCACAAACAGGAGCCCGTCGTTGCCGACATAGATACCATCGGCGATGGCGAAGCCATCCGCGTCGGCAACAATTGCCTCAACGTCGATCGTACCGGTGTTGGTGATGGTCAGATCGTAATCGTCTGCCCACACCACAATGCCGCCAGCGCTGGCCGTCGAGAAGTTGGTCAGGCCAGAGCCGCCAGCTGCCGAGGCAGACACCGTAAGCGTGTCGGTGTTCGAGATGCTGCCGACCAGCGTGCTGGAGTAAGCAGCGATAGCGGTCGCATATGCGAGGGCATCGTCATCCGACACAGCCTTCGACGTAACGTCCATCGTGCCGTCGTTGGTAACGTCGAGACCGACGATACCGCCAGTGGCATAATAACCGTCCGCTTCGGCATAAGCGAAGGAGTCCGTGCCCACCGCTTCTGCATCGGCAGAGACAGTGAAGGTGCCGGTGTTGGCGAAGGTGAGATTGCCACCCACACCGCCAGCGCTCTGCATGATACCCATCGCAGTTGCTTCGGCAGTGGACGAAACGGCCCCATTCATCAGAGCGTTGGCGCTGACAGTGAAGTCGCTGGTGTTGGAGGCGAAGACCTCGGCCGGAACCGTACCGGTGCCGACACCAACCTGCTGCACACCGAAGGCAAAGGCGCTGGCAGTGCCACCGGCGAGGCCGGCGCTGGTCGCCGTCGCATCGGCAGAAGCAGTGAAGCTACCGCCGTTGACGAAGGTCACCGAGGCATCATCGCCGATTGCCACCTGGTTCACGCCCAGCACGGAAGCATCGGCAATTGCGATATCATCGCCCGAAGCCAAAGCCGAAGCGGTGAAGCTCAGCGTGCCGGTGTTCTCGACCGTAGCAGAGGAACCCGTGGCCATCTGGTAGATGCCCGAGCCGACGGCAGCATCGGCGAAGCCCGAAGCAGTGCCAGTGGCAACCGCCTTAGCAGCGACCGAGATCGTACCGTCGATGTTGTCGACCAGAACGGCGGCTTCACCAGTCGGCGAGGACGTGCCGATCTGAGCCACACCCGTGAGCACCAGAGCGCCAGCCTCGGCATAAGCGCCATCGGCCTTTGCGTCGGCAAGCACAGCGAGGCTTGCGTCAGCATCGTTCTGGGTCAGCGTCACATTGGCAGCAGTGCCGCCGAGTGCGACCTGAACCACGCCAGCCCCGGCAACCGCAGTGGCGATTGCACTGTCAGTGCCGGCAGTGGCAGCAGCCACAGCGGACAGCGAGATGGAGCCGTCATTGGCCAGAACAGCCGAGCCGGTTTCCGCACCATAGGCAACCTGCGCGATGCCGGCGCCGAAGATGGCGACCGCAGTGGCGTCTTCACCGCCATTGGCCGTCATGTTGGCACCGATAGCCACCGAGCCGTCCACCGTGTTGGTGAAGGTCACGTCAGCGTCAGCCGTAGTGCCGACGCCGATCTGCACCACGCCGGCAACGAAGCCGCCGTAAGCATGGGCGTCATCTGCCACCGCAACCGCATTGCCGGTTGCACCGATGGTGAACTGGCCGGAGTTGGTGACCGCGACCGAAGCCAGGGTATCGGCAACGCCGAGCTGGGCCACGCCGACGCCGAAGCCCGCGAGGGCAGTGGCTTCATTGGCGGCTTCAGCGTTAGCGTTTGCCCCGACACTGAAGGTGTCGGTGTTGGTGAGATCGACCAGAGCGCTGGTGCTGGCCCAGGCAACCTGGCCCACGCCGACGAGGAAGCCGGCAGCGGCAACCGCGTTGTTCGAACCACCGCCGAGAGCACCCGACACTGCATCGGCATCCGCGCCGATACCGAAGGAGCCGTCATTCGTCAGCTTGGCGCTGGCGTTGTCGTCACCGTAAGCGACCTGGCCGAGGCCGAGGCCGAAGACCGAAAGGGCCGTGGCGTCTTCACCCGCAGCAGCCTTGGCGCTGGCGCCGAAGGTCACTTCGCCTTCGGTGCCGTTGGCAAAGTTCACACCGGCATCGCCGGTGGTGGCAACGGCGACCTGCAGACCGCCGGCAAGGAAGCCGGAGTAAGCGTGGGCGTCATCGGCCACGGCGCTGGCGTCAGCGGCCGCAGTGAAGGAGAGGATGCCGTTATTGTCGACATCGGCAGTCGCGAGGCCATCGGCAACCGCGAGCTGACCCAGACCGAGGCCATAACCGGCAACGGCAGTCGCTTCATTGTCGGCAACCGCGGTAGCCTTGGCGGCACCCACGATCGAAGCCGGAGTAGTGGCATCGGCCGTTGCGACATTGGTCAGCGTAGCGGCAGCTTCAGTGCTGCCCCAGGCAACCTGACCGACGCCCACAAGGAAGCCGGCACCAGCCACAGCGTTGTTCGAACCGGCGCCGAGGCTGCCGGAGTCGGCATGAGCCGCTGCAGTGATGTCAACCGAACCGGCATTGTCGAACTTGGAATAGGCCTTGAGGTCGCCGAGAGCGACCTGACCAACGCCGACGCCGACGAAGCTGAGCGCGGTAGCGTCTTCGCCGCCAGTTGCCTGGGCAGCACCGCCGATGCCGATCGAACCGGAGTTCGAAATGGCGGCAGTGGCCGTATCCGAGGCAGTAGCCAGCTGGAATGCACCGATCCCGACGCCCGCCTGAGCGTAAGCATCATCCGTGCCGGCAACCGCGTGGGCACCGGACAGAACGTCGAATTCACCCGCGTTGTCGACCGTGGCATTGGCATCGCCGCCGGAGGTCACGATCTGACCGAAGCCGGCACCGATGTAGCCATTGGCTTCGGCTTCGACGCTGCCAGTGGCATTGGCGTTCGAAGTAACGCTGAAGGCACCGTCCGCGCCGTTGTCGAGCGTGGCCGACGCAGCGGTCGAGGCGCTGGCGACCTGAATGCCGCCGAAGATGACGTCCGCTTCGGCATAGGCATTGTTTGCCGACAGCGAAGTGGCGGTCGAGGTCGAGATACCGGCATTGGCCAGAGCCGAAACGCCGAATTCACCGTCATTCACGACGTCGGCGGTGGCAGTACTGTCACCCAGCGAGAGCTGGCTGAAGCCGGTGCCGACCGTCGCACCAGCCGATGCGTCCGCAGTCGCATTGGCGCTCGCGATGGCCGAGATGGCCAGGCTCGCGTCGATGTCGTTGGTGAGGTTGTTATCGGCCGTATCGCCGAAAGCCATCTGGTTGATGGCGGCCGGACCGATGATCGAGGCATCGGCGCTCGCGCTGCCGGCCACATTGGCGGCATCAGCGAAAGCACCGATAGTGAGCGAGTCGCTGTTGGTCAGCGAGTTCGACGCGAGATCGGAAGCATTGGCGAACTGGAGGACCGCACCGAACACAGTCGCATCAGCCGAAGCGGCTCCGGTAGCCTCAGCAACGATTTCGACATCGCCATCCGCGATCATCGAAAGCACAACATCGTTGGTCGCGCCGCCCGTCTGGACCACCCAGCCGGTACCCACGCTGTTAACCGTTGCCGTTGGCGAGCCTGTGTCGCCAGCATGGCCATCTGCGGCAGTACCGATGTTGGAAATATCGATCGTGGCATTCACGTTCGATCCGCCGTTGACCTGAATAACACCCGGGCCCGCTGCATGGGCCGGGATGGCATTCAGTGCCATCGCGGATACGCTTACCGCCAAAAGGCGACGCGTGTTGCGATTCATCCGTGTAACTCCCTCATATAGCCCCAGGAGGATGGGGCTTCTGCAGTCGAATCTTCAGTGGACCCTTGCGGCCCAGAAAGCTTTGCGACCCGCCCTTTTTGGGCGATTGTTTTATTATCGGTGACCTATTTGGCTGTTTTCATACCGCCTTAGCCACCGTTCGTCCATGCCCAACGACCACTTTCGCGCCAACCACTCCGCAAAGACCCTGATAACGAAAGTCAACAGGGCACCTGCAAATGGCTTTCACGAGCGAAAGGCATTCAACTCAAGGATGTTAGATTATGTCCCAATCCAGCAACTGTCCACGCGAAATAGGCCCCACTTGCGAAATGGGAAACGATCCGTCGCCTTAGGGCAACACTCCGCCGATGGATAACGCAAGAGCCTTACCGAGAGCTTACGAAATCGCTGACGATCGGTCCGAGTGAATCAACCCCGCTGCCGATCTGGCGCGCGCCGGAAATGTGATTGTGGCCCGCCTGGACATGAAGCACCGGCAAATGCCCCTTTGCGGCGAACCAGCCATCGGCCAGCACCCGCGCCTGATCGTGGCATTCGGCCATATCGAATTCGCACAGGGCGAAAAGGCACGGAATATCGCTCTGCAGCAGGCCCGGCAGGGGCGACATGGGCGACCAGTCGGCCAGTTCCGCCCCGTAATATTGGGGCTTGAAGGGATCGCGCACCGCAATGGACAGATCGTAAAAGCCCGAGCTCATGATCGCACCGGCGATCCGGCCCGCCGCTTCTCCGGGCGCGGCGACCGCATCGGCCACGTGAGTGGCGCCGGCCGAATGGCCCATCAGGATGATCCGATCCGGATCAATTCCATATTCGGCAGCATGTTCAGCGAGATGCAGGATCATCGCGATCACATCCTCGCGCCCGGCCGGCCAGCGCACTTCGGGGGCGAGGCGGTAATTCATCGCCGCACAGGCAAAGCCCTGCACCTGCGCCCAGGCCCCGATATTGTTGTAGAACGGAGCGCCGGGCGCGCCCTTGTCGCCCATCACGAAGCCGCCATCGTGGACGAAGAGCAGGCAGGGCGCAGGTTCGGCCTTCACCGGACGGAAGAGGTTGAAGCACTGCCGCTCGTGCGGGCCATAGGCGATGTCGCGCGTGGTGCGCGCCTCGTCGGGCGCGGGGGCCAGCGGGGCGAGCAGGGCATTGGTCCGCTCGATCAGCTCCATGGTGAATTCGCGGCCCATGGCGCGCAGCTCGGCCTGGAAGGTCTTGCGGTCCATCGTCAGCTCTCCATCATCAGCACGGGCTTGATCACTGCTGCGGTTTCGCAATCGTGCCAGGCGCGGGCGAAATCGGCGAAGGGGTAGCGGCGGATCATCCGCTCCACCGGGAAGCGGCCCTGCCGCCACAGGTCGACCAGTTTCGGGATGAACAGCCGCGGCGAGGCGCTCCCGCCCAAAATGCCCTTCAGCGTGCGACCATGGGCGAGCATCGCCAGCATGTCGGGCGTCCAGGGTTCGCGCGGACGGGTAACGAAGCCCGCCGTGCCCTGCATCGCCAGCACCTGCAGCCCGGTGGAGAAGACCTCGGCAGAGGTGGTGGTGTTGAAGCTGAAATCGGCGCCGAAGGGCAGGATCGCCCGCACCTGCCCGGCCACATCGCCCTGCCCCGCATCGATCGCATGGGTCGCGCCCAGTTCTGTCGCCAGCTCGAGCCGCTCGGCCACGGTGTCGACCGCCACGATGGTGGAGGCCCCAGCCACCTTCGCGGCCATGACGGCGGAAAGACCCACGCCGCCCACGCCGAACACCACGATGCTCTGCCCCGGCTTCACCTGCAGCGCCTCGATCACCGCGCCCGCCCCGGTGATGACACCGCAGCCCATCGGGGCGACGATGTCCAGCGGAACCTCCTGCGGAACGGGCACTGCTCCGCGCGCATTGGCGATGCAATGGGTGGCGAAGCTCGACTGGGCGAAGAAGTGGCTCGCGATGCGCTCTGTCTGCTCGCTGTGCCCGGCTGTGCTCCCGTTTGGTTCCTTTGTGCACACGCCAAGCGCAGTAGTGCCATCGCTACGCGCGCCGCCGAAACTCCGGGGCATGGCCTCGCGGCAATAGGAGGGTCTGGCGGAAAGGCAGGAGGGGCAATTGCCGCATGAGCCGCCCGATATCACCACGCGATCGCCCGGTTTTACGTGGGAAACGGCGCTGCCGACCTGCTCTACCACGCCCGCCCCTTCATGGCCGAGGACCGCCGGCTTGGGCACCGGCATGCCGATTCCGGCGTGGGAATGCAGGTCCGTATGGCAGATGCCGGCAGCAACCACGCGAACGAGGATTTCATCCTCGCGCGGCTCGCCCAGCTCCACCTCTTCCAGCACCGGAGCCGGGGCGCCGGCACGCGAGACAGCCGCAGTAATCCTCATTCCGCGGCGTCCTGGGCATCGTCCAGACTATGCCGGGGCGGGGTCATTTTCGGGCGGCCCTTCATCAGCAGATCGCCCTTCCACGGCACATCCTCAAGGCTGCGCCAGGCGTTCACCAGCAGCTTCTTGAACACCCACACGCCATCTTCCCTGATGAGGATATCGTCGCGCGTGCCGATGCCGAAGACGAAGTTCGTGCCATATTCCACGTTGAACTGCAGGATCTGGAACATCGACCGCACCCGCGCGCCTTCAGCAGTAGGCGTCATCAGGAAGTGCTGGAACAGGTGCTGGCGGCCCAGCCACCAGTGCTGGCGGTGATACCACAGTTCCTTGAGGTTCTCGAGAATGGCGGCATGCCCCCGCACTTCCCCCTGCCACAGATGGTCGAAGCTGGCGTCCCGCGCGAAGGCAGAGAGGGCAAGGTCGCCGTCGGCAAGATCGATACCCCATGCGTAGCGGGCATAGGTTTCCATGATGTCCCCGCGATCCTGCGCGGGCATGGTCTTGGGGACGCCGTTGGGCCAGGGATTCTCGCTCATGCCACGGCCTCCATCCGGTACTTGCCGGTCTTCAGCACATCTTCCGGCACCCACACGCCGTGGAAGGTGGAACGCACGCGGACCGGAAGATGCAGCCGCGCAATGGGGCCCTTGGCGAGGTTCAGCGCATCGAACACGCCAATCTCGCTATGGCCCCGGTCGAGCCGGCTGAGCAGCGAGAGAATCCAGCCCTCGCCTTCCTTCGAATCCGGCGCGCGGGGCACGAATTGCGGCTCCTGCACGGAGATCTGCTGCCCGTGTTCCCACACGTCCAGTTCGCCGGTCTTCACATTGACGTGGCCCAGCGTGCTGGTGCCGTCGTTCGAACGGTACACGATTACCCAGCCATGGCTGTAATCGCGCCCCTGCCAGCGATCGTCGGTGCGCGGCATTTCGCAGGGGACCGGCATAATCGGCCGGGTTTCATACCCGCCATCGTTGCGGGCGAGGTCGAAGGTCATGCGGGTGAGGATCGGCGGTACAGCCGGCCACACCTTGCCATCGGGCGCGGGGAAGAAGGGGAAGCAATTGCCGTTATAGAGGCACAGGTCGAGATGGACCTTCGTCCCCTCGGTCACCGCGTTGAGCATGTGCCCGGCAGTGGTATTCGGCCCTTCGAACCAGCGCACGTCCCCTGCCTTGCCGTAACGCGGCACCACGGCGACCATGGTGGGCTTGTCGGGGTGATATTCGTAGAAATGCCGCCCTTCCTTAAGCCCTTCGATACTGGGTGTGATTAGCGGGAAGAACGGCACCACGATGTGACTCTCGGTGATGGCGAAATCATGCACCACGCCCGGCCAGGGCGCGTTGAACCAGATCTCGTTCACTTTCACGCCATCGGCATCGAAGATGTAGATGGCAAAGTCGGTCGTTGAATCGCCCTTTGCCTGATAGGAATAGGTCAGCAATTCGCCCGTCACCCAATCCACCTTGGGATGGGCGGTAAGGCTCACCGCGCTTACCTGCCCGCCAAGGTCCGTCTGGGGGCCGGTTTCCAGAGTGTCGGGATCGATCTCATAAGGAAGATCGTCCTCCTTCTGGGCCAGCAGCTTGCCCGCGTGGAACAACAGGGAGGTATTCGCCGTACCGGGGCTGGTGCCTCCGGCCAGAGGATCGGCGGTGTAGCGGTTGCGATAGCGGCCGAACAGGCTGCGGCGATGTTCGTCCTGCAGCTTGTAACGCGGAGTATGCACCCAGCGGCTGCGATAGGTGACATGGCCATCCTCGAAGCGGATCATATGGGCCATGCCCTCGCCGTCGATGAAGATATCCTCGCCATTCATGGGTGGATATTGCCGGTCCGCCCCGCAGCGATACCAGGTTCCGCGCAGTTCGGCGGGCAAATGCCCTTCGACGATCTCCAGCCCCTCCACATGGGATTCGCTGCGCAGCGGCTTGCCCCAGCCCTGATAGAGCGGGATGTTCGGGAAGGTGATTTCCATGGTGTCCTCTCCTCAGCCGATTGCCTGATCGACAGCGCTGACCGCCTGCCGGGTGAGGCAGACCGGCTCGCCGGAATTGATGAGCAGTGCCTGCTTGCGCACATAGCGGGTCAGGTCGGGCCGCAGCCCCGGGAGGCCCGAGAAGCCGAAGCTGTCATTCTTCGCTTCCGAACCGAAGAAGGTCAGGAACGTGTCCTGAATGCTTACCTTGCCCGCATCGATCCGCTCGCCCACCGCCATGGCGCTTTCCTCGTCAGGGCCGATCACGGCGGCGGAAAGTCCGTAATCCGTATCGTTGGCCAGGCGGATCGCTTCTTCGATATCGTCAAACGCCATCACCGGCATGCAGGGCCCGAAGGTTTCCTCGCGCATGATCTTCATCTCATGGGTGACGCCCGTGATGATCGTGGGGCGCATGTAGTCCCCACCCTCGATCTGGAAGGGCATCCCGCCCTCCACAATGGTGGCGCCATTAGCCAGCGCGTCTTCCAGATGGCCTTTGACGATCCCTGCCTGATGCGGCCCGGTGAACGGGCCGATATGGCCCCCCATTGGATCGGGATAATTAAGCTCGATCTTCTGCGCCCGCTCGACCAGCGCGGCGACGAATTCATCATGGATGGCGCGGTCGACATATATCCGCTCGATCGAGAAACACACCTGCCCCGTGGCGCTGATCGCACCGCGAATGGTGGCGGAAACCGCACGGTCGATATCCGCGCCCTTCATCACGATCAGCGGGTCTTTCCCGCCCAGTTCCACGTCATAGGGGATCATCCGTGCGCCGCAGGCGGCGGCCACCTTGCGCCCATTGGGAACGCTGCCGGTGAAGGAGATGTAATCCGCCTCCTCGACCAGCGCCTGCCCCGTCTCGCCGTCGCCCAGCACGCAGTCGAACACTTCGGCGAGTTCGGGCACTTCGCGCACACTGTCGAACAGCGGGCCGGTAAAGCGCGGAGTGACTTCCGAAGGCTTCAACAACACCGCGCAGCCCGCGAAGAGCGGCGGGATTGCGTGGAGCATGGAAAGCATGGTCGGCGCATTCCAGGGGCTGATGATGCCCACGAGGCCGTATGGCTTGACGATGCTGGTGAAGCGGATGTCCGGATTGGCCCGCGCCACCCCTTCGCGCAACGCCGCCTTCAACTGCGCCGGGGCGCTGGCGCACAGCCCCCCGATCACCCCCAGCATCATGTCGGGCGCGATGCGGCTGATCTCGCAATAGCCGGTGTCGTGCGAATCCGCATCAATGATCGCCTGGCGGTATTTCGTGGCGATCACCTGAGCCCAGCGGCCCATGATCTTCACCCGCTCTTCCACAGGCATGGCGGACCATTTGCGTTGCCCCGCGCGCAGCCTTGCGGCCTTTGCGGCCACAGCGGCGCGGTCCGCTACTTCGATTTCCATGTCCGGCTTGCCGGTGCGCGGATTGCGCACGGGCAGGATGCGCGCAGCCATCCTCTTCTCTCCCGATTATCCTCATTGTATCCGGCACCTTTGACGGCACCATTATTTATTGATTATTCAATGAATACGGCAGCCGAGTCAACCGGCGAATGGGCGTGGGAAAGGTGGATGGGGAATGGCAAAGGAACAAGGCACCGGCGGACCGCCCGGCAGCGGGATCATGCCCCTGGGGGATGAGGATGTTCCGCCCTCCTATCGCCTGGGTGGCATTGCCTTCTTCGGCTATCGCCTGGCGGTAACGGCCAAGCTGTTCGACCGCAAATTCGTGGAAGTGCTGAAGGCCCATTCCACGCTCACCCTGCCGCAATGGCGTTGCCTCGCCCAGCTTGGCCTTTCCGAGCCGGGCACGGTGCGCAGCCTTGCCGAAGGGGCCGTGGTGGACCGCGCGGAAGTGAGCCGCGCCCTCGCCCGCCTTTCCGCGCAGGGCATCGTCCAGCGGCATGACAATGAGGGCGATCAACGCAGCCCGCATTTCAGCCTGACTGCCAAGGGCCGAGCCCTTTACGATCACCTGCGCAAGCCCGTTTCGGAGTTCATCGGATCGCTTGTCACCCGGGTAGAGGAGAGCGATATCGAAGCTGCCGACAGGGTCTTGTGGACCCTCTCCAAAGGCTGCAACGAGTGACGGTCGGTGCTGCGCGTGCGAATTTGTTGAGATCGTCATAAACGAGTCACATGAACCCGGCAGTTCCCCCTCGTTTAACGAGGAATTGCGCGGCGATGGCACTGGTCAACATCTTCCTGACAGACCCCAGGGGGGACGGGATGGAGGATTTCATCCATGACGACATGACCTTCACTTTCAACAGCATGGACGGGGCAGGTCCCCGCCGACTGGTGGAGGGGCCCATGTGGGCATTTGTCGACTGGGTGATGGCCGATCTTTCTGGCCTCGAAATGTGCCGCCGCCTGCGTGCGGATCCACGTACGCAGGACTGCCATATCACCATCGTGCTCGAGCAGGACGATCAGGACGACCGCCGCCGCGCCCTGCGTGCCGGGGCGGACGATTACATCGTCGGCCCGCTCGACCGGCAGCGGATTCTCGACCGGGTGCTGGCACTGCAATCGCGCCAGCAGCAGCGCCATGCAACGCAGATGGTGGAACTGGGTTCGCTCAAGATCGATCTCGGCGCCCAGCAGGCTCGTTGGTCCGAAAGGCCGATCGCGCTGCGCCCCAACGAGTTCAGATTGCTGCGTTTTCTGGCCGAAAACCCCAATCGCGTGTTGTCGCGGCAGGAGATGATCGAGGGCCTCGGCAAGCAGGAACCGCCGATAGATCCGCGCACGGTGGACGTATGGATCGGCCGCCTGCGCCGCGCCTTCCGCTCGGCCGGAGCAGGCAATCCGCTGCGCACCGTCCACGCCATGGGCTACGTCCTCGACGCTCCCTGAGCGTGGCCCTGACGTGCGCCTCTAAGGTGTGCACAAAAGGACAGAACGCGCGTTCGGAGTGCCCTGAAGCCTCCCGATCCACCCGAGACACATGCCACAAAAAAACCCGGCCGGAGGCATGCTCCGGCCGGGCTTAGTGGGTGGCTGTAAAATTAGAACTCGGTCGAGACACCAAGCGAGAAACTGGTCCCGCGATCATAGCTATTGATGTCGATGCGATTGTTCTCGTTTTCCTGATACTCGAAATTGCCTCGCCCGAAAATATTCCGGACTTCAAACTTCAGTTCGAATGGACGCTTCGCGACATTGAGTTCGGTCCGGGCGACGAAATCGACCGTGAGGCCTGGGTCTTCAAGCACATCCGGACGCTGGAAACCGCGGCTCGTAACGCGCTTACTCGCATAGTTGAGCAGAACTGTGAACTGCTGGAGCTTTTCGCTGTCTTCCAGGCCAATCTGCACGTTTGCGACATGATCGGACTGACCAGTCAGCGGATCGCCGTCGGTGAAGAACTGCGTGGCATCGACTGCGCCCGAGGGCGGGATGAAGGTCACATCGCCGCTCTTCACCCCAATCTTCGACTGCGTATAGGTATAGTTCGCAAAGAAAATAAGCGCCTTCGTATTGAACCAGCCGCCCCAGTTATCAAGATCCTTGGTGTACTGGAACTCCACCTCGGCGCCATAGAGTTCGGCCGTTGGAGCATTGGCGAAGCTGGTGATAAGATTACCTGCAGCCGTCGTGATGAATGCTTCAATCGGATTGTCGATCTTCTTGTAGAAGCCGGCCAGATTGAAGCGGTTGCGGCCACCGAAGTAATATTCGCCCCGCGCCTCGAGATTGGTCAGCTTGCTGTCGGTCAGATAGGGGTTGCCGCGATAGGCACGGTTACCGTCCGGATCATAATAGAGCTGCTCGACCAGTTCGCGGAATTGCGGGCGGGCGATCGTCTTGGACGCCGAAATACGAAACTGCAGCCCGTCCCGCGCTTCCCAGGTGAGTGTCCCTGCGGGGAGGAAATAGTCTTCCTCATTCAGCGTAGGCGTGGCGCCGGTGATCGGCGTGGTAAAAATGCTCTGGTCGAGATCGACCGTCTGCTTCGCCGATTCATAGCGCACACCCAGATCGAGTGTGAGTTCTGACGTCGGCAGGACCTGCGCCTTGGCATAGGCACCATGGATGGTCAGCTCGGCATCAAATGCCGGAAACTGGCTGGTTTCGTCCAGGCGGACGTTGAAGCCTGCCAAGGTTGCCCCGTTAATGATGTCTCCCGGCTTCTTGAGACCGAGATAGGGCACCAGATCGTCGGACAGAAAATCGCCTGTGATGAAAGGCGAGAATTCCCTGAAGAGCGAATAACGATCAGTATCGCTATAAGCATAACCCGTACTCAGCTGGATATCCGGCGTCACCGAATAGGACAGGTCGAGCCCACCGAACCAAAGCTTCTCCGTCAGATCACTGAAGGAAACGCGCTGCGGACGCGTGTCGGACAGGCGGTTATGATAGGCGACGTAATACTCGCCCAGCGGGCTGCCGGTCAGATTGGTGCGCGTATAGGAGATCGTCGCATTATAGGGCGATTCACGGTCAGTCTGCGCGTAGCCGCCGCGCACGTCCACTCCCAGATCACCGAACTGGAATTCGCCGACCAGTTGGCTGTCTATCAGCTGACGTTCGTACCAAGCGGTGTTCTGGTCAAGAAAATCGAAGCCGGTCTCGCCCAGCTGGATATTGCTTCCCTCCGCCAGCGAGGCCTGCTTCAGCGTGTCGCGGATAAACAGGTTGGTCCAGCGGACCTTATGCTCGCCGAACTCGCCGCCAATGCCAACAAGACCGTTCACCAGGACGCGATTATCCGTAACAAAGGTCGTGAAATCCTCGATTACCGTCGAAAGGTCAGGCGTCGCCTGCTGGCGGTGAACCACGCGGTTACGCCATTCGTTCTTGATCGAAGCGGTCGCGATCACACCAATCCGGCCATCGCCCACGTCAAAGGCCGTACCACCGGTGACATCGGCAGAGAAATTGACCGGCAGTTCACCGATCTTCTGCAGGGTGACGAGGTTGGTCGGGAAAATCTGGGCGGCGATGCCTTCCTGCACCGAAATCGACGTATCCTCCAGCCGGGCGCCGCTGTCGTAGAAGGCCTGCAGATTTGAGGGAGTATCGCGATTGCCGCTGTCGAAGCCGAACCAGTCCCAGTGCGAGCCGAAATAGCTGAGACCGTTACTGAAAGTGGTTTCGGTATCGCCGCTAACGCCACCGCCGATCTTCAGGAAGCTCTCTTCGGGCACGACATTGGTGGTGAGGTTGATCACACCGCCGCCGAATTCGCCCGGGAAGTTCGCGGAATAGGTCTTCTGCACCAGCGAAGAGGCAACGATGTTGGTCGGAAAGATGTCGAGGGGGACCACCCTGCTGAGTGGCTCGGGGCTCGGCAGGGGGAGACCGTTGAGAAGCGCAAGCGAGTAACGATCACCAAGGCCGCGAACATAAACGCGACCGTTGCCGACGACCGAAAGGCCGGTGACGCGGCTCAGCGCCCCGGCAATGTCGCCTTCGCCCGTGCGTGCGATTTCCTCAGTCGTGAGGACATTGACCACCTGAGTCGAACTGCGGATGACGTCGCGGTTGCGCCTGCCGGTAACGATGATCTCGCCGCCCGGAATGGAAACGTCAGGCTGGTCATAGACTTCTTCATCGGCGGGGGCGGTGGACGCATCTTCGGATGCATCGACGGCAGCCTCTTCATCTTGAGCCATCGCCATGGTCGGAAAAGCCATGGCGGTGGTGAGCAAGAGCAAACCCGCGAGCCGCTTGCTGGTGGTCATTGTCTGGGCCCCCTCATTATAGGCCTGATTTTCGTCTGGGCGGTCAGCCGCCCGTGGCAGATCGGGGGGAAGGAACGGCCGACAAGCCGGCACGCTCCTTCCCCCCGATTCAAGTCGCTCAGAAGATCGGCAGCGTGGTGCAAAGACCAGTATTGCCAGCTCCGAAACCTGCAGTGGCGGAGTTGCAGGTCCAGCCAGTGTACCAGCTGGTATTGCCGGTCCAGGCAGCGCCAATCTTGGTCGGGGTCGTAAAGAACGAAGACAGCGAAGCCGGATTGTAGGCCACAACCGCGTCTTCGTTCGTTCCGTTAACGAACAGGCTGGTCAGCGTAAGCGTGGCCGCAGCGTTATTGTTGCTACCAGCGTTCCACTTGGCGAGCAGGTCGCTGTCGTCGCTTGCCACGCCGTCGAACGCACGAGCCGCATCACAATCGCCGATGACCGAGTTGAAGGTCGGATTGGCATCCATGGTAACCTGTTCATCGATACGGATGCAGGTTTCGTTATCCGTATCCATGATACCGTTGGCGAGGTTCAGCTTTGCACCACCACGGGCGCGGACAACCTGGGAGTTTGCCGTGCTTCGCTCGATGAAGGTGAAGCTACTGACGTTCAGGACGGTCTGCGGAAGCGCCGAAGTCGTGTAGTCGTCTGCCGGCGAGTCCAGCTCGATCAGGTTATCACCGCCATTGGTACGCTGCGCGGCAATCACATTCTTCATGTTGAGCTTCGCGCCGGTATCGACGTCCAGACCGTCGTCATCCGCGCCCACGACAATGACTTCGGACATGTTCATGCCGCCGCCAAACATTTCCATGCCGTCATCCGAGCTGTTGAACGACTGGAAGTGATCGATCACGGTGCCCGAGCCGACACCGCCCAGTGTCAGCGACTGCAGTTCCGAACCGAGTTCGAGCGTGAAGCCCGAGAAACGAATCTGGAAGTACTGCATCTTACCCGAATTATCGGCTGCCGTATTGCCACCGAACAGTGTGGTCAGCGCGGCGCCTTCCAGTTCCTGTTCGCAATCGGCCTGATTGGGCTTGTTGGGCGTACCATCGCGGCAGTCGGAAACCGGCGCGCGGCCGAGGAGAACCACGCCGCCCCACTGGCCGATCGAGCTGTCCCCAGCGACGCCCTGGACGTTGTCACGGCTGGTGAAGATGATCGGCTGGGCGGAGGTGCCGACAGCGTTGATCTTGTTACCACGGTTCACGACCATGTATGAACGGGGAGTCTCAGCGTAAACGATCACGCCCGGATCAATCGTCAAGGTCACATTGGTGTCGCTGCCGCTGGCAACTGCGCCACCATCGGTGCCGACGTCAGTACGACCGGTCAGCGCATAAAGCACGCCTGCAACCTTGGGCAGGGTGGACGAAACGTTCAGCTTGGCGGGCAATTCGCAGATGCGCCATTCGCCGGTCGGCCCTTCAATGGTGCCGCCATTGGTCAGACCCTGCGGGTCGGAAATCGTCGGACAACCGTTGGCGGGAGTGACATTGCCCGTACCGCCGGTCGGCGTCGGGGTCGGCGTCGGGGCCGGATTGTTGATGATGATGTCGCCCGAAGTGCCGGGAGAGACGATTTCGTCGGGGCCACAGGCGGAAAGAGCCAGCAGGCTGCAGCCGATAACGAGCGAGCGGTGGATATTTTTCACGGCGAGCGGTCCCCTCAAAAACCGAAGAATCGAAGTCGCGAACTGTTGATCGCGACTCGCCCGCTAGACGGAGGACATGACAGTTTCTTTGCAAAGTTGCGCTTGCCGTGGAGAACGGATTTTATGAAGTTTTTGTTACACTTATGACAATTTGAGGACTCAGGCCCGAAACCGTTGAACGCTATGGTTAAACCGCCCCGAAACCCCCTCCCTGCGGCAAATGTTACAGTTCAATGACATTATTACATTTTTATTGCAGTTAGAGCTGTGGCGGATCACTCTCCCCCTATGAAAAGAACGCATGCGGGAGATTTGTGATGCGCAAAGTCCTTGTCCTTGCCGTGCTGGCCGCCATGGCGAGCCCGGCCATTGCCGCAGATACCGGCGCACAAAGCACCGATGTCGCTTATGAAGCCCTTTCGGAAGGTCGCACTGCCGAAGCCGTCGCCAAGCTGGACGGGAGCGCCGCCGTGCGCACGTCCGATCCCGCCGCGCTGATCAATCTCGGCACGGCCTATGCCCGGCAGGGCCGGATCGCCGATGCGCGGGCCATGTTTACTGCCGCGCTCGCCAGCGAGGATCGTTATTTCCTCGAACTGGCCGACGGCAGCTGGGTCGATTCCCGCAAGGCGGCCAAGATGGCGCTGAAAAATCTGGAGAAGAATGCCGGCATTGCGATGCGCTAGGCGCTGTCACAACTCAGTCGGCTTCGAGCCCATGGAACCCGCGCGAGATTGCCCCCTCGCGCGGGTTTTTCGTTGTCCGGCGCAATGTCTTGCCCCCATGTCACGTCATTGTCATGTGCCGCAAGCATCAGGCCCCAATGATGAGGGACCTGATTCTCCTTGCGGGCCGCGGCGCAGTGCCCGTCTTGCTGGCGTGCGCTCCCCTGCTGTGCGCGCCGGCCCATGCCGACGTGCTCGAAGTGGGGGGCGAAGGGGCCTATTGGGTCGCCGGTCCGGCGCTGGGACAGGCAGCTGGCGCGGCGCACGGAACACAGGCGCTGTCGGCATCCTATGCCCCGCCCGCTGCGCTGGAACAGGTGCCCGACGATATTGCCGTACCCGATGTGGCTGTCGCCAATCCGGAGACCCACGCCTCCGTCGTCCCCGATACTTATGACGCCAAGGTGCGCGAGCTTGCCCGCCGCTTCGACCTCAGCCCCGCGCTGATCGAGGCGCTGGTATGGCAGGAAAGCCGCTGGCACGCCGGCGCCGTGTCGCCCAAGGGCGCGCGCGGCCTTGCCCAGCTAATGCCCGGCACCGCCCGCGAACTGGGCGTGGATGCCAGCGATCCTTTCGCCAATCTGGAAGGCGGCGCGCGCTATCTGCGCGAGCAGCTCGACCGTTTCGACGGCAATCTGGAGAAGGCGCTGGCCGCCTATAACGCCGGCCCCGGCCGGGTGGAGAGCGCCGGGGGCGTTCCCAACATCCGGGAAACCAAAGCCTATGTGGCGGCCATCATGGGCCGCCTTTCGAACCATTCGCGGAGTACCGACTAAATGCGTGCGCCTATTCGTCTTGCCATCCTTGCCTCCCTGCTCGCCCCGACTGCCGCCCATGCGCAGCAGGTTGGCGATCCGCAGGGTTCCGGCCCGATCGTTTCCGCGCTGCTGTGGCTCCAGGGCACGATGCTGGGCAATGTCGCCACTGCCGTTGCGGTGATGGCCGTGGCCGCCGTGGGTTTCATGATGCTGACCGGCCGCCTCAACTGGCGCTTCGGCGCGACCGTGATCATCGGCTGCTTCGTATTGTTCGGCGCTGCCTCCATCGTGGCGGGCATCCAGGGCGCGGCGGGCTGAACGGTGAGCGAGCTGATCCGCCACCCCGTGCACCGCGCGCTCACCCGCCCGCAGATGTTCGCCGGGGTGACATATAATTTCTTCATCCTGAACTTCGCGCTGACGACCGAGCTGTTCCTGATCACCGGCAGTTTCTGGGCCCTGCCCGCTGCACTGGTGTTCCATGTGATCGGCTATTTCGCCTGTCTGCGCGAACCGCGGATCTTCGATCTGTGGCTTACCAAGGTCAGCAAATGCCCGCGTGTGAAGAATTGGAAGCGCTGGGGCTGCAACAGCTACGCCGCCTGAAAGGGCGGCCTCAAGGGCCTCAGGAGGGCCTTTTCGAATGGTGAAATGGATCGGTGCCGCCGCCTGGAGCGACAAGGAAGCCCTCGCTGGCGACCGGCTGCCTTATGCCCGGCTGGTGGACGAGAACACCGTGCTGCTGCGCGACGGATCGCTGATGATGGCGCTGCAGGTGCCCGGCCTGCTGTTCGAGACCGAGGATAGCGAGGCGCTGAACGCTCATGCCGCCACGCGTGAAGTGATGCTGCGCGCCAATCTGGATGCGCGTTTCGTGATGTATCACCACGTCATCCGCCGCCGGGTGCAGGTGGAACTGGACGCCACATTCGAAGATGCGCTGTCCGCCCATATCGACCGGCGCTGGCGCGAGAAGCTGAGCCGTGGATCTTTGTTCATCAACGACCAGTTCGTCACGCTGGTGCGCCGCCCGGCGCGCGGCAAGGCGGGCCTGGCCGAACGCATGGCCAAGCTGTGGAGCAGGAAGGGCCAGGAAGTCCTTGAGGCCGATCCCAAGGATCTGCGCAGCTTGCGCGCGGCGGCCGGCGCGCTGATCGCCACGCTGGGCCAGTATGGCGCCACGCTGCTGGGCGATTATCAGGCCAATGGCGGCCAGACCAATTCCGAAGTGCTGGAACTGCTTTCCGCGCTCTACAACGGCGAGATGCGCCCCGTGCGCCGTCCGGTGGACGATACCGATATCGGCCAGATGCTGCCCTATCGCCGGGTGAGCTTCGGGCTCGACGCGATGGAGTTCAAGGACGGGCGCGGCACCGATTTCGGCTCGATCCTCAGCCTGAAGGACTATCCGGACGCTACTTCGCCCGGTCTGCTCGACCCGCTGCTGCGCCTGCCTTTCGAAATGGTGGTGAGCGAGAGCTTCGCCCCCTGCGAACGTCAGACCGCGCGCGAGAAGATGGACCTGGCGATGCGCCGCCTGCGCTCGGCCGACGAGGAAGCCCGCGCCGAACGCGCCGACATGCTGGCCGCGCGCGACGAGTTGGGCGCCGGTTCGGTCGGCTTCGGGGACCATCACCTGAGCGTGCTGATCCGCGAGCGCGACCTTGCCCGCCTGGACGACGCCAGCGCCGCCTGCGCCGCGGCCCTTGCCGATACCGGCGCGATCGCGGTGCGCGAGGATACCAATCTTGAGCCTGCCTTCTGGGGCCAGTTCCCGGGCAACGAAGGCTATATCGTGCGCCGCGCGATGATCTCCACCGCCAATATGGCCGGCTTCGGCTCGCTCCATGGCTTCGCGCTGGGGCAGGCGAGCGGCAATCACTGGGGCGATGCGGTGACGCTGCTGGAAACCACCAGCGCCACGCCCTTCTTCTTCAATTTCCACCATGGCGATCTGGGCAATTTCAGCGTCATCGGGCCTTCGGGCTCGGGCAAGACGGTGGTGATGAATTTCCTGGCCGCACAGGCGCAGAAATTCGCCCCCCGCACGATCCTGTTCGACAAGGATCGCGGCGCGGAACTGTTCATTCGCGGGATCGGCGGCCGGTATGACCGGATCGCCGCTGGCAGCCCGACGGGCTTCAACCCTCTGGCCCTGCCAGACAATCCCACCAACCGCGCCTTCCTGCGCGACTGGCTGGGCGTGCTGTTGAAGGCCCAGGGGCCGGAGGAACTCGCCACGATCTCCGGCGCAGTGGATGCGGCCTATGCCAACGATCCCTCGCTGCGCCGCTTGCGCAATTTCCGCGAATTGCTCGCGGGCACCCGCCGCCCCATGCCGGGCGACCTTGCCGACCGCCTTGCCCCCTGGATCGAGGAGGGCGAACATGGCTGGCTGTTCGACAATGCGGAAGACAGGCTGGACCTTTCCAACCGCGTGCTCGGCTTCGACATGACCGCGCTGCTGGATAGCCCGCGCCTGCGCACGCCGGTGATGATGTATCTGTTCCACCGGATCGACGAGCGGCTGGACGGCCAGCCGACCATGATCCTGATCGACGAAGGCTGGAAGGCGCTGGACGACGAAGTATTCGCCGCCCGCATCCGCGACTGGCTGAAGACCCTGCGCAAGCGCAACGCGCTGGTGGGCTTTGCCACCCAATCCGCCCGCGACGCGCTGGAAAGCCGCATCTCCACTGCGCTGGTGGAACAGACGGCCACCATGATCTTCATGCCCAATGCCCGCGCCCGGGCGGAAGATTATTGCGACGGCTTCGGCCTGACCAGCCACGAACTGGCGCTGATCCGTTCGCTTCCGGCGCATAGCCGCTGCTTCCTCGTGCGCCAGCCGGACGCCAGCGTGGTAGTGCGGCTGAACCTGTCCAACGCGCCCGAAGTGCTGACCATCCTGTCCGGCCGCGAAAGCGCCGTGCGCCGGCTCGACAGCCTGCGTGAGGCCGTGGGCGACGATCCGGCAAAATGGTATCCCGCCCTCACCGGCCATGCCTGGCCGGATGCCCGGGGTGCCGAAGGCGACGACGAGGATGACGGCCTCGCCATCTGGGAAGCCGCCGAATGAACCCGCAATGCCAACAGGCACTGGCCGATGTCGGCAACGGCATCGGCGCCTCCCTGCGCGGGGTGGACTGCCTTGCCGCCGATATGACTCAGGCCGCCTTCGGGCGCCTGTTCGGATCGGGCGGGGCGCTGGTGCCCGCGCTCACCATCATCCTGACGCTTTACGTCGCCTTCTTCGCCTTCGCGCTGATAACGGGGCGCACCCGCATCGGCATCCGCGCGCTGACCCCGCGCATCGTGACCTTGGGCATGGTGCTGACGCTGGCGACCAGCTGGCTGGCCTATCAGACGCTGGTGTGGAACGTCGCCACCGGCGCGCCCGACCAGATCGCATCGATCCTCACCGGCACCAAGGGATCGGCCACGCAAGTGTTCGGCGACAAGATCGACATCGTCTTTTCCGCCATTCAGGAAGCTTCCGGGCAGGGCGGCCAGCAGGAAGCCGGCGCCCCGAAGAAGGAAATTTCCACCTTCTCGCCCGAAGGCATGATGTGGATGGGCGCGACCATGCTGCTGCTGGGCACAGTGGGCGTGCTGGTAACCGCGCGCATCGCCCTGGCGGTGCTGATGGCGGTCGGCCCGGTCTTCGTGGTGCTGGCCCTGTTCCCTGCCACGCGCGGGCTGTTTGCAGGCTGGCTGCGCGCCTGGGTGATGATGGCGGTCACCCCGCTGTTCGCAGTGGTGGGCGGCACGATGATCCTTGAACTGGCCATACCGGTAATCAATGCGATGATCGCGGTGCCCGGCAAGATCGATCCGCGCGCAGCCATGGCCTTCTTCCTGGTGGGCGCGGTGCATGTCTCGCTGATGATCATGGTGCTGAAGGTAGGCGCGACCATGGTGGGCAATTGGACCGTCTTCGGCCTTGCCGGTTCCGGCGGGCGCGACAGTGGCGACAGCGTGCCCGTGCCCACCGCGCATCCCGTTCCCGCACCGGTGGAAATGCCGCACACGCAGGGCCAGGGACAGGGGCAGGGTTCGTCCGCCCCGCGCCGCATTGCCATTGCCCCTGCCGTGGCAGGCATGGCCGCCAATGATTCCGGCCCCTCGGGCAGTTCCACCCACAGCCGCGAAACCCGCATCGTCGGCACCGAAAGTGGCGGAACCAGCCCGCTTTCCACCACCCCATCACGCGCGCGCGGCATTGGCAGCCGCTTTCGCGCCGCCCCCGTACGTTCATCGGAGAAGTTGAAATGAACCGCGCCCTGCCGCCCGCGCTTACGCTCGCGGCCGCAACCCTTGCGATTGCCGCGCCTGCCCATGCGGCAGGCGATCCGCGCCTTGTCGAGCGGCTCTACAACCCGTCCGAAGTGGTGGTGATCGAAGGCAAGCCCAATGTGCAGGCCACCATCACTTTCGGCGAGGACGAGCATATCGAGAATGTCGCCATCGGTGACAGTTCCAGCTGGCAGGTGACGCCCAACAAGCGGGCTAACCTGCTGTTCGTGAAGCCGCTGTCCGCCCGCGCTGGCACCAATATGACCGTGGTGACCGACAAGCACACCTATCTGTTCGATCTGGTCGCCCGGCCCGACAGCAAGCCGCTTTACGTGCTGAACTTCACTTACCCGGAAGAACCTGAGGACGCGGACGGAGACAAGCAGCTCGCGCAGCCTCAGGCGCCCAACGATCTGGAAATGGCGGCGGTTAACGATCCCTATGCCGTGGCCGATCCGGCCAGGCTCAATTTCTCGTGGCAGCGCAAGGGCTCTGCCAAGCTGATGCCGGACCAGATCTATGACGATGGCGAGGCGACCTTCATCACCTGGCCTGCCGATGCCACGATCCCCGCGATCCTGATCAAGGACCGCAACGGCACCGAAGGCCCGGTCAATTATGCCGTCCGCGGCGCCACCACTGTGGTGGACGGCGTGCCGGGCGAAATCATCCTGCGCTGGGGCGACGATGTCGCCACCCTGATCCATGGTGGACAGGCCGGCGCGGCCATGTCGGGCAAGGGCCCGGCGCTTGCAGCCAACCGGGAGACGAAGTGATGCGCCTTGCCATGCAATTGCCCGAGAAGAAGGGCGCCTCCTCCGCCAATGATTCCGATCCGCGCGAGGCGATGCCGGCCGAGGTGATCGACCTTGCCAGCCGCAACGCCTTCCCCATCGTCACCCAGCGCAAGGGCCGTTCCGACATGGTCGGCCTCATGGCCGGCGTGGGCATCGTCACGGTGCTGGGCATGGTGACCTTGTGGGGCATGAACGCCGCGCGGGTCGACAATGGCCAGCAGGCGCAGCAGCAGGCCGTTCCGGCAGTGCCGCCCGCTCCGTCCGTTCCCTCGCCCGACGATATGGCCGGCCAGCAGCAGGCCCAGCCGGTCGCGCCGCCCGTCCCCGCGCCCGATCCGGCGCCCGCCCCGGTCCTGTCCGCCATGCCGGGTACTCAGGCGGGCATGGCGCCCAATCCCTATAACAACCCCACCGTGGTGTTCGATGCCAGCTCGCTGCCGGTTCCGATCGCCGCGGTCACGCCCGCAACGCCGGGCGGCAGCACCGTCTCCAGCTCGGCCGGCGATTTCGCCAGCCGCGTGGGCGGCGTGGGTGGCGGCACGGCCAAGGCCGCGCGCCAGTTCGATCCGCAGACCACCATCAGCCAGGGCACGCTGATCCCGGCGGTGCTGGAAACCGCGATCAACACCGACGTGCCCGGCTTCGTCCGCGCCGTGGTGAGCCAGGACGTGCGCTCCTATGACGGCACCCGCGTGCTGCTGCCGCGCAGCTCGCGTCTGGTCGGCCAGTATCAGTCCGGCCTGCAGGCCGGGCAGAAGCGCGCCTATGTGATCTGGACCCGCGCGATCCGCCCGGATGGGATCACCGTGGACCTCGCCTCCCCCGCGACCGATTTTTCGGGCATGACCGGCCTTCCCGGCGATGTGAACACCCATTTCTTCAAGCGCTTCGGCTCGGCCATGCTGCTTTCCGTGATCGGCGGGCTCAGCGCCTTTGCCGGCGGCGGTACGGCGGTGGTGCTGGGCGGCGGGCAGACGGCCGCATCGACCGCCCTGCAGCAGGACGGGCAGATCGCCCCCACGGTGCGCGTGCGCCAGGGCGAACCGATCCGCGTGTTTACCGCGCGTGACCTCGATTTCTCCACCGCGCCGACGCTGTAAGGAACTCTGGTGAGCGCATCGGTCCACATGCTGTCCCCCACTGACGAACCCGTGGCGCCATTGCCGCTTGCCGGCCCGCGCAGCGTCTATCTGGATGCCTATCTCGCGCCCTTCGCCGAATGGCTGGCGCGCGACACGGTGACGGAGATCATGGTCAATGGCCCGGGCGAAGTGTGGGTGGAAGATGCCGCCCGCCCCGGCATGCAACGCATCCCTGCGCCGGAGATAGACGACAAGCTGGTGCAGCGCCTGGCCGAACAGGTCGCCCGCGTCAGCCATCAGGGCATCAATCGCGAACATCCGCTGCTGGGCGCCACCTTGCCCGATGGCGCGCGCATCCAGTTCTGCGGCCCGCCCGCCACGCGCCGGCACTGGACCATGGCGATCCGCCGCCACCGCCGGCTGGACCTGCCGCTCGACGCCTATGACACCGGCCCGCTGGTCCCGCCCGCCCCGGCATCGCTACCCGATCCGGCCGAACAGCCGGTCGCCTTCCTGCGCGCGGCGATCCGCCAGCGCATGACCATCCTGATCTCCGGCGGCACCTCCACCGGCAAGACCACTTTCCTCAACGCCATGCTGGGCGAAATCCCGGCGGAGGAACGCGTGGTGCTGGTGGAAGACACGCCCGAGCTGAAACTGCCCGGCGCCAATGGCGTGGGGCTGGTGGCGGTGAAGGGCGAACTGGGCGAAGCCAAGGTCACCGCCAACGAATTGCTGCAGGCCGCCCTGCGCCTCAGGCCCGACCGGATCGTGCTGGGCGAATTGCGCGGCG
Source organism: uncultured Caenibius sp. (assembly GCA_963662855.2). Taxonomy (GTDB): domain Bacteria; phylum Pseudomonadota; class Alphaproteobacteria; order Sphingomonadales; family Sphingomonadaceae; genus Andeanibacterium. Next base: position 24,642 of record CAXXWL010000001.1, read on the forward strand.
CGGAGAGCGTCAGCTTCCTGCGTGCGATCAACACCGGCCACCCGGGCAGCTTCTCCACCATCCACGCCAATTCGCTGCGCGGCGCGCTGGATCAGCTGGCGCTGATGGTGATGCAGACCGGCATCGGTCTTACCCGCAGCGACACTATCGCCTATGCCGCATCGGTGATCGATGTGGTGGTCCAGCTGGGCCGCAATGGCGAGGGCAGGCGCGGCATCACCCAGATCGCGCTCAGCCACGAACTGGTGTGACCTTTGGGGCGCGCCCGCAGCGGGATATGAAGCGGTTTATGACTGGCTTTGGATGGTTGGCGGTATTTTCACAAATCTGTAACATACCCCTCCCATCGAGCCAGTGACTGTCCGGGTTTTCCGGGCTGCCAGGGGCCATCGCTGCCAAGCAGGATCATGAGTACCCAACTCGAGAGCAGAACCGATGCGTCCATTCCCATGGAACGCTATTTCAACCGGGAGCTGAGCTGGCTCGCCTTCAACGCACGAGTGCTGGCCGAGGCTCGCAATGCGCGCTATCCGCTGCTGGAACGGCTGCGCTTCCTGTCGATTTCCGGCAGCAATCTCGACGAATTCATCATGATCCGCGTCGCCGGCCTTGCCGGGCAGGCGCAGCGCAACATCGCCACGACCTCACTCGATGGGCGCACTCCGTCGCAGCAGCTTTCCGCGGTGCGCAGCGCAATTTCGGATCTCGAATATCAGCAGCAGAAGAGCTGGCGCGAATTGCGCCCGCTGCTGGCCGCCAAGGGCATCCATGTGGCCGACGAAGGCCGGATCGACGCGGCCGCCGCCAAATGGCTGCGCGACCATTTCATCGACAATATCGCCCCCGTCCTTACCCCGCAGGCGATCGACCCGGCCCACCCCTTCCCCTTTGTGGCGAATGAGGGGATCGGCGTCTTGTTCAACCTCACCCGCCTGGCGGATGACGAGCAGGTGGTGGAGATGGTGCTGGTGCCCACCGCCCTGCCGCGCTTCGTGCGCGTGCCGGGGGAAGAGGCGATCTATATCAGCATCGAAAACCTGATCCGCCGCCATGCGGACATCATCTTCCCCGGCTTCCGTGTGGAGGGAGACGGCGTCTTCCGCGTGCTGCGCGACAGCGACATCGAGATCGAGGAAGAGGCCGAGGATCTGGTCCGCTTCTTCCGCACCGCGATCCAGCGGCGGCGGCGCGGCAAGGTGATCATGCTGGAGCTGCAGGACGATTTCGATCCCGATGCGGAACACCTGCTGCTGGAACAGGTCGGGCTCGACGATGCGATCCTGATGCGCAACGATGGCACCATCGGCCTTTCGGGCCTGTCCGCCATCGTGGAGGAAGAGCGTCCGGACCTGAAGTGGGAGCCTTATGCCCCCCGCTATCCCGAGCGCATCCTGGAACATGACGGGGATTGCTTCGCCGCGATCCGCGAAAAAGACATCATCATCCACCACCCCTATGAGAGCTTCGAGGCCGTGGTGGACTTCATCCGCCAGGCCGCGGTCGATCCGGAGGTGGTGGCGATCAAACAGACGCTCTATCGCGCGGGCAAGCAATCCGCAGTCATCGCCGCGCTGATCGCGGCCGCCGAAGCGGGCAAGGCCGTCACCGCCGTGGTGGAACTGAAGGCCCGCTTCGACGAGGAGCAGAACCTCCTGTGGGCCAATCAGCTGGAACGCGCGGGCGTGCAGGTGATCTACGGCTTCGTCGACTGGAAGACCCACGCCAAGGTCAGCATGGTTGTGCGGCGCGAGGATGGGCAATTGCGCACCTATTGCCACTTCGGCACGGGCAATTATCACCCGCTCACCTCCAAGATCTACACCGATCTCAGCTTCTTCACCGCCGATCCCAAGCTGGCGCGCGACGGGGCCAAGCTGTTCAATTTCATCACCGGCTATGTCGAGCCGCGCAATCTGGAGATGCTGGCCATCTCCCCCATCGGCCTGCGCGCAAAGCTGGAACTGCTGATCGGGCGCGAGATCGACAATGCGCGCGCAGGTAAGCCCGCCTTTATCTGGGCCAAGCTCAATTCGCTGACCGACGGGCAGCTGATCGACCGGCTGTATGAAGCAAGCCAGGCCGGCGTGCGGATCACGCTGGTCATTCGCGGCATATGTTGCCTGCGCCCCGGCATTGCGGGCCTGTCGGAAAATATCGCGGTGAAATCCGTGATCGGCCGTTTTCTGGAACATGCGCGGATCTGGGCCTTCGCCAATGGCTTCGCCATGCCCAGCCACCGGGCCAAGGTGTTCATCTCCTCCGCCGACGGGATGGAGCGCAATCTCGACCGACGAGTGGAAACCCTCGTCCCGATCAGGAACCCCACGGTCCACGATCAGGTGCTGCAGCAGGTTCTGCTAGCCAATCTGCTCGATACGGAACAAAGCTGGGAACTGGAATCGGACGGGACCTATCAACGGCTGGAAGCGGGCGAACGTCCGTTCAACCTGCACCGCTATTTCATGACCAATCCGTCGCTCTCGGGCCGCGGCACCGCGCTGGACGAAGGCGCCAAGGTGCCCAAGCTGGCCCTGCGCAAGGGCGGCGTCTGACAGTGCTTTTGAGGAAATATTCCACGTGATCGGTGACCGGGATACCGCATTCCCCAACACGCTACCCCACCGGGCAGTGATCGACATCGGATCGAACACGGTGCGTCTGGTGGTCTATGGTGGGGCACAGCGCGCGCCCACCGTGTTGCTGAACGAGCGTGTGGCCGCGCGGCTGGGCCGCGACCTGATGCATGACGGGCGCATTCCGGAAGAAGCGACCGAGATCGCGCTCGGCGGCCTCAGGCGCTATCGCCGTATCCTGGCGGACCTGCATATCAACGAGGTGGATGTCATCGCCACTGCCGCCGCGCGGCTGGCGGAGAACGGGCCCGCATTCCTCGACCAGGTGCGCGAATGCGGCCTGAACCCCACTCTGCTTTCGGGCGAGGAAGAGGCCCGCACCAGCGCCATGGGCGTGATCGGCGCCTTCCCCGGCGCGCGCGGCGTGGTTGCCGATCTTGGCGGCGGAAGTCTGGAACTGGTGGAAATCCGCGACGGGCGCTGCACCCATGGTGCCAGCATGCCGCTGGGCACGCTGATGCTGGGCGAATTGCGCGCCGAAGGACCGGAGGAATTCAAGCGCCGGGTGAACAAGGCGCTCAAGCATGAGGACTGGGCCCATTCCATGTCCGAGCCGCTCTATATGGTGGGCGGCACCTGGCGCGCGCTGGCGGGCTTCGCGATGAAGGAGGCCAAGCATCCGCTGACCGATCCGCATGGCTTCGAACTGTCGGGCGAAAATGCCGCCAAGCTGGCCAAGCGGGTCCGGATCATGACCCCGGAAGAGCTGAATGCGGCGGGCATTTCCTCCATGCGCGCAGCAATGCTGCCCGATGCGGCTGCGCTGCTGCATATATTACTGGCCAAGCTGGAACCGCCCAAGCTGGTCTTTTCCTCTTGGGGCCTGCGCGAAGGGCGGCTGTATGACCGGCTGGACCCCGCAGCACGGGCGCAGGACCCGCTGCTGGCGGGCATCGCCAGCTTCTCCGCCCCGCGCGGCGGCCCGCCGACACTGGCCACGCGGATCGCGGGCTGGACGGTAGACGCCCTGCCGCGCGACGGCGCCGGATCGGAACGGGTGCGCCTTGCCGCAACCATGCTCGCCCTCGCCTCGATGCAGATCGAGCCCAATCTGCGCGTGAAGCAGGCGATCAATTGGGCGCTTTACAAGCGCTGGATCAATCTGACGGACGAAGGCCGGGCGATGATCGCCGCCGCGCTTTCGGCCAATTGCGGCACCACCGCCCTGCCGCGCATCCTCACCCGGCTGGCCAGCACAAAACGGCTGGAAGAGGCGCTGTGCTGGGGCCTTGCCATTCGCCTTGCCCGGCGGATCGGCGGCGGATCACGTAATTCGCTGCGCAATTCGGCGCTTGGCATCTCTGGCGACCGGCTGGTGCTGTTCCTGGGCGAAAGCCACGCCGATCTGTGGGCCGACCATGTGGTGCAGGATCTCGGGACGCTCGCCACGCGGCTCGGACTGGAACCGACGCTGGAAATCGTGCCGAATGACAGCCTGCTGGAACGGTCCAGCTTCGCGATCCCGGCCCCCGCGCCCAGTCTGGGCGCGTAGGGTCAAGCGCCATTCGGCTCAGGCCGCCCAGGGCCCGGTGATGGCGAAGGTCGTGGTGGGGCTGAAGGCATTGACGAACAGCGTGTTGCCATCGGGCGAGAAGCAGGCACCCGCCAGCTCGGTCTGAAGGCGCAGCCTGCCCAGCTTATAGGCTTCTCCCGCAGGCGTGATGCCGCGCAGGTGATTGTCGACGACGTCGGTATACTGGTCTTCGCAGACGACCAGATGCCCGTTCGGTGCGACCGTGAGGTTGTCGCCAAAATTGAACTGTTCGATCGACACGGATTCGAAGAACAATTGCAGCCGGTCACCCCCTGCGCCGGGCTTCAGGCGGAAGATCTGCCCCAGCCGTGCCGCGCCGCCGGAAGTGCAGCAGAAATACAGCTCGCCCTCACCCATATGGAGGCCTTCGCCGCGCGCGAACAAGGTTGCGCCCTTGGCGGCGCCTTGCTTGCGCAGATCGTCCTGCGGGCTGTCGGGCACATCGATATCGACCCATGTGACGGAATGCCAATCGCCCACGGCGGCAGCCGCGCCGGTCCAGTTACGGCTGTCGGCCACGCCGTTCCCGATTGCCAGAGCCTGCAGCTTGCCGCCTTCGGCCAGCCTGCCCGGAACCTTGGGAATGAAGCGATAAAGCAGGCCGTCCTCGCGATCCTCGGTCAGATAGACCACGCCGCTTGCCGGATCGACGCAGGCGGCCTCGTGATTGAAGCGCCCCATGGCCTTGAGCGGCACCGGATCGATCGCCTCCGTCGCACTGGCCGGCACTTCGAAGACATAGCCGTGATCCTTGCCCAGCCGCCCGCCGGCCTTGGCGACGAATTCCTCGCAGGTCAGCCAGCTGCCCCAGGGCGTGGTGCCGCCCGCGCAATTGCGGATCGTGCCGCCCAGCGAACGGAACTGGTTTTCCACCTCCAGCGTCTTCGCGTCGAGCACGATGGTGGTGGTGCCGCCCGGCAGCACCGGGCCACTGCCGTCCTGCCGGTCATATCCACGCGCGATCGTGCCGCCCGTATCGGCATTGGGCATCAATTCGTGATTGCGGACCAGCGCGATCCTGCCGCCCGGCAGCGCAAAGCAGCCCATGCCGTCGCCATTGTCGGGCACCTTGCCGCCATCGCTCATCGCGTCGCCCAGACGAGAGAGGATGCGATAGGAAAAGCCGGTCGGAAGATCGAGCACGCCAGCCGGATCGGGCACCAGGGCGCCATAGCCTTCCGCCGCCTTGAACGTCGCCGCCATGCCCGGGCGCACCATGCAGCTCGACGCTACCAGCGCTGCAAAGGCGCTACCCGTCGCACGCAGGAAGGCGCGACGGGTAGCCTCCGGCACGGTGACAAAGGTCAGGGCGTTACCGGCGGTGCGGTCCATGTTTCGAGTGCCTTTTCGATCTCGGCCCACGAAACCAGCTTGAAGTTCTGGGCGCGGGTGCCGTTGTGTCCGTCCTGGGCCACAAACAGCCCATTCGGGTATTTCACGCCGAAATCGCCCGCATGCAAGTCTATCCCGTCGGTTTCCTCGGCCGCGCCGAACGCCCCCGCCGCGATCCGGAAGCGTCCGGCCGGCTCCATGCCCGGCAGGCGGAACACGGCATAGGCATTATCGCCCTGGCTGGACGCCACCAGCCAGCCGCCATTCTCGCCCTTGGGCAGGATGGCGAGGCCTTCGGTATCGGCCACCAGCTGGAGATTGTCGGTCTTCGCCACCAGCTCGCCCTGGGTGGCCCCGGCGGCGAAGCGCCAGATGCCGACGTCTTCTTCCCCGACATACAGCGTGCCATTGCGCGGATCGGCAACGCAGCCTTCGGTCTGGGTCGGAAGCTTCATCGTGCGAACCGGAACCGAAGCGGGCGTCGCACCCAGTTCGAGCCGGAACTCCTCGATCTTGCCGTCCTTCAGCACGGAGAAGGCATGGAGCCCGTCCGGCCGCTCGAGCAGGCAGATGCCATAGCCTTCGCCCGCACCGCCCGGAACCGCGCCCAGCGGCACCAGCTTCCCGACTGCGGTATCCAGCCGGTAGAGGCGGATCTGTGCCGCCAGAATGTCGTTACGATCGCTCGCGGCCACGATGACGCCCGCGGCGCCCATGTCCTTCAGATCGACATTGTTCAGCCGCCCGTCGGGATGGAAATCGCGTACCTGCCCATCGAGCCCGTAGACATAGAGCCCGGCCTTCTTGTCGGTCCCCACGATCAGGCTGCCTTCCGGATTGGCCGGATTGCGCCAGATCGCGGGATCGTCCGCCGCGTCGGCATTCCCCGTGCCGACAGGAACCGTCTCGCCCTGGGAGAAGACGGGCGCCGCCGGCCACGAAGCGACCGGCGGCGTGCTGCTGCAGGCGCCCAGGGCGCCTGCAAGCGTGACGATCAGGAATGCCTTGCGCATCAGAAGGCGTACCGAGCAACAACCTGGAACACAGGGCCAGCCTTCTCGCTCTCGAGCTCGTATTCGTCGAAATCGCGATCGATCTGTTCGCCAACGGTGTTGAACTTGTTGAAGGCTTCATCCTTCGAGCCGTTCAGCAGGTTCGAACCAACCGCACGCAGGGTAAAGGTCTTGCCGAAGCGTTTTTCGACGAACACTTCCAGATCCGCACCGTAAGTCGTGGTGACCTCCTCGCCGATAACGCGGTCATAGGCAGCACCCTGCTTGCGATAGGACGCGCCGAAGGCCGCTCCGAACGAAGGCAGGTTCTGGATGAAGCCGACATTATAGACATATTCCGACTGGCCGTTGAAGCGGCGTTCGCCGAACTCGTCCTTGATCGAGCTGTCGATCAGCGCGAGATTGCCGAAGATGCCGGTGTCGGGCAGACTCAGGAAGCTGAGGCTGGTCGACATGTCGAACTCGATGCCCCACACTTCGCCATCGCCAGTGTTGCGCGGCTGATAGACCCAGGCGCGGTTGTCGGGGTCGTCTTCCGAACCCGGAACCCCCGTATTGGCCAGTTCCACCAGATTCTTCACGCTGCGGTAGAACACGTTGACGCCGATCACGCCAGTGCGGCCCAGTCGGTGTTCGTAACCCAGATCGCCGCCCCAGGCGGTTTCGGGAAGCAGCTGCGAATTGCCGAGCAGATCGTTGTCGCCCAGTTCGGCCTCAAGCAGCGCAGGCGAGATATAGTCGAACCGCGGGCGGCGCATGGTGCGCGCGGCCGAAGCCGTGACGCGGCCATCGCCCAGCTCGATCTTCACCGAGGCGGAGGGCAGCAGATAGTCATAGTCGACCTTGCTCTTGGCAAGGGCCGGATCAACCGTCAGGTCGTTGATGTTGACGGCGGTGTTTTCCCAGCGAAGGCCGGCTTCGAACTGCACGATGCCGCTCTTGCCTTCCACCAGCGCGAACAGGTCGCGGCGATTTTCCTCAATCGTGTTGAGACCGCCCAGCGTGGGTTCCAGCGGATCGAAAGTGCCCACAAAGCTGTCGGGCGTATCGGTGAACTGGTCATAGCCCTCACGATCGCCAGCAGTCAGGTCGAAACGGTCGCGGATTTCCGAGAGATCCGTGTTGCGATCCTTGTCCTGATAGAAACCGCCGAACATGAAATCGACGTCGGCGCCCAGCGGAACCTTGTGTTCCAGCTCGAAGGAAAGCTCGTCATCGCGAATGTCGCGCAAGCTGAGATCGCCCGTGAAACGCGGTTTCGAGCGGTCGAAGTCGATCTCATATTCGAATTCGTCCTGATGATCATCGAAGCGGGCAAAGCTGGCGCGCAGCGAGGTTTCGCCCAGGCTCCATTCCTGGCTGAGCTTGGCCGAGATGCTCCAGTTTTCCTGCGTGATATCGTTGACGTTATGATTGTCTGTGAGCAGGTGCCCCGGGCTCGTGGTGCGAACCGGACCATCGATAGCGGTGGGATCACTATATTCGAAGGAACGCTCGTTCTCGGTGCGCTCGGTGCGGACGTAATTGGCTGCGATCTTGAAATCGGTGGTCGCGCCGTCGATTTCCCAGGCGATGTTGCCGGCATAATCGGTGCCATCGCGCACGTCCGACTGGTCTTCGCGATTGTCGAAATCGTCAGTCGCATAATCGGGATTATTTTCCGGGGAATCGCCATAGCGAAGGCTCTTCTTTTCCTTCGGATTATAACGGCCCTGCACGTTGGCGCCGACCAGCACGCGGCCACCGGCCAGCTTGCCGCCAAAATAGGCGCCGCCGCTGGGTTTCACTTCGCCATCGTCGAAGAACAGCGCGCCACCACGTACATAGCCGCCTTCCATCGAATAACCGTCGCGCAGCACGATGTTCAGCGTGCCGGCCACCGCATCGGCGGTGCGGCGGGCCGAAGGCGAGCGGATGATTTCGACGCGATCGATCAGTTCGGCCGGGATACGGTCGAGGAAGAAGGAACGGTCCGCGTTCGAACCGGGCACCTTCTCGCCATTGATCAGCACCTGGGTGTAGCCCGGATCGAGGCCGCGCAGACGGGCGCCATCGCTTTCGATCACGTCCGAAAGGAAAGTGACGGAAGGAACGCGCTTGAGCGCATCACCGGCGGTCAGCGGTTCGAAGCGCTGGAAATATTCCTCGTCATAAACCAGCGTGGGCTGCGCTTCCTCGCTGCGATTGCGGAAGCCGATCTGGGCCTGCACCACGATTTCGCGCGCGGTCTGGATGTCTTCCTGCTGGGTTTCGGCCTGGGCGTCCTGCGCCTGCGCATTGCCCGCGAGCACGACGGCGATCGCCGCAGCGCAGCTCGACGTGAAAATACGATTGAACTTCATGGGGAGGTTTCTCCGATCCTGTTACCGGGCCGGGCGGTAGGAACGGATCGTGACGTGTCAGCTACGTGTCAGTGACAGTTTCGTGACACGGCTGGTCTGTTGTCGAAAGGCAACACCGAGGGGCAGCCGTCCGGGAATCCGGGATGGATAAGCCCGTTCGGCAATTTTGATCCCGCTCAACAACAAGCTTCGGCGACTCGGCTATCGAGCGTGCAGTGAGAAGTTCGATCCGGGAGAATGCGCGATGACCGCGAGCCAGGCCATCTCAGGCAAGAGGCAGATTTTTGGCACGGAGCCGTTCGACGGCGATCTGGCCATGCGCGGCTATGCGCTGAACGCCATGTGCTATTCCTTCAACACCAAGCCCAATCGCGACGCCTTCGTGGCGGACGAGGAAGGCTATATGGCGCAATTCAATCTCACCGAAGAGCAGAAGACCGCGGTGCGCAATCGCGATGTACTCGCGATGCTCGATGCGGGCGGGAACGTCTATTACCTCGCCAAGCTGGCGGGCATCCTGGGCCTCAATGTGCAGGATCTGGGCGCGTTGCAGACCGGCCAGACGCTCGACGCATTCAAAGCAGGTCTCCTCGCCCATGGCGAAACCACGCGGAGGGCAGCAGCATGAGCCAGGTCACAGGCGGCATCTTCACCAGCCACGTGCCGGGCATCGGCAATGCCATTGCGCGCGGGCTGCAGCAGGACCCTTACTGGAAGCCCTTCTTTGACGGGTTCAATCCAGTCCATGAATGGCTGGCCAGGGAAAAGCCCGATGTGGCCGTGGTGTTCTATAACGATCACGGGCTGAACTTCTTCCTCGACAAGATGCCGACCTTCGCCATCGGCGCTGCCAGTGAATATCGCCATGAGGACGAAGGCTGGGGCATTGCTTTCCAGCGCCCCTTCGCCGGCCATCCCGAGCTTTCGTGGCACATCATCGAGCAGGTGGTGGCGAGCGAATTCGACCCGGTGACCTGCCAGTCCATGCTAGTCGATCATGCCGTGGCCGTTCCCTACGAACTGTGCTGGCCGGGCATGGAGGCATTCCCTGTCAAGCTGGTGCCGATCGCGATCAACACGGTGCAGCACCCGCTGCCCAGCCCCAAGCGCTGCTTCGACCTGGGCCGCGCCGTTGGCCGTGCGCTCAAAAGCTGGAAGGGCCCCGAGAAGATCGTGGTGTTCGGCACGGGCGGACTTTCCCACCAGTTGGAAGGCAAGCGCGCGGGTTTCATCAACAAGGAATACGATCACTTCTGCCTCGACAATATCGGGCCGAATCCAGAGGCGCTGCTGCGCCACGATTCCCTCGAAATCGTCGAACTGGCAGGCAGCCAGGGCGTGGAAATCCTCAACTGGCTGGCAGCGCGCGGCGCCCTGACGGGCGACGTGGTGGAACTCGCCTCGAATTATCACGTGCCGATCTCGAACACCGCCGCTGCGACGGTGCTGTTCGAGAACCGCGAATTCCTTCCCGCGTGAGCGTGATTTGATGAAGGTCAAGGTTCTCCCCTCTGCGACCGTTATCGTAACGGTCGTTATAAAGGAGAGGTGAAGACATGGTCCATTTTCCGCCCGAGCCGCTTTATCGCGATGTGTTGCGGCTTGTCCGCATCGAAGGCGATATCAACGACCTGGAGGTCGAGGGTGAAATCCCCGCCGATCTCGACGGGGCGTTCTACCGCGTCCACCCTGACCCTCAATTCGCGCCCAAATATCCGCATGACCAGTTCTTCAATGGCGACGGCATGGTTTCCATGTTCCGCTTCAAGGACGGCAAGGTCAGCTTCCGCCAGCGCTACGCCCAGACCGACAAATGGAAGCTGGAACGGGCGGCCGGCAAATCGCTGTTCGGCATGTATCGCAATCATCTGACCGACGATCCCAGCGTCAAGGGCGAGATTCGCGGCACCGCCAACACCAATGTGCTGGTCCATGCCGGCAGGCTGTTTGCCATGAAGGAAGACAGCCCCTGCCTGATCATGGATCAGAACTCGCTGGGCACTCTCGGTTATAGCGATTTCGGCGGCGATTTGGGCGACAAGCCCTTCACCGCCCATCCGAAGATCGATCACGAGACCGGAAACTTCTGCGGCTTCGGCTATGCCATCGACGGGCCGCTGACCGAGGCGTGCCATTATTTCGAGATCGATCCGCAGGGCCGCGTGGTGCGCAAGGCGAACTTCACCGTTCCCTATTACACCATGCTGCACGATTTCAGCATCGCGGGCGATTATGCGGTGTTCAACGTCAGCCCCTATCACTCCGACTGGAGCGTGCTGGAGGAAGGCCGCCCGCATTTCTATTATGATCGCGATCTGCCCTTCTATCTGGGCGTGATGCGGCGCGATGGCGATGGCAGCGACATGCGCTGGTTCAGGCTGGAGCCCAGCGTGTGCGGGTGCCATGTGATGAACGCCTTCCAGGACGGCACGAAGATTCATTTCGACCTGCCCACCAGCAAGACGGGCAGCCTGCCCTTCTTCCCGGAAAAGGACGGGCGGCCCTTCGATCCGCAGGAAGCCGTCACCAATCTGATGCGCTTCACTGTGGACCTTGCCTCCAATAGCGACGAAATCCAGTCAGTGGAGCCGATCGGCAAGATGCCGGGCGAGTTCCCCCGGATCGACGATCGCTTCGCCGGCAAGCCCTATCGCCACGGCTGGATGATCACTTATGATTTCGGCAAGCCCTACAATGGCCCTCCGGGTCCGTTCGCGGGCGTGATCAATTCGCTCACCCATTATGACCACGCCACGGGCGAGGAGCAGAGCTGGTGGTGCGGGCCCGATGGCGCCCTGCAGGAACCCTGCTTCATTCCGCGCAGCAAGGATGCGCCGGAAGGCGACGGCTATCTCGTCGCTCTCGTGGACAATCACGTCACAAACTATTCCGACTTGTGCATCTTCGATGCACTCGATGTCGCCCGAGGTCCGATTGCTCGTGCCAAGCTTCCCCTGAGACTGCGTCAGGGGCTTCACGGTAATTGGGCAGACGGGGATAAGCTCGCGGCCTGACCGCCAAGAGCCCCCTGTCGCTTCTCCCGACTTGGCGGCCTGCCCCCCTAGCCCAGGGCAGGCCGCCTTCTTTTTTCTATTTCGGAGAGGAGGTCTGACGAATTTTCGTCGCCTTTGCAAGACGCGATGATCCGTCCCGCGCAGGCGGGCCGTGAGCGGGCTTTTGCGGGCTTAAACGGCCGAGCTGAAGCGGCGCGGGGAATCCTGCCGATAGGGATCGAAACAGGCGGCAATGCTGCGCGCATAGGGCAGCGATTCGCCCGCTAGGACGAGCACCCCATCCTGAAACGAACACAGGCCGCGTTCGAAATAGGGCTGCAGCATCGGCAGCGCTTCGTCCAGCAGGGCCGGCGAGACTGTCGCATGGCCCTGGCACAGCAGCGCCTCGATCACGGTGCCGCGCATCCGGTCGTCTGCATCGCGCACGATGCCTCCCGAATGCGGCAACATATCCTGCGAGAGCAGCATCCGATAACGGCCGGCGTTCTTCTCGTTCTGGACGAGCAATTCGGGGAAGCTGCTGATCGCCGAAGCACCCAGCCCCAACAGGACCGGCGCCGTATCGTCGGTAAAGCCCTGGAAATTGCGGTGCAGCCGGCCCGAGAGCGCGGCCTGGGCCAGCGGATCGCCAGGCAAAGCGAAATGATCGAAACCCACCGGCTCATAGCCAAGGCCGGTCAGCTCGCGATAGCCGAACAGGGCCATGGCGAAGCGTTCGTCCTGCCCCGGAAGGTCAGTGGCGTCGATCTGCTTCTGGCGCGGGATCAGATGCGGCACATGGGCATAGCCGAACAGGGCGACACGATTGGCGCCCAGCAGCCCGGTGCGCTCCAGCGTGTCCTCAAGATCTTCCCGCGTCTGGCCCGGCAGGCCATACATCAGGTCGAAATTGAGCGAACCGACCCCGGCAGCGCGCAGCATGGCCGTGGCGCGCTCAATCATTTCGAGCGGCTGCACCCGGCCGATCTTTTCCTGCAGATGCGGCGCGAAGGTCTGCACACCAAGGCTGGCATGGGTGATGCCGACACCCGCCAGCACATCGCCCCAACGATCTTCCAGCGTACGCGGATCGAGCTCAATCGAAATGTCGGGCGTGGCGAGCGGGAAATGCACCACCAGCGCATCCATCAGGCGGACGAAATCGGTGGGGGCAATCGCATTGGGGCTACCGCCGCCAAAGGCGATCCGGCGCACCTTGGTCCCACGCGGCAGGCGTGAACCGACCAATGCGATTTCCCGGTGCAGGGCCTCCAGATAGCTGGCGAGGCGATGCTTCTTGTTGGCCGCGCCTGTGTTGCAGCCGCAATACCAGCAGATCTTCTCACAATAAGGGATATGCAGATAGAGCGAGACATCGCCCGTGGCGGCTTCAAGCGCCGTGCCGAATTCCGTCACACCCGCGCCGGGCTTGAACTCGGCGGCGGTCGGAAAGCTCGTGTAACGCGGTACCGGGCGCGAGAGCAGATCGGGATAATAAGGCCACATGCATTGCGATAAAGCATTCGCGGACAATCACCGCATTGCTGTGGGTCAAAAGTAAGACCGCTAATCTTCGCGCGATCAATCTTCGCCAGGTTCGCCGGGAAGGGGCGCGCCCGTCCGCGCGCGCTTACGCTTGTCGTCGGAATGGCAGCCCTTGGCGCAGCAGGCCGCGCCCGGCGTCCCGGGAAGCGGGGTTTCCAGCGGAACGGAAATCGCCCCGCCGCCGCACAGGCTCATCAGCAGCGCCTCTCCGCGCAACATGAGCGAGGGATTGGCCGCCGCCGGGATCAGCGCAAGCATGGCGAAGCTCTGCGTCAGAGGGCCCATCAGCTGTCCTCATCCTCCTCGTCGATCAGGATGCGGTTGGCGGCGCCGTCCATGTCCTCGAACTGGCCGCTCTTGAGCGACCAGAAGAAGGCCACCAGCCCGCCAAGGCCCAGCAGCAGGGCCACCGGAATGAGATAGGCGATCACGTTCATCGTGCCGTCCCCCTCACCGCGCCGCGCGCGCGAGGCGCAACGAATTGGCGACCACCACCAGCGAACTGGTCGACATGGCCAGCGCCGCGATCATCGGCGTCACATAGCCCGCTATCGCCAGCGGAACGGCCAGCATGTTGTAGCCGATGGCCAGCACGAAATTCTGCTTCACCACCCGCATGGTGGCGCGTGCGACATGCACCGAGCGCGGCAGGGCAAGCAGCGAATCCTGCACGAAGACGAGGTCCGATGCCTGCAGCCCCACATCGCTGGCCGAGCCGGGCGCGATGGAGCTGTCGGCCTTGGCCAGCGCCGGGCCATCGTTCAACCCGTCTCCCACCATCAGCACATTGCGCCCTGCGGCCTGCAGGCGGCGGATCAGGTCCTGCTTGTCCTGCGGGCTGGCCTCAGCCTGGGCGAACAGGCCGGCTTCGCGCGCGACCTGCGCGACCGATTCCGTGTGATCGCCCGAGACGATCGAGGCTTCCACGCCCATCTTCGCCAGACGGGCGAGCGCTTCGGCATAATCGGGGCGCAGGCGGTCGGCAAAGGGGATCAGCCAGGTCGGCTGGCCTTCGATATCCAGTGTCACGGCGATCCCGCTCGCGCCTTCGGGCCGGCGCAGGGAGGCCTGCCTGCCATTGTGGAGAGCGAACACGCCTTCACCCGGACGCTCCGCCACATCCACCAGATCGATCGCGCGCACGCCGCGGGCCGCAAGCGACCCGGCCAGCGCCTTGGAGATCGGGTGGCGGCTATGCGAGGCAAGCGACAAAGCAACCGCCGCCGCATCGGCCGGGAGGCTTGCCAGCACTGCCGGATCGGGCACCGGCCTGCCAAGCGTGAGCGTACCGGTCTTGTCCAGCAGGGCGCGATCAGCCTTCGATAGCCGCTCCAGCGCCGAACCGTCCTTCACCATGATGCCTGCGCGCATCAGCGCCCCGCTGGCCACAACCTGCGCGACCGGCACGGCAAGGCCCAGCGCACAGGGGCAGGTGATGATCAGCACCGAGATCGCGATCACCAGCGACTGATACCAGCCCGCGCCCGCCAGCATCCAGCCAAGGAAAGTGACGGCCGCCAGCGTATGGACCGCCGGGGCATAGAGCCGCGCGGCACGGTCTGCGATGCGAACATATTTCGAGCGGTCCTGCGCGGCCGCTTCCATCAGCCGGGCGATTTCCGCCAGCGTCGTATCCTGCCCGATCGCCAGCACGCGCACATCAACCGGCGCATCGAGATTGAGCGTGCCGGCCAGCACACGGTCCCCGATCACGCCCGGAACCGGGGCGCTCTCGCCGGTCAGCAGCGACTGGTCGAAGCGGCTGCCGCCCGAAGCGATTTCGCCATCGGCGGCCAGCCTCTCGCCCGCCGCCACGCGCATCACCATGCCGGGGCCGAGGTCTTCGGCCTTCTTCCATTCCAGTGTGCCATCGGCGCCGACCACCATCGCCCCCTGTGCCGCGTGGCTGAGCAGCGCATCCACGCCGGTCCGCGCCCGATCGCGCATCATGGCGTCCAGCACGCGCCCGGCCAGCAGGAAGGCCAGCAGCATCAGCGCACCGTCGAACCATGCGTCGTGCCCTCCGGTCACCGTCTCATAGAAGCTGAGCAAGGTGGCGATGATCACACCGATGGAAATCGGCACGTCCATATTGGTCCGCCCGCGCCGCAGCACGCCCCAGGCGGATCTGAAGAACGGCATCCCGCCAAAGGCGATGGCGGGCATGGCGATCCCGGCCGAAATCCAGTGGAACATCGAACGGGTCGCGCCATCCGCGCCAGACCAGATGCTGACCGAAAGCAGCATCACATTCATGCCGGCAAAAGCCGAGACGGCCAGCGGCAGCAGCAGCGGCTTCACGGCCGACGGGCCGCGGGCCAGAGCGCCCTTGCGCGGTTCCGCCTCGAACCCGATCCGGTCCAGTTCCTCCACCAGATCGCGCGGCTTGAGCGACGCGTCATGCGCCACCGTCACCTGCCGGGCGGAGAGGTTCACGCGCGCCGAGACGATGCCGGGGCGCCCTTCGAGCCCGCGCTCGATCTTGGACATGCACCCGGCGCAATGCATGCCGGGAACGGCAAGCACTGTCTGGGCGACATCGCCTTCGTCCTGACGGGCAAGCGCGGTCACTACAGGGCTTCCTCCGTGCGCCAGCTATCCGCCCCTGCAGTCGCTTCGAGCCGCAAGGTCCAGCGGCCGGACGGGATCGACTGGCCCGAGACATAAGTGCCGTCGGCCTGGCGCGTGAAAGTCAGCGGCATATCCTTCATCCGGCCGAGCGGATGGCGGGCTTCGCCGTTGAGCACCGTCGCTTCGGGCGCGCCCGCCAGCGTCACGACCACGCGACCGTCCGGCTCGCGGCTGGCATCGGCCTGCCAGCCCAGTTCCTTCGACTTCTCCGCCTTGTCGAGCCAGCCGTTGAATTCCTGGCTCGCGACATAGGAGTTCTCGACCACGATGCCGCCGAAGGTGGAAGTGGCATAACGCGCCATCACCACATTCACCGTGCCGACCGTACCGAAGAAGGCGACCAGGATTGCGGCGGCATGCCATCCGGTGAAGCGGCCACGGTCAGGGCTGGATTCGCTGCTGCTCATTCCTCTTCTCCCGGTGCTTCGAAATTGGCCTCGCCGCTATCGCTTTCGCCCTTCTCGTCAAGCGAGCGCAGGGTGAAGGTGAACTTCTGGCTGGCCGTTCCTTCCGGCGCGACGACATAGGCACGCATGGTGTCGATCTCGTCGGCCGCAACATCGCGCACGATCTTTCGGGCGGCGGCTTCGCGCGGCATATCCTCGCTCCACATCACGGCGCCGGGAAGGCCCTCGATGGAGACTTCCATCCGGCGCGGGCGGCTTTCCATATTGCGCAGCTTCAGCGTGTAGGCATTGCGCACCGATCCGTCGCTCATCAGCATGAAGGGCGGATTGCGGTCCTGCGCGATGGTGACGTCGGTGTGGTTGCGCGTACCCAGCGCAAAGAGCAGCGCGAAGCCGAGGCCACCCCAGACGCCGAGATAGATCAGCGTGCGCAGGTGCAGGATGGTCTTCCACACGGGCCGGGGCGTCTCGCCGGCGGCCTCGCGCTTGTTGTCCTCCAGCGTGGCATAGTCGATCAGCCCACGCGGGCGGCCGACTTCCTTCATCACCCGGTCGCAGGCATCGATGCACAAGCCGCAGGTGATGCAGGCGATGTCCGGCCCGTTGCGGATGTCATAGCCGGTCGGACACACGGCGACGCATTGGTTGCAATCGATGCAGTCGCCATATTCGCCGGGGTTCTTCTCAGCCTTCTTCACGCTGCCGCGCTTCTCGCCGCGCCAGTCCTTATAGGTGACGATCAGCGATTTTTCGTCGAGCATCGCGGTCTGGATGCGCGGCCAGGGGCACATATAGATGCACACCTGCTCGCGCGCGAAGCCGCCCAGCAGGAAGGTGGTGGCCGTCAGCACCGCCACGGTGCCATAGGCAACCGGCGCAGCCTGTCCGGCCCAGAAATCGTGTGTCAGCGTGGGCGCATCGGCGAAATACATGATCCACGCGCCGCCGGTCCAGAAGCTGATGATCAGGTAGATCGAATATTTGAGCGTCCGCTTGAATATCTTCTGCGGGCCCCATGGGGCATTTTCGAGCCGCATCTGGGCGTTGCGATCGCCATCGATGAAGCGGTCGATATGCTGGAACAGATCGGTCCACACCGTCTGCGGGCAACTGTAGCCGCACCATGCACGGCCCACGGCGCTGGTCACCAGGAACAAGCCGATACCCGCCATGATGAGCAGTCCGGCCACGAAATAGAATTCATGCGGCCAGATCTCTATGCCGAACATGTAGAAACGGCGGTGGGCGAGATCGACCAGCACTGCCTGATCCGGGGCATAGGGGCCGCGGTCCCAGCGCAGCCACGGGGTTCCGTAATAGATCCCCAGGGTCACGAGCATCACGAACCATTTGAAGCGGCGGAACGGACCGTCGATCTTCTGCGGGTGAACCGCCTTCCGCTTTTCGTAGAGCTTCTCCGGTCCCGGGACGTGCGATCCCGGGACCTTAATCCTGTCAGGGTTGTTCATTGGTCGGTTCCGCCGGGGTAGCCGGAGTGGCCGGAGCGGCCGCCTCCTTGAAGTCTTCGCCCCCTCCCAGCGAATGAACATAGGCAGCAAGCATCTTGATCGTCACGGGGTCCAGACGGGTTCCCCATGCCGGCATGACGCCTGCATGCGCATTGGTGACACTGGCGATCACATCCTTGCGGGTGCCGCCGTAAAGCCAGATCGCGTCGGTCAGGTTCGGGGCACCGAATTCGCGCATCCCCTTGCCGTCCGCCCCGTGGCACACCGCGCAATTCTCGGTGAAGAGCTGCGCGCCGGCCGGGCTGTCCTTGCCCTTGCCCGACAGGGCCAGCACATGACTGGCCACAGAGCTTACCTGCGCCCCCGTCAGGATGCCGTCGCGGCCGAAGCTGGGCATCAGGCTGGTGCGGGTCAGATCGTCGCCGGGCTGACGAATGCCGTGGACCAACGTGGTCTCGATCGCCTTCAGATCGCCGCCCCACAGCCAGTCGTCGTCATTGAGGTTGGGATAGCCCTTGCTGCCCGCCGCGCCCGAGCCATGGCACTGCACGCAATTGACCTTGAAGGCCGCGCGCCCGCCGGCCACGGCGGCGCGCATCAGTTCCGGATTGCTCTGGAGCTGTTCGATCGGAAGGCCGGCAAGCGCCGAGACATTGGCGGCGCGTTCCTTTTCCTGCGCCTTCATCTCGCTGGCGAGCTGGCCCCGGCTGGTCCAGCCGAGCACACCTTCCGTAGCGCCCGAGATCATCGGCCAGGCCGGATAGGCGATGCAATAGGCCAGCGCCCAGAAAATGCAGGCGTAGAAGGTCAGAATCCACCAGCGCGGCAGCGGATTGTTGAGCTCCTCGATGCCATCCCACTCGTGCCCGACGGTTTCGACGCCGGTTGCCTCGTCGATTCTCTTCTCAGTCATCGCTATCGTCCTTGAAGATCGCTTCGGCGGCTTCCTCGTTCAGCTTTCTGGCGCCCGGCCGGAACGGCCACAGGCACAGCACCACGAACACCACCAGCATGGCCATCAGGCCCCAGCTATCTGCGAAATGGCGCAGATTGTCGTAGAACGAATGGCCGCTCATCGGCCCTTCTCCTTCGCCAGATCCTCCTGCGCGGCGGCGCTGTTCACATCCACCAGAGTGCCGAGCATCTGGAGATAGGCGATCAGGGCATCCATTTCGGTCAGCCGCTTGGGATCGCCGTCGTAATCGCGGATCTGCGCCTTGGGATAACGCGTGGCGAGATCGCCCGCATCGGCATCGGGATTGGCCTGGGCCAGCAGATCGGCCTTGGCGCGTTCGATATCGGCCTTGCTGTAGGGCACGCCGACATTCCTTAGCGCCACGAGCCGCGCTGCCGGATCGCCGATCTCGAGATCGTTCTCCGCCAGGAAAGAATAGGGCGGCATCACGCTTTCAGGCACCACGGCGCGCGGGTCCTTCAGGTGCTGCTGGTGCCATTCGTCCGAATAGCGACCGCCCACGCGGGCCAGATCCGGCCCGGTGCGCTTGGAGCCCCACTGGAACGGATGGTCATACATACTCTCGGCAGCAAGGCTGTAGTGGCCATAGCGTTCCACCTCGTCGCGGAAGGGGCGGATCATCTGGCTATGGCAGGTGTAGCACCCTTCGCGCACATAGATGTCGCGCCCCGCCTGTTCCAGCGGCGTGTAGGGACGCATCCCCTTCACCTTCTCGATCGTGTTGTCGATCCAGAAGAGCGGGGCGATCTCCACGATGCCGCCGATGATCACCGCGATGAAGGCGAATACGCCCAGCAGGGTGACGTTGCGTTCCAGCTTCTTGTGATGTTGAGTCAGGCTTACCATTGCTTTTCCCTCCTCATTCGGCCGGAACGGGCGCGATCGGACGATCGGCCTCTTCATTGTAGGTGGCGTTGTGCATCGGAGCCTCCTGGCGCTGATGGCCCAGAATCGTGCGCCACACATTGATCACCAGCAAAACAGCGCCAGCGAGGTAGAGCGCGCCGCCGAAGGCACGGGCCACGAATTCCCAGTGAAGCGCGGCGACCGTATCGGCGAAGCTGTTCACCAGATAACCGTCGGCGCCATATTCGCGCCACATCAGGCCCTGGGTGATGCCTGCCACCCACATGCTGGCAGCGTAGAAGACGATCCCCAGCGTCGCGAGCCAGAAGTGCCAGTTGACCATGCGGATCGAATAGAGCCGCTCGCGCTTCCACAGGCGCGGGACCAGGAAGTAGATCGCCGAGAAAGTGATCATCCCGTTCCAGCCCAGCGCACCCGAATGCACGTGGCCGATGGTCCAGTCCGTATAGTGGCTGAGCGAGTTCACGCTCTTGATCGACATCATCGGGCCTTCGAAAGTGCTCATGCCGTAGAAGGCCACCGACATCACCATCATGCGGATGATCGGATCGGTGCGGACCTTGTCCCATGCGCCGTTCAGCGTCATCAGGCCGTTGATCATGCCGCCCCAGCTGGGCATCCACAGCATGATCGAGAACACCATGCCCAAGGTCTGCGCCCAGTCAGGCAGCGCGGTGTAGTGCAGGTGGTGCGGGCCGGCCCAGATGTAGAGGAAGATCAGCGCCCAGAAATGGATGATCGACAGGCGATAGCTGTAGATCGGGCGTTCGGCCTGCTTGGGCACGAAGTAGTACATCATCGCCAGGAAGCCGGCGGTCAGGAAAAAGCCCACCGCGTTGTGGCCATACCACCATTGCACCAGCGCGCCCTGCACGCCGCCGAAGAACGGATAGCTCTTCGAACCCAGCAGGCTGACCGGAATGTCGATATTGTTCACCAGATGCAGCATCGCCACGGTGATGATGAAGCTGAGGTAGAACCAGTTGGCCACATAGATATGCGGTTCTTTCCGCTTCAGGATCGTGCCGACGAAAACCGCCAGATAGGCAACCCAGACGATGGTAAGCCACCAGTCCACATACCATTCCGGCTCGGCATATTCCTTCGACTGGCTGATCCCCATCAGATAGCCGGTGGCCGCCAGGACGATGAACAGCTGATAGCCCCAGAAGACGAAGCGGGCGAGCTGCGGAAACGCCAGCCGCGCGCGGCAGGTGCGCTGCACGACATAGAAGGAGGTGGCGATCAGCGCGTTGCCGCCAAAGGCGAAAATGACGGCCGAAGTATGCAGCGGCCGCACGCGCCCGAAATTGAGGAATGGCTCGAAATTGAGCAGCGGGAAAGCCAACTGCAGGGCAATGAACAGCCCCGCCAGAAAACCCGCCATACCCCAGAACACCGTGGCGATCACGCCCCAGCGGACAGGATCGTCATCATAACGCCCTTCGTCCGGAGTTCTGAGAATCCCCTTGGCGATCGCGGCGTAATCCGCCTTGTTCACGCTCACCACCAGCCCGATCAGGGCCGCGATCGCGACGATCGTCATATGGATGGCGAAGCCGCTGTCCTGTGCGCCGGCTACGGCGATCACGGCCAGCAAGAGGATCGCGAGCCAGATACCCGCGCCTGATACCACCTTTACCATGAGATATAACCTCCTGTCCGGAGCGGCCTTTGCGCCACGTGGGTTGGTGCCACATTGATCGCTGTCAAATCGTCGTGCCTCAAGGGCGTTTTGACGATTTCCTCCGATTTGCGCGGGATCAATGTTTTGCCCCTTCGACGGTGGAAAGGGAGCATCGCGCTGTAACAATCCTTGGCCGCACGGGGTGGCCACTGCGGCGCAAGGGATATGACACGATGCGTATCATGACCGCCGCCGTGGCCCTGGCAACGGCTTTCGCCCTGTCGGTTCCGGCTCACGCCGAAGATGGCGCCAGCGGCGACAAGGGCAAGTGGCAGATCAAGCTGCTTGGCACTGCCGTGCTCGCTGATGGCAAGCTCACCGACAAGACCAAGGATCTCGTTGGCCTTCCCGCCAACCTCGAGACCAAGGCCAACGACAATTACGTGCCGACCGTCGCGATCGAATATTTCTTCACCAACAATATCTCGGTGGAAACGATCTGCTGCGTTACCCAGCACGATGTCGATGGCACTGTGGGCCTTCCCGGCGCCGAACTGGTCAGCGACGCGAAGATCATTCCCGCGACCTTCACGCTGAAGTACCATGTCGATGCAGGCGCGATTAAGCCCTATGTCGGCGTGGGTCCGACCTATTTCATCTTCATCGACGAGAAGCCCGGTGCAGCCGCCGTGGGCCTCGGCGCGGACGGCTTCAAGCTGAACGACAAGTTCGGCGTGGCACTGCAGGCCGGTGTGGACGTACCGCTGGGCGACAATGGCATGTCGCTCGCCCTCGATGCGAAGAAATATTTCCTGAACACTTCGGCCCATTGGTATGTGGGCGACACCGAAGTGATCGCAACCCGCCATGCGCTGGCCCCCTGGGTGCTCAGCGCCGGCCTCGGTTTCCGTTTCTGACGGATGCCTGAAACGCGGCCTCCCTGTCTTCATCGAAGCGGGAGGCCGGGGCACTGGGGCTTAGCCCGCCCTTGCTTCTAAAGCCGCGCGGTTCAATATCGCGACCGCGCGGCGCGAGGGCAGATCCACGATCCCGTCTTTCTTGAGCCGCGTGAACTGGCGGCTGACGGTTTCGATCGTCAGGCCCAGCAGATCCGCAACCTGCTGGCGCGAAAAAGGCAGCTCGAATTCGTCGAGCATGTCATCCGGATTCTCGCAACTCGGATCGGACAGCCGCTCCGACATGTCGAGCAGGAAGGTCGCCAGCTTTTCTTCCGCATTCTTGCGGCCAAGCAGCAGCATCCAGCGCCGCGTCCGGTCGAGTTCCGAAAGGGTGCGCTTGAGCAGCTTGTGCTCCAGCGCTGGATGGTCATGCGCAAAATTGTCGAAATCCGCGCGCGAGAACACGCAGACGTTGGCTTCGGTCAGCGCGGTAACCGAATGGCGCGTGGTCGCGCCGAAGGGCCGGCCGATGAAATCGGAAGGATAGACCACGCCCACGATCTGCTCGCGCCCGTCTTCCGTGCCGGTGGAAAGCTTCAGCACGCCTTCGATCACATTGGCGACCAGCAGCGAATCGTCGCCTTCCCAGATCAGGGATTCGCCCGGCTCTAGCTTGCGGCGGCGGCCGATCGCATTCAGCGTGGCAATCTCGGTCGAATCGAGTGCGGCGCAAATTGCCCGGTTGCGCACCAAACATGTATCGCAGAAGCCCATGCCGCCGCTTACCAATGGCTGGGCTTCCTCACAACAATTCTATTACAACTTATTGATTTATATATTGAAATAAATTCAATTTGGGCAAATTCCGGCATTTCAGATGCGTATTTTCGCGATTCCGCCCCCGGGATCGGTGCATTCCGCCCAGCCAGGCGGCGTGCCGAAGCCCTCGCCGCCTGGTTTCGCATGGGCCTGCCGTCAGGCTTTGGAGCGGGCGGGCGGGACCTGCCGGTCGACGATGATCGATGCCGCCGAAATCAGGATCGCGGCCACCGACAGCACGGTGAAGAAAGGCACCACGCTGCCCTCCCCCAGATCGAGCAGCCAGCCGCCCAGCCCGCTGGCCGAGATCGCCCCGATGCGGCCGACGAAAATGCCGAAGCCGATCCCCGCCGAGCGGCAGGAGGGCGGATAGCCATAGGTCATCATCGCATAGAAGCTGGCAATGGCGGCGCTGAACAATGCGGCGGCAAGGCCAATCAGCGCCACGATCACCGTGCGTTCGCCTTCCACCGGCACGCCGGAGAGCTGCTCAAGATGGAAACCCAGCACCAGCAAGGTCAGCAGCAGGCTGACGCTGAGCAGTGCCATGACGATGCGCGAGCCGAAACGCTGCACCAGCAGGCCCGCCGCGATGGACGAGGCGATGGAAGTGAGCCCCGCGACCGAGACGGCATAGCTCGCCTCCTCGAAGCTGAAGCCCTTGGCCGTCAGCATGGTGGTGGTCCAGTTGAGGATGCCATAGGCACAGGTTGCAGCAGCAGCGAAGGCAATGCCGATGCCGAGGTTGAGCCGAAGATTGCTGCGGTCGAACACGCCGACGGAGGCGCCGTCACGGTCGGTATGGTGGCGTTCCGGCGCCAGCTCGACATCGCCGGGAATGACCTTGCCGGCTGCGGCGCGGGCTTCTTCCGCCTTGCCCTTGGCGAGCAGGAAGGTGGGGCTGTCGCGCAGCACCAGCACGATCAGGAAGACGACCAGCAATGTCGCCAGCCCGATCACGATGAAGGCGCCTCGCCAGCCGTGGAGATCGACCAGGGTGGGCGCAAGCGCCGCGACCACGAGGCCGCCGGCGGGCGTGCCGACCGAAAGCGTGGTTACCCCGACCGAGCGCCAGCGATCCGGCAGCCATTCGCCCGCCAGCGCAATGGCGTTGGCATAGGCCGAGCCGAAGCCCAGCCCGCCGACGATACGCCAGGCTGCCATGTGCCACACATCGGCAGCCTGACTGGCACCGACAGTTGCGAGGGAGAACACCACCGTGGCGATGGCCAGCGACCAGCGCCGGCCGATCGTATCGCCCAGCCAGCCACCGCCCCAGGAACCGATCCCGAAGCCGACCAGCGCGGCGCTCATCGCGATGCCGAAAGTGCCGCCGGCAACGCCGAATTCCTCGATCACTTTGGGCGCGACGATGCCGAGCAACTGGGCATCCATCCCGTCGCACACCAGCACGAGCATGCAGACGGCGAAAGTCGCCACCGAGAAGCCTCTGAGCGGCGCGCGCGACAGGGCCTCGCTGAAGGTCGTTTGCATTTCCGGTATTCTCCCCTTTTCGCCTCAATGGGCGCGTGCCGGCGCATTATGCCGGTCTGTGTTCCCTATCGACGAGGCGACCGCCAGGGCGCATGCGGTCATCACGCCAAACCGGACAATGCCGAAGCACCGCCCGAAATCATCAGATAGCCTCCCGCTCCCGACATGGCGAGAGCGCCATTGCGACCCGCCATCATTCGCGGCACGATCAGCCCAACAGGTCCGCGCTGATCTCGCCTATATCCCTTGCGCCCAGCAGGCCCATGGTCCTTGCGGTCTCCGCCTTGAGCAGTTCCAGCGCGCGCAGCACGCCTTCTTCGCCCCCGGCGGCAAGGCCATAGAGCGCGGCCCGCCCGGCGAGCACGCCCTTCGCGCCCAGCGCCACGGCCTTCACCACGTCGCTGCCGCGCCGCACCCCGCTGTCGAGCAACACTTCGAGCCTGCCGCCCACGGCCGCCACGATCGCAGGCAGCGCCTCCATCGAGGAAATCGAACTGTCCAGCCCGCGCGCGCCATGGTTGGAAACCACGATCCCGTCCGCCCCGGCCTTCACCGCCAGTTCCGCATCGTCGGGCCGCAGCAGTCCCTTGAGGACGAGCTTGCCCTTCCAGCGATCGCGCAGGCGGGCGATCTCGTCCCAGTCGATATTATCCTGCTTGAACAAGGCACCGGGATGGGCGCTTTGCGTCACGCGGTTACGCAGCCGGTCCGGCAGATTCGCCTGCGAGGGAATCCCGCCGCTCAGCGCATAGCGGCCCATCACCCCCAGCAACCAGCGCGGGTGCATGAGGATATCGGCAGTATTGCGCGCATTGAGCCGGAACGGCGTGCCGAAACCGTTGCGATAGAGATATTCGCGGTTGGGCGGCACCGCCAGGTCCAGCGTGACCAGCAGCGCTTCGCAGCCCAGTTCCTGCGCCCGGTCCACCACTGCGTAAGACAGCGAACGGTCCGCCCAGGTATAGAGCTGGAACCACAGCCGCCCGCCAGCCTCCGCGATCTGATCGATATCCATCGTGCTGGCGCTGCAGATGGTGAAGGGCACCCCGGCGCGCGCGGCGGCTTTCGCCAGCGCCAGATCGCCCTTGTACCACAGCAGCCCCGCCGCCCCGGTAGGCGCCACCGCCAGCGGAATGGCCGAGGGCGTACCCAGCAGCGTGGCGGAGGGGTCCACCTGTTCCACATTGCGCGCCACATGGGGGCGGAAGGTCACCGCATCGAAGCCCGCGCGATTGCGCGCAAGGCCCAGCTCGTCCTCCGTGCCCCGTTCGACATATTCCCACACGCCCAGAGGCAGGCGGGCCCTAGCCCGCTTGCGCAGGTCGGCGATGTTGAAACAGCCGAAGGTGGGCGCCTCCGCCATGGCGGCGCGCTCAGCCGCGGCCGAGGAAGGGCAGCTTGTTCTGGACGATCATCGCCTCGTAGAAATTGAGGTGATCGGGCAGCGCGGTCATGTGGATGATCGCATCGGCGATATCCTTGGGCATGGCCGCGAAATCCTTGTCCAGCTTGACCGCGCCGGGCGCGATCTCGGTCGCTACGATGCCGGGGTTGAACATGGATGCCGCAATGTTGAATTCCCGCCCGTCGATGGCGAGCGAGCGGGTCAGCCCATCGAGGCCCCACTTGCTGGCGGCATAGGCCGGGCTGTCCGCACGGGGCACGCGGGCTGAGATCGAGCCGATGTTGATGATGCGGCCGTGGCCCTTGCCCTTCATGATGCGGAACGCCTCGCGGCTGCACAGGAAGGCGGAAGTGAGATTGGTGTCGATCACCTTGCGCCACATTTCCAGCGACAGTTCGTCAACCGCGGTGCTGTCGGCAATGCCGGCATTGTTGATCAGGATGTCCACCGTGCCGAAGCGGTCCACGGCCTGCTTGAAGAGATTGGCCACCGCTTCCTCGCTGGTCACATCGGTCGCCACGGCCAGCGCTTCGCCGCCCTGCTCCTCGATTGTCTTCACCAGCCCTTCGAGCCGGTCCACCCGGCGCGCGGCCAGCACCACCTTGGCCCCGGCAGCGGCATAGCCCAGCGCGCAGGCTTCCCCGATGCCCGAGCTGGCGCCCGTCACGATTGCAACGCGGCCTTTGAGGATTTCAAGATTCACCGGCTTCCTCCAAAAATTCTTGTGTGTTCGTTCCCTTGCCCTTTCCCAACCCAAAAACCGCGCCGAGTGCAAGCCGATAGTGCGCCCGTCATGGCCGCCCCCGCGCATTGACAGCGCGATGGCGGCGGGCTTTCCTCCCCGGCGGATGATCGGGAGGAACGGAAATGGCAAAACCGATGTTGCTGGCCGCCGCGGCCGCGCTGGTACTGGGCCTCGGCTCCGTGGGAACGGGCGCAGGCACCGCCGCCGCCCAGACCATGGCGAAGGACACCAGCGGCACGCCGCAACAGCGGGCCGCCGCGATGCTCGCCCAGATGAGCGAGGCGGAAAAGCTGACACTGGTGAAGGGCTATTTCGGCACCGATTTCCTCCCCGCCAAATTCACCGCGCCCGAAGAGGCCCGCGCCGGATCGGCTGGCTATGTGCCGGGGATCGCGCGGCTGGGCATTCCGCCGCAATGGCAGGCCGATGCCGGGATCGGCGTCGCCACCCAGGGCCACATCGTGTCCAAGCGCGGGCGCACCGCGCTGCCCTCCGGCCTTGGCGTGGCGGCCAGCTGGGACCCTGCGATCGCCTATGAAGGCGGGCGGATGATCGGTTTCGAAGCGCGGGCGGACGGGTTCAACGTGATGCTGGCAGGCAGCGTCAATCTGATGCGCGAGCCGCGCAACGGGCGCAATTTCGAATATGCCGGAGAAGATCCGCTGCTGGCCGGAACCATGGCGGGCGCGGCGATCGCGGGCATCCAGTCCAACCGGATGATCTCAACCCTCAAGCATTATGCGGTGAACGATCAGGAGACGGACCGGGGCGCCTACAACGTGCTGCTGGGCGAGGCCGAGATGCGCATGTCGGATCTGCTGGCCTTCCAGATCGCGCTGGAAAAGGGCGATCCCGGCTCGGTGATGTGCGCCTATAACCGCGTCAATGGCCCCTATGCCTGCGAAAGCCGGTTCCTGCTGACCGATGTGCTGCGGCGGGACTGGGGTTTTGCCGGCTATGTGATGACCGATTGGGGCGCAGCCCATTCCACTGCCGCCGCGGCCAACGCCGGGCTGGATCAGGAATCGGGCTATGGCCTGCAAAAGGACGATCATTTCGGCGAAAAGCTCGCGCAGGCACTGGCCAATGGCGAAGTGAGCAAGGCCCGGCTGGACGAGATGGCCGGGCGCATCCTCACCGCCATGTTCGCCCATGGGCTGATCGACGATCCGGCGAGCGAAGGCCATGCGATCGATTTCGCCACCAATCAGGCGGTGAGCCGCCGCGCGGCGGAAGCGGGCGCGGTGCTGCTGAGGAACGAAGGCGGCCTCCTTCCCCTCAGCGCCGATGCCAGGCGGATCGCGGTGATCGGCGGCCATGCCGACAAGGGCGTGCTGTCGGGCGGGGGATCGAGCCAGGTCTATCCCCTGGACGGGCCGGGCGGCGGCAATGCCGTGCCCGGTTTAGAACCGAAAAGCTGGCCGGGGCCGGTGGTCTATTATCCGTCCTCCCCGCTGGAGGAACTGAAGAAGCAATTGCCCGATGCGCGGTTCGACTTTGTCGATGGCAGCGATCCTGCCGCAGCCGCAGCGGCGGCCGCGCAGGCGGATGTGGCCATCGTCTTCGGCACTCAATGGGCGAGCGAGAGCATCGATGTGGCAATGAAGCTGGATGGCGATCAGGATGCGCTGATCGCCGCCGTGGCCGCCGCCAATCCGAAGGCGGTCGTAGTGCTGCAAACCGGCGGGCCGGTGAAAATGCCCTGGGCGGACGATGTGGGCGCGATTCTGGAAGCCTGGTATCCGGGCCGCGCCGGGGGCGAGGCAATCGCCAATCTGCTGACCGGCAAGGTCAATCCTTCCGGACGCCTGCCCGCCAGCTTCCCCGCCAGCGAGGCGCAGCTCCCCTATCCCGGCGAGCCGCGCAAGGGTGAGGTCGCCTATACCGAAGGCGCGGCGGTGGGTTACAAATGGCTCGACAAGACGGGGCAGGAACCGCTGTTCCCCTTTGGCTTCGGCCTTTCCTACACCCATTTCACTATCGACGCGCAGCGGCTGGTCCCCGGCGAGGACGGGGCAATGGGCTTGGTCAGCGAAGTGACCTTCACCAATAGCGGGGAACGCAAGGGCGCGGGCGTGGTGCAGCTTTACGCCAGCCATCCCGGCTGGGAAGCCCCGCAAAGGCTGGTGGGCTTCGCCAAGGTGGAGCTTGAACCGGGCGACCATGCCGTGGCGAAGATAGCCATCGATCCGCGCCTGCTGGCCGTGTGGGACGCGGATCTGCGCGGCTGGGTGGTGGAAAGCGGGGATTACCAGATTCACGCCGCGCTCTCCTCCCGCGATTCCGCTGGATACAACACGCTGACGCAGGAAAAGATGCTGTTCCTGCCTGCGGGCTGGAAACCGAAGAAATAGGGGCTGCCCTGCCCCCTCACCCGCCCCCTTCCTCGGCACCCCAGCCGCTCTCTCGGCACCCGGCCCCAATCGTCACCCCAGCGAAAGCTGGGGTCGCTGGCCATAGCGCGGAAGGTGAGAGATCCCAGCTTTCGCTGGGATGACGAGGTATGGTTCGGTTATTCATCTTGACATAATGAACCATTTGGGTTATATGACCCAGCATTCCGCAGGCAATAGCAAGCCCGCTGGATACCAATCCGGAACAAGGCCAAGTCGACAGCATTGCTCCCTTGTTCTTGTTCGCATGAACAACGCGGCCGGCGCGGGCGCGGCTCCCTTGGGCGGTTATCCCAATGGCACGCCTCCAGCGCTCAGACGCGGCAGATCGGATGAGCGGCTCCCTCTTCCACACTCCGCATCCCTGCCCCCAAGGACGGGCAGGCTACCGGGGCGGAAACGGACCGCCGGTGGCGCGAGGCTATCACTCGCGGGGGAATGACACGCCGCTCGCGAGCCCGCGGCAGCTTTCCCGGCCGATCGTCGACCACAAGGGTCGAACCCAAGGCGCAGCGGACTGGCGCCCGGTCTCTCGCAAATGCTTCCGCCCGCCCTGCACGCGCCATCCCCTGACGCCGTGCCGGCCGCGCGATTGGTTTGAGTTTACACCACGGCGTTTCGTCCGGGCTCGCCGCCGGATGTTTTTGCATGCAGGGTTAGAAGGCCCTATCCCCCTCAGATCTGCAGATCGTCCACGATCTCGACCACTTCCTCATCCGTCTTGCGGGCGCGGTTGGCCTGGCGGGGTTTTTCGAAGCTGGCCAGCACCGGCGCATCGCGGCCGTAGATGTCGTTGAAGGTCGTCAGCTCCCCATCGATGGAGCGGCCCATGGTGAAATAGGTGATATAGACCGGGAAGGTCTTTTGCAGCGGCACCTTGGTATATTTGCCCGAAACGGAGATCGCCACCGCCTCATCCTTGGCCGCACCCTTGCCCAGCAGCGCCATGGTGATGGCCAGTTCCTGCGCCCGTTCGGTACGAATGCAGCCATGGCTGAGCGCGCGATTGTCCTGATCGAACAGATGACGCGAAGGCGTATCGTGCAGGAAGATCGCATGTTCATTCGGCATGTCGAGCTTCATCAGGCCCAGCGAATTGTTCTTGCCGGGCTGCTGCACCACATTGACGAAGCCATTGGCGGCCCTGGTCACCGCATAGCCCTGCGCCCGCGCCGAAGCCGGATTGGCCAGCAACCGCGCGCCCAGCCCCTCACCCTTCACGATGCTCTGCGGCACAGTCCAGGTGGGATTGAAGATCACGCCCTCCACGATCTCGGCCAGCTGGGGCGTGGCGGTCTTACCCGGCTTGCCCACGATGGTCTTGTATGTGCGGATGATCTTGTTGTTCACCGTCAGCCGCAATTGATATTCCGGCACATTGGTGAGCAGATATTGCGGCCCCAGATCGCGCGCCAGCCAGCGCCAGCGATCCATATTCGCCCGGATCAGCGCGATGCGCGCCTTGTTGGCCTTGGGCGTCGCAGCCAGCGCAAGCTTCAGCTCGGCATAATCGGGCACGGTGGGCGCCAGCTTCGCCACGACGCCGGCGATATCCTGCGCGGTCAGCGCCTCCGCCATCACCTGCCGCGTGGGGAGCACATCGGGATCGGGATCGACCACGAACCACTGCTTGCGCGCCTCCATCGGCGTGCGCCCGTCGCGCAGATCCTCGATCAGCCAGGAAAAGCTGCGAGTGGCCTGCTGGTCCAGCGCATCGCCTTCGCCCGCGGCAATCGCGGCGGCGAGGGCCTGCATCTGGTAATCGGAGGAATCCAGCCCTTCCGAGCCGATCCCCTCGATCAGCGAGAGCAGCGCATCGGCATCCGCCCTGCTCCATTTCATCGGCACATCCGCCGCAGATGCAGGCGCGGGCGCGACCGGCGGCGGAACGGGCAGGGCAGCGGGTTGCGCCGCGGCCTCAGTACCCGGCTGGGCGGCAGCAGCGGCGGGAACCGCCAGCGCCACCATCCCGAGAAGACCAAGCCTGCGCATCGAAACCGTCATTTGAACCTAGCCCTGTCTGCGGCGCGGAGGAGGCTCCGGCCATGTGTCACGATATTTCACTCACGTTTCCAACAAAAGCGCTGACTGCACAATTAACCGGGAAATTAACCGGGAAATCGACGTGACGCCGCCCTTGCGCCCGCCTATGCCGCGCGGGCCATGACCGATCCCGCCACGCCAAGGCATTCCGTCGCGCCCTTCGTGGCGATCGCATTGTCCATCGCCCTCTATTCGGTGATGGACGGCGCGATGAAATTCGCCTCGCTGGCAATGGGGGCCTATAGCGCCACATTCTGGCGCAATGCGCTGAGCGTACCGATGGTCCTGCCGCTGTGGCTGCGCGGCGGGGCCCGCTGGCCGCAATGGCCGCAGATGAAGCTCCATCTGATCCGGGGCACTGTCTCAGCCGCCGTGGGGACGACCTTCTTCTACGGGCTGGTGCGCATGCCGCTGGCCGAGGCAATCGCCATTTCCTTCATTGCCCCGCTGATCGCGCTGTTCCTGGCCGCGCTGCTGCTGAAGGAGAAGATCGGCCGGGCGGCGATCGGCGCGTCGCTGATGGGGCTGGCCGGGGTGCTGGTGATCGCGCTGGGCAGCGCAGGCGAAGAGGGCCGCCACCCCGAAGCCGCGCTGGGCGTGGCCGCGGTACTGGTTTCGGCCTGCCTCTATGCCTGGAACCTCATCCTCCAGCGCCAGCAGGCCTTGCTGGCCAAGCCCGCCGAAGTAGCCCTGTTCCAGAGCGCGGTGGCGACACTGGTGCTGGCGCTGGCGGCGCCCTGGCTGCTGGTCCTGCCCGGAGCCGATGGCTGGACCAGCGTGGGCACCGGCGCAGTGCTGGCGGTGACCGGCCTGATGCTGGGCAGCTGGGCCTATGGCCGCGCGGAAACGCAGGCGCTGGTGCCCTATGAATATACCGCCTTCCTGTGGGCCGCCCTGTTCGGCTGGATCGCATTTGGCGAGGCGCTGACGCTGGCCACCGTGCTGGGATCGGTGCTGATCGTGGCCGGATGCTGGATCGCCGCGCCGCGCAAGCGCACCGAACAGACGGCGCTTTAGGGCCCGGCCCTAGGGGGCATCCATCCCGATATCGGCGGCGGTACCCGGCTGGGCCGCCGGCTCTTCCCCGTCGAACAGATCCAGCAGGAAACCCAGCCCCGCCCCGGCGCAGGCGGCCACCACCAGCGCCAGCGCCATGGCCAGCACGCGTAGCGGTTCCGCATTGCGATTGGGGTTGCCGATTCCGTTCATCCCCCGCCCGATAGCGCGCCTGTGGCCCCGCGCCAACGATTCGCCGGGAGGCATGAAAAAGCGCTCTGCAGGCGAGCTATTTGCGCCCTGCAACCCTTGACCTTCGGGGGCAAAACGCGCAGGTGCCGGGCGACTCCTGCTCCTTCGCAGTTGCAGCGACGGGATGGGCTCCGCAATTCGGAAATAAGAGGACGGCGCAACAGATGACCCAGGTCGGCAAGAACACGCTCGGCACCCGCAGCACGCTGAATGTGGGAGGCAAGGAATACGCCTATTACTCCCTCAGGAAGGCCGCGGAGAAGATCGGCGACGTCAGCCGCCTGCCTTTCTCGATGAAGGTGCTGCTGGAAAACCTGCTGCGCTTCGAGGATGGCGGCTTCACCGTTTCCACCGGCGACATTCAGGCCATTGCCGACTGGCAGAAGAACCCCGTCACCGGCGCCGAGATCCAGTATCGCCCGGCCCGCGTGCTGCTGCAGGATTTCACCGGCGTGCCCTGCGTGGTCGATCTTGCCGCCATGCGCGATGCGATCGCGAAGCTGGGCGGCGACACCAGCAAGATCAACCCGCTGGTGCCGGTCAACCTCGTCATCGACCACTCGGTGATGGTGGACGAATTCGGCCATCCCAAGGCGGCCGAGCAGAATGTGGAGATCGAATATCAGCGCAATATGGAGCGCTACGATTTCCTCAAGTGGGGCTCCAAGTCGCTCGCCAATTTCTACGCCGTGCCCCCGGGCACCGGCATCTGCCATCAGGTGAATCTGGAAAACATCGCCAAGGCCGTGTGGTCCAGCGAGGACCAGAACGGCGAACTGGTCGCCTATCCCGATACCTGCGTCGGCACTGACAGCCACACCACCATGGTCAATGGCCTGGGCGTGCTGGGCTGGGGCGTCGGCGGGATCGAGGCGGAGGCCGCGATGCTGGGCCAGCCGGTTTCCATGCTGATCCCCGAAGTGGTCGGCTTCAAGTTCACCGGCGAACTGAAGGAAGGCGTCACCGCGACCGACCTCGTGCTGACCTGCACTTCCATGCTGCGCAAGCATGGCGTGGTAGGCCGCTTCGTCGAATATTACGGACCGGGCCTCGCCTCGCTAACGCTGGCGGACCGCGCGACCCTGGCCAATATGGCTCCCGAATATGGCGCGACCTGCGGCTTCTTCGGCATTGACGACAAGACGCTCGATTATCTGCGCCTCACCGGCCGCGAGGAAGAGCAGATCGCGCTTGTCGAAGCCTATGCCAAGGAACAGGGCTTCTGGATGGAACCGGGCGCCGCCGATCCAGTGTTCACTTCCACGCTGGAACTCGACCTTTCGACCGTGGTCCCCTCGCTTGCCGGGCCGAAGCGCCCGCAGGACTGGGTTGCCCTTCCCGAAGTGGACGATGTGTTCAACAAGGACATGGCCGAAACCTACAAGAAGGCCGCCACCCGCGTTCCCGTGGAAGGCAAGGATTTCGACATTGGCGATGGCGACGTGATGATTGCCGCGATCACCAGCTGCACCAACACCTCCAACCCTAGCGTACTGGTAGCTGCCGGCCTCGTCGCCAAGAAGGCTGACGAATTCGGCCTCAAGCCCAAGCCCTGGGTCAAGACCTCGCTGGCCCCCGGCTCGCAGGTCGTCACCGATTATCTCAACAAGGCCGGGCTCCAGTCCCATCTCGACAATATCGGCTTCAACCTGGTGGGCTATGGCTGCACCACCTGCATCGGTAATTCCGGCCCGCTGGCCGAACCGATCAGCAAGGCGATCAACGAGAACGGCCTCGTCGCCGCCGCCGTGATCTCGGGCAACCGCAATTTCGAAGGCCGCGTCAGCCCCGATGTGCGCGCCAACTTCCTCGCCAGCCCGCCGCTGGTGGTTGCCTACGCCCTGAAGGGCACGGTGGTGGAAGATTTCATCTCCACTCCGATCGGCACCAGCAAGGACGGCAAGGAGGTGTTCCTCAAGGACATCTGGCCGACCAATCAGGAAGTCTATGACACCATGGCGAGCTGCATGGACCGCGCCATGTTCCAGGCCCGCTATGCCGACGTCTACAAGGGCGACAAGCACTGGCAGGCGATCGACGTCGCCGGTTCGGAAACCTATTCGTGGCGTGCAGGCTCCACCTACATCGCCAACCCGCCTTACTTCGAAGGCATGACCATGACTCCGGCCCCGGTTTCCGACATCGTCGAAGCCAAGCCGCTGCTGATCCTGGGCGATTCGATCACCACCGACCACATCAGCCCCGCCGGCTCGATCAAGGCCGACAGCCCGGCCGGCGCATGGCTGATGGCGCATCAGGTCGCCAAGGCGGACTTCAACTCCTATGGCGCGCGGCGCGGCCATCATGACGTGATGATGCGCGGCACCTTCGCCAATATCCGCATCAAGAACGAAATGGTCCCGGGCATCGAAGGCGGCATGAGCCGCTATGGCGCCGAAGTCCTGCCGGTTTACGATGTGGCGATGAAGCACAAGGCCGAAGGCACACCGATGGTGGTGGTCGCCGGCAAGGAATATGGCACCGGCTCCAGCCGCGACTGGGCGGCCAAGGGCACCAACCTTCTGGGTGTGCGCGCGGTGATCGTGGAGAGCTTCGAGCGTATCCACCGCTCCAACCTCGTGGGCATGGGCGTGCTGCCGCTGCAGTTCAAGGACGGCGATACCCGCGCGTCGCTGGGCCTCGACGGCGATTGCAGCTTCACCATCCTCGGCGTCGCCGATCTCAAGCCGCAGCAGGATGTGGAAGTGGCAGTCACCCGGGCCGATGGTTCAACCTTCAGCTTCACCGCCCTGTGCCGCATCGATACCGCCAATGAAGTGGAATACTTCATGAATGGCGGCATCCTTCAATATGTGCTGCGCAAGCTGGCGGCCTGATCCCGCAAGCACCGGCACCACGCCGAAATCGAAGGGGCCCCGCAGCGATGCGGGGCCTTTTTCGTTGCCTCTCCCGAATCTGGCCTCCTCATCAACCCCTCGTACCGGGCTGATGCAACCAATTGTCCCATTTTGGCCGCACGCGGGCCTAGTTGATCCAGGTCAATGGCGGACCGAGTCAACTAAGCCATCACCCGATTGGATGGGACGAACCCGCCGCGCCCAAGCGCCAAGGGATTCGAAAACAGGAACAACCGGACAGGGTCGCGCCGCCATGCGTCTGCCGGGTACAGGGGAGGCTTAAACCCATGTCGATTGGCGAATTTCTATTCCAGATGACGGAGGCGATCAGACAGACGCCTATCGTCGAATTCTCGCTCTGGGTCTCCGACTGGCCCTTCGCGCTCTGGCTTCAGAGCACCTTCGTTGCGATTCCGGGCTTCCAGACGCTGCACATTCTGGCGATTGCGGTGTTGTTCGGATCCACACTGATGCTCAACCTCAGGGTTCTGGGCGTGAACGGCAAGGACCAGACGCTTACCCAGACTTTCCGGCGCTATCAGCCCTGGATCAAGGGCGGCGCGCTGACCCTGATCACCACGGGCATCATCCTGCTGATCAGCGAACCGGTCCGCAACATGGTCAACCCGATCTTCTGGATCAAGATGGTGGCCCTTGCCGTGACGATCATCGTCAGCCTCTGGTATCAGGCGGCCGTGCGCGGCCGGATGGACCAGTGGGACGTCTCGCCCGACGGCCAGGCCTCGATCAAGGTCGGCGCGGTTGCGCTGATCGTCCTGTGGATGGTCGTCATGGTTGGCGGTCGCTGGATCGCCTACGCGCCGGTCTGAGGGGGGAAAGAACAATGGCAAATTCAATCTGGGCAAGCCTCGAGCAATCGGGCATCGGCACCACCATCGCCAGCAATGAATGGATGTTCCCGACCATCGAGACCATCCACGTCTTCGCCCTCGTCACCGTCATCGGCGCGATCGCGATCATGGACCTTCGCCTGCTGGGCATCACTTCGCGCAACCGCACCATCAAGGCAGTGGAGAACGACACGATCCCGGTCACCTGGATCGGCTTCGCAATCGCCGTAGTCACCGGCCTGTTGCTGTTCGTCAGCAAGGCGACGACTTACATGGCCAATCCCTATTTCCTCTGGAAGATGGGCCTGATGGCAATCGCCGGCATCAACATGGCGATCTTCCACCGCATCATCTCCAAAGGTGTCGAGGATTGGGGCCAGCCGGGCGGCACCGTGCCCTTCGCGGCAAAGTTCTCGGGCGCGCTCTCGCTCGCGATCTGGATCATCATTCCCTATTGCGGCCGCGTGATCGGCTTCACGCTGGGCGTCTACTACTAAGTTTCCAGACGTCACCCCGGCGAGCGTCCAACTCGCCGAACGGGCCGACCCGGTGCAGTAGGCCGCACCGGGTCGGCCTTTTTGTTCAGCGCCGATTTAGCGCGGAGCGTGCAGCCCTCCCGTCGACGAGAAATCGACGGGAGGAACCAATGTCCAATCTGCGCCTGCTGCTGGCTCCCCTTACCCTGATGGCCATCGCCGCCCCGGCCAATGCCAGCGAGCCTGCCAATCCCCAGATCGATTATGACGGCTTCGCCCGGCTGACCACCGACCTCGCCGGAACCCGGCAGGCGCATCTGCTGCCGTGGGAGGAGTTTTCCCGCCGGATACGCGAGGAAGGCGCACTGCTGCTCGATGCCCGCTCGGCCGAGGCCTTTGCCGGAGGGCATATCGAAGGGGCCGTGAACCTGCCCCTGCCCGATTTCACCGACGAGGCGCTGCGCGATGCGATCGGGCCGGACCGGAACCGGCCCATCTACATCTATTGCAACAACAATTTCACCGACAACCGCGCCCCGGTGCCCACCAAGCGCGCGCCGATGGCGCTGAACATCGCCACTTTCATCAATCTGCACGGCTATGGCTATGCCAATGTGTGGGAACTGGGCGAACTGCTTGAAACGGCGGATGTGCCATGGGTGGACTCACCCGCGCTGGCCAGCAGATAGCCACGAAAGGGCCAGGGCGGCCCTTGCGAGCCGCCCCTCCATCCCCCGATGTTTACCCTGTCTACGAAGAGGCGACCCGAAGACTGGGCTCGAACGCGCGTCCGTCAGGCGGCGCGCTTGTCTTCCTTCTTGCCCTTGGCAAGACGGCGACGACCGAAGACGGCCGCGGCGCCTGCGCCAAAGAGCAGCAGCATCGGCGGAGCGGGCACCTGAGTGCCGCTGGTCGTGCTGGTGCTGCTCGAACCGCTGGTCGAGCCAGATGTGCTGGTGCTCGAAGAGGTCGAAGAACTGGTGGAGCTGGACGTCGAGCTCGACGAAGTGCTGCTGGACACATTGCCCGAGCTGGTGCTGGTCGTGCTGGAGCCGCTGGACGAACCCGAGGAGCTGCCCGAACTGGAACCGCTCGATCCACCGCAATGCTTGTGGCAGGGATAACCCGAGCTGGTCCCGCCGCTGGAACTCGACGAGCTGGAGGAGCTCGACGAGGAAGAAGAAGAGGAACTGGACGAGCTGGAGGAGGACGAGCCACCGGAGCTGCTGGTGGTCGTGCTCGTAATGCCGCCGCTGCTGCTCGTGGTCGTGCTGCTGATGCCGCCGGTGGAAGTGGAAGTCGAACCGCCGCTGGTGCTGGTGGAACCGCCGCTGGTCGAAGTCGAGCTGCCACCCGTCGAGGTAGAGCTGCCGCCCGAACCGCCGCTGGAAGTGCTGGTGGAACCGCCGGAGGTCGTAGTGGAAGTGACCACCACGCTGCCGCCCGAGGACCCACCTCCGAAGAACCCACCGAAGAAGCCGCCGCCGAAACCGCCAAAGCCGCCCGATCCGCCGATCACCGTCACGCCGCCGCCGCTCGACCCGCTCACGGGCGGCAAGGCCGGAAGCGGCTGCGGCAGGGGCACCGGCATCATCGCGATCTGCGGGGTGCAGTCATCGCTGCACTCATCCTCGATCACGCGGCGGATACGCTTCACCGTGCGCGGCTTTTCCGCAACGCGCTTGGCAGGCTTCAGCTTGATGGTCTTGGTCCCGGACTTGACTGCCTTGGCCGACTTGTAAGTCGTGACATTGGCGGCCTGCGGTTCCGCAACATGCACTGCCCCGCCGCCAAGCAGCGCGCCGCCTGCTGCGGCGACAGACAGTTTCGCGAGGGCCATTCTTACCGACATGGTCTCAAATCCTGTTCACTTACTGGGAAGGCCCCGAGCCACAGATTCGGCCCCCCTTCACCTCCCGGTTCTGCACAACAGGACAGACCACCCCTTTGCGGGCAATCGTGTTAACCCTATTTTTCGGCCCCGGAGGCAATTTTTTTGGGGCTGAACGGGCGCGCGGCAATGAGTTGTCCCACTATGGAACCGAAAGGTCTGCCATCATTGTGCAAAAGGTTAACATTTCCCGCAAGATCCTGTCCGGGAAAACCTATTTCCCATCACCGAACAGCCCGCCCTGCGATGCCGCCGGGCCACTGACCGGGGGGGTGATTCCCAGATGCTGCCACCCCCGATCATTGAGCACGCGCCCGCGTGCCGTACGGGCAAGCAGGCCCAGCTGGATCAGGTAAGGCTCCACCACATCTTCCACCGTGTCGCGCGGTTCGGCGAGGCCGGCGGCCAGCGTTTCCACCCCCACCGGGCCGCCCTTGTAGATATCCGCGATCATGGTGAGATAGCGCCGGTCCATCGCATCCAGCCCCAGCGCATCGACCTCCAGCCGGGTCAGCGCCTCGTCCGCGACCTTGGCGGTGACCAGCCCATCCCCCGCGACATGGGCGAAATCGCGCACCCGCCGCAGCAGCCGCCCGGCAACGCGCGGCGTGCCCCGCGCCCGCCGCGCGATCTCGCGCGCGCCTTCGCTATCCATCTCTACCGAAAGCAGTTTCGCCCCGCGCCGCACGACCAGCTCCAGCTCCGCCTCGGTGTAGAATTGCAGCCGCACCGGGATGCCGAACCGATCGCGCAACGGCGTGGTCAGCAGGCCCTGCCTCGTGGTCGCACCGATCAGGGTGAAGGGCGCAAGGTCGATCCGCACCGAGCGGGCGGAAGGCCCCTCGCCAATGATCAGGTCCAGCGCGCGGTCTTCCATCGCGGGATAGAGCACTTCCTCCACCACCGGATTGAGGCGATGGATCTCGTCGATGAACAGGACGTCGCCGGCTTCGAGATTGGTGAGCAGCGCGGCCAGATCGCCGGACTTGGCGATCACCGGCCCACTGGTGGAGCGAAAGCCCACGCCCAGTTCGCGCGCGACGATCTGCGCCAGTGTCGTCTTGCCTAATCCGGGCGGGCCATGGAACAGCACATGATCCATCGCCTCCCCGCGCGACTTCGCGCTCTGGATGAACACCCGCAGATTATCCCGCGCCGCCTCCTGCCCGATGAATTCG
Source organism: uncultured Caenibius sp. (assembly GCA_963662855.2). Lineage (GTDB taxonomy): Bacteria > Pseudomonadota > Alphaproteobacteria > Sphingomonadales > Sphingomonadaceae > Andeanibacterium. The sequence continues at coordinate 64,311 of CAXXWL010000001.1, forward strand.
GCAAGCGTCTTGGGCCGCAGCGCGGCGTCCTGATCCTCCGGCAGGCGCTGGGGGGAGAGGGTGGGGTTAGTGGTCATTTATAGCCCTCATCGCCCGCACAATATGCTGTACGGCTGATGCCACCAATCCAAACTTTGCCAGCGGAATAGCAGTTCCAGACGTTTGTTCCGAATACCCAGATGCTCACGAGCAGGATTAGCACCAGTATGGTAACCGGAAGCCAGACCTTCACGACGGTTTTCATCGCTCACCCAGCCGCCTTCTTCAGCGCGACCCGCACCAGATCATTAAGACCGGCACTATCGCCCAACTCGCCCAGAGCCTGCGCCACCGCGCTGGCCGCAACCGCCGGCTTGAAGCCGAGGTTCTGCAAGGCCGAAACCGCATCCGCGCTCACCGAACCAACCGGAGCCGTCGCCACACCCAGCACCACGCCCCCCGAGCCGCCGGGCATGCCGCCCGCCTTATCCTTCAATTCATTGACGATACGCCCCGCCAGTTTCGGCCCCACGCCGTTGGCGCGCGCGACCTGGGCGGCATCGCCATTGGCGCAGGCATTGCGCAATTCCTCAATCGACAGGGCGGAGAGGATCGCCAGCGCCACTTTGCTGCCCACGCCCTGCACCAGCGTCAGCAGCCGGAACCACTCCCGCTCCGCACTGGTGGCGAAGCCCAGCAGGCGCATGTCGTTCTCGCTCACTTGAAGATCGGTGAAGACGGTGACGCCCTCCCCCCGCTCCCCCATCGCGGCGAGCGTCTTGGCCGAGCAATGGACGAGATAACCCACGCCCTGGACGTCGATCACCGCCCAGTCCGTTCCGGTCTCGTCCAGCAGGCCCTTCAGCTTGGCAATCATGTTTTGTTCCTGCCTTGTCCCGCCCGGTTTGGCCAGAGCCAATCGGCCGCCATCCACCATGGCGATTCGTCCTGCCTTACGTCCCGAAGCCTGTCGAAGTTGACACAGTTGACACTGTACGAGGCTGACACGCCACCTCTCCGCCAAAGCGCCACAAGACCCGCGAAAGCGCGCAGGATCAGGGGGAAGAGGGGATGGGCCATGTCGCCGCTCATGCCAGAATGGCAGCGTGTAGGAAAATGCATTGTCGGTGCCTCGCGGCCAACGATCGTGACGAACGAAAGTGGACAGATTCGATCATTTGCGACAAAGCGGCCCACCATGAGCTTCAATACTTTCGGCCGCGTGTTTCGCTTCACCACCTGGGGGGAAAGCCATGGCCCCGCTCTGGGCGCCGTGGTTGACGGCTGCCCTCCGGGGCTGGCGCTGGACGAGGGGTGGATTCAGCCCTTCCTGGATGCGCGCAAGCCGGGCACGTCCAAGTTCACCACCCAGCGGCGCGAGGCCGATGAGGTAAAGATCCTGTCCGGCGTGTTTGAGGGAAAGACCACCGGCACGCCGATCAGCCTGATGATCGAGAATACCGATCAGCGATCCAAGGACTATTCGGAGGTCGCCAAGGCATACCGCCCCGGCCATGCCGATTATGCCTATGATGCGAAATACGGTTTCCGCGACTATCGCGGCGGCGGCCGCTCCAGCGCGCGCGAAACCGCAGCGCGGGTGGCGGCTGGCGCAGTGGCGCGGCTGGCGATCCCCGAAGTTGCGATCCTGGCCTATGTCAGCGAAATCGGCGGGGACCGGATCGAGAGCTTCGATGCGGGCGAAATCCGCAACAACCCCTTCTTCTGCCCCGATCCCGCCGCCGCCGCGCGCTGGGAGAAGCTGGTGGACGATGCGCGGCTTGCCGGATCGTCGCTCGGCGCAGTGGTGGAATGCGTGGCCACCGGCGTTCCCGCAGGCTGGGGCGCGCCGCTTTATGGCAAGCTCGATGCAGACCTTGCCGCCGCGATGATGGGCATCAATGCAGTGAAGGGCGTGGAAATCGGCGAAGGCTTCAACGCGGCGCGGCTGCGCGGCGAGGAGAATGCCGATCCGATGCGCCCGGGCGCCCACGGCTCGCCGGAATTCGACGCAAACCATGCAGGCGGCATCGCAGGCGGCATTTCCACCGGCCAGCCGGTGGTGGTACGCGTTGCCTTCAAGCCCACCAGCTCGATCCTGATCGCCCAGCCGACCATCACACGCGATGGCGAGGCGACGCAGCTGGCGACCAAGGGCCGCCATGACCCCTGCGTGGGCATTCGCGGTGTGCCGGTGGTGGAGGCCATGATGGCGCTGGTGCTGGCGGACCACAAGCTGCTGCACCGCGCGCAGGTCGGATGATCGGGAGGGCAGGCCCCGCCTCGCCCTCTTAATCTATGATTCCGATCAATTCGCGCTGATTGATTTATTCTATCAAACCAATCGGACTCTTTTGTTTGGCAGATGAGGCACGCGCCACTATCTCGGCGTCACTGAGTTTCATCCTGACAAACGGAGCATATCCATGGGTATTATCGGCAGCGAGATCAAGCCGTTCAACGCCACCGCCTTCCAGGCCGGCAAGGACTTCTTCCAGGTTACCGACGTCGATGTGAAGGGCAAATGGTCGGTATTCTTCTTCTATCCGGCGGACTTCACCTTCGTGTGCCCGACCGAACTGGAAGACATGGCCGACCAGTATGACGAGCTGACCAAGCTCGGCGTGGAAGTCTATTCCGTCTCCACCGACACGCATTTCAGCCACAAGGCCTGGCATGACAGCTCGCCGGCCATCAGCAAGATCAAGTTCCCGATGCTGGGCGACCAGCTGCACACGATTTCGAAGAACTTCGGCGTGCTGCGCGAGGAACAGGGCCTTGCCGATCGCGGTACCTTCGTGGTCGATCCCGATGGCGTGATCCAGGTGATGGAAGTGACCTGCGAAGGCGTGGGCCGCAATGCTTCGGAACTGGTCCGCAAGATCAAGGCCGCCCAGTATGTCCGCTCGCACCCCGGCCAGGTCTGCCCGGCCAAGTGGGAAGAAGGCAGCGAGACGCTGGCTCCCTCGCTCGACCTCGTCGGCAAGATCTAACCCCCTCGAGCCCGCGTAAGCGGGGCGCATGAGCGGCTCGGGGCGTTCCCTCCGCCCCGGGCCGCTTTTGTTTTAACGAGACACAAATCCAAGGAACCCAACCCATGCTCGACGCCAATCTGACGCAGCAGCTCAAGACCTATCTCGGCAATCTGCGCGAGCCGATCGAGCTCGTCGCCTCGCTTGGCGACGATGCGAAATCCGGCCAGACCCGTGAATTGCTAAACGAAATCGCCGCCCTGTCCGACAAGGTGAGCGCCAGCTTCGACGGCGACGATGCGCGCAAGCCCAGCTTCGCCATCCGTCGCGCCTCCGACCACAGCAGGCAGGTGCGCTTTGCCGGCCTGCCGATGGGCCATGAATTCACTTCGCTGGTGCTCGCCCTGCTGTGGGCCGGCGGCCACCCGCCCAAGGTGGAGCAGGACGTGCTGGACCAGATCGCTGGGCTGGAGGGCGATTATAATTTCGAGATGTATTTCTCGCTCTCCTGCCACAATTGCCCGGATGTGGTGCAGGCGCTGACCCTGATGGCGCTCACCAATCCACGCATCCATGCCACGCTGATCGAAGGCGGCACCTTCCAGGCCGAGGTCGATGCCCGCAATGTACTGGCCGTGCCCGCCACTTTCCTCAACGGCGAGATGTTCGCCAGCGGCAAGATGAGCGTGGAGGAAATCCTGGCCAAGCTCGACAGCAATGCCGATGCCAAGGCAGCGACCAAGCTGGCGGAGAAGAAGCCCTTCGAAGTGCTGGTGGTGGGTGGCGGCCCGGCCGGGGCTTCGGCCGCGATCTACACCGCACGCAAGGGTTTCAGCACCGGCATCGCGGCAGAGCGGTTCGGCGGGCAGGTGCTCGACACCATGGGGATCGAGAACTTCATCTCCGTGCCCTATACCGAAGGGCCGAAGCTGGGCGCCGCGCTGGAGGCTCACGTCAAGGAATACGATATCGACGTGATGAACCTGCAGCAGGCCGAAAAGCTCGTGCCCGCGAAGGTGCCCGGCGGCTATCACGAAGTGGTGCTGAAGAACGGCGCCACGCTGAAGGCCCGCGCGGTGATCCTCACCACCGGGGCGCGGTGGCGCAATCTGGGCGTTCCGGGCGAGTTCGAATATCGCAACCGGGGCGTGGCCTATTGCCCGCATTGCGACGGCCCGCTGTTCAAGGGCAAGCGCGTGGCGGTGATCGGCGGCGGCAATTCCGGCGTCGAGGCGGCGATCGACCTGGCCAATATCGTGGGCCATGTCACGCTGATCGAGTTCGACCACCAGCTGCGCGCCGATCAGGTGCTGCAGGACAAGCTGCGCAGCATGCCCAACGTCACCATCCACACTTCGGCCCAGACCACCGAAGTGACCGGCGATGGGGAGCGTGTGAATGGCCTCGTCTACAAGGACCGGCAGAGCGGCGCGGAACACAGGGTGGAGCTGGAAGGCGTGTTCGTCCAGATCGGCCTCGTTCCCAACAGCGAATGGCTGAAGGATTCCGGCGTCGAACTTTCCCCGCGCGGCGAGATCGTGATCGACGACAAGGCGGCCACCAACCTCCCCGGCATCTTCGCCGCGGGCGACGTGACCACCGTGCCCTACAAGCAGATCATCATCTCGATGGGCGAAGGGGCCAAGGCAGCGCTGAGCGCCTTCGACTACATGATCCGCAATGCACCGGCGGAAGAAGTGGCCGAAGCGGCCTGAGGCCGCCCACGCTGCCACACTTCTTCGCGACACTAAGGATGGGCAGGGGCCGGGAGGTTCCTGCCCGTTTTGCTTGCGCGCCCGTCGCACTGGACGGCCCCGATGCGCGGCCGCCAATGACAGATGCACAAGACATCAACTATTTCATATGATAGTATAAAATTGATAGGGCAGCCTTGATCCACGACAATGCGTTCCACGTTGCTCTCGTTCAAGATTCGAAACGAATGAGAGGCCCGCAATGAGTTCGACCGTCCCCTCGCGGCGTTTTGCTCCGCTATCCATCGCTCTCCACTGGATCATGGTGGTGCTGATTGCGGCGGTCTATGCGTCCATCCTGCTGCGCGAAAACTATCCCAGGGGAAGCGATCTGCGCGAGGGCCTGAAAACCTGGCATTTCATGCTTGGCCTGACAGTTCTTGCTCTGGTCATCGTCCGCGTCGTCGCTGCCCGGATCGGCCATAAGCCGCCGATCACGCCGGAACCGCCAGCCTGGCAGGCGCTGCTCGCCAAGGTCACGCATTTTGCGCTCTATGCTTTCATGCTCGCAATGCCCGTCCTGGGCTGGGTGGCCCTGAGCGCCTCGGGCAAAGCCATCCCGTTCTTCGGACTGGAACTTCCCGCTCTCGTGGGCCCGAGCGAGGCATTGGCAGAGCAGGTGGAGGAAGTGCACGAGACAATCGGCACGATAGGATATTTCCTGATCGGCCTGCACGCCCTCGCGGCCCTCTTCCATCATTATGTCGCCAGGGACGACACGCTGAGGCGTATGTTGCCGGGACGCCACTGATGATGCCGATAGGCAGATCGCAAAGCCTGCTTGGCCGCGATGTTCTGCCCTTCTACGCGTCGCTGCTCGCGTTGTTGGGCGCAGCGCTGTTGCTTGATGCACTACTGCATCTTGCCAACGCAGTCTGGGTCGGGCGCTATCTGGGAATTCCGGGAACGATCCTGATCCTGGCCTCTGCCCGATATTCTCTGCGCAAACACAAGATCATATCATGGGGAAAGCCGGCCAAGCTGCTCCAAGAGCATCAGTGGCTTGCATGGATTGGATCGCTGCTCGTGCTCGTTCACGCCGGCATCCATTTCAACGCCTGGCTGGGCTGGCTGGCCATTGCGGCGATGCTCATCAATGTCGCCAGCGGCCTTACTGGCAAATATCTGCTTTGCCGCGCGCAGAAACGCCTGACCAATCGGCGACGGGCGCTTACGGATGCAGGCCTTTCTGCTGACGATATTGCCGAGCAGACGCATTTCGACAGCAGGACGATAGGCCTCATCAAGCAGTGGCGGGTGATCCATGTCCCGATCACCCTGGCCTTTGCCGGACTGGCGCTGGCCCACATCATTGCCATCTGCCTGTTTTGGAGCTGGAAATGACTACCCCCGGCCCCCGCACAAAGCGCGCCCTCGTGGCAGGAATTGCCATCGCGCTTGCGGTGTTGCTCGTCCTGCTTTTCGTCTACCCCCACCAGATGATCGCGCCCGGCGCGCTCATCCCCGCTCATGCCGAACTGCAGCAGGATTGCTTTGCCTGCCATGCCCCCCTGCGCGGCGCTTCGGCCGACCGATGTGTCACCTGCCACGTCCCTGCCGAGATCGGCATCAAGACGACCAAGGGTCAACTGCTCCGCAGCGAGGCTCCGAAGGTTGCGTTCCATGCGCAGTTGCAGGAGGCCAATTGCATGGCCTGCCACACGGATCACGCGGCTGTCCCGCTCACCAGCGGCAAGCCCAAGAACTTTGCGCACGACCTGCTCAAGCCTGCGATCGCGACGCAATGTGTTTCATGCCACACCAAGCCCAAGGACAGCCTGCACGCCACCATCACCGGGGAATGCGCGCAGTGCCACACAACGAGCAAATGGACGCCGGCCAGTTTCGCCCATGATCGGTACTTCCAGCTCGATGCCGATCATAATGTTGCCTGCACGACCTGCCACATCGACAACCAGTTCAAACGCTACACCTGCTACGGCTGTCACGAGCATCAACCCGCGCGGATCATCGCCGAGCATGCTGAGGAAGGCATCCGCGATATCGAGAACTGCGTACGCTGCCATCGTAGCCCGCATGGCGAGAGGGAAGGCGGAAGAGAAGGCGAAGGCCGAGGCGAGGATCGGGACGATTGAGCCGGGCCGAGCTATCCGCAACCGGGTTGGGGGCGACAGCCGCCCCTCACCGCCCCCGTCTAAGCACAATATAAACCGCCCCGTCCCCGCCATGCCGCCGATGCGCGGCGCGTACCGCCGCTATGTCTGCACCGTGGGGGCCGGCCGCGAGCCAGTCGAGGATCTTGGCGCGGATGGCACCGCGGCGTTCGCCTCGGTCGGCGTGTTCCACCGGGCGGGGCTTGCCGGTTACCACCAGCACCAGCCGCGCGCCCATGGCCTTGGCCTGGGCGAGACCCCGGTCCAGCCGGACATGGGCGGCGTCGAGCGTGTGCCCGTGCAGGTCCAGCGTGAAATCGGGATCGATTCGGGCGCCCTTGAGCTTGCGTTCCCAGCTTGTGTCGAGGCCGTGGCGGTCCAGCACGGGGGCAGTGGGCGGCACTGCCTTGGGCGGCAGCGGCGGGGGGACGCGGCCTTTGAGGGCCTTGGGTTGCGGTTTGGGTGGCGGCGGGGCGACAAGTGTTCGTGCCCCTCCTCCAGCCTTTGGTTGGTCCCCCTCCCCGGCCCGGGGAGGAATTTGGGGATGGAGCGGCTTTACGGTGCTGGCCACGCGTTGCCACAGGGCTTTCTCTTCGGGCGAGAGCCCGCGCGGCGTGCGCATGGCCGCGACCTTATTCCGCGCCCAGGCGGCGCAGAGTGCCCTTGGGCAGCAGCAGCACGGCCTGTCCGCGCGTGCTCATGCCGCCGGCGACCTGCCTTGCTTCCTCGCCCGCGCCCCAGAAAGTGTCGAAGCGATTGGCGCCCTTGATCGCCCCGCCGGTATCCTGCGCGATCCACAATCCGCTGGCGAGCGGATTGTCGACATCGAGGAACACGGGCGCGCCCAAAGGCACAAATTTGGGATCGGCCGCCACGGAGCTTTGCGGGCGCACCGGCACGCTCAGCGCGCCGATGGGTCCGTCGCCGGTCAATTCGCGGAAGAACACCCAGCTCTTGTTCTCACGCATCAGGGCGCGGCCTTCTTCCGGGCGTTCGCGCAGATATTGCATGATGCCCTGCATCGATCCGGAATATTGCCCCGGCCCGCTGCCGATCAGCCCGCGTTCGCGCATCAGCGAGCCAATGCCCGCATATTCGCGCCCGTTCTGCCCGGCATAACCGATACGCATGACCGTGCCGTCCGGCCCGCGCAGCCGCCCGGAACCCTGGATCTGAAGGAAGAAGAATTCCACCGGATCGGCCGCCCAGCCAATTTCCAGCCCCTTGCCCGCCAGCACGCCCTGTTCGATCTCGGCGCGTTCGTAATAGGGAACGAAGCGGCCCGTTGCCTGGTCGAAGCGGCCCAGCGGCGGCTGGCCGGTGCGTTCGGTCTCGGGAATATCGTCATGCCAGCCGCGCGTCATATCGGGCGGCAGGGCATAGACGGGCACGTCGTAACCCGGCTGGCGCGTGCGCACCCCGGCGATCTCCGGCTCGTAATAGCCGGTGGCGAAGGCCTTGCCGTCACCCACCACGGCGGTTTCGAAATAGGTGGCGAAGAAGCGGGTAGCATCGTTGCGATCCCACCCCGGTGCGGCCTGGCAGGCCGGGCGCCAGTCATCCTTGCGGGTGAGGCCGCTCGAATCCTCTCGCGCGGTGAGGCGCGGGCAGCTTTCCGTGAACGAAGCCAGCGCATCGCCCGCATCGTAACGTGCGAGATTGAGCGCGCCGATTCCCTTGCCCGGCACGATCCCAGCCACCAGCGCGGTGGATGCAGTTGGGGTAGGCGCGGGAATCGGGCGTGGCGGCGGCGAAGCGCCGGGGCCCGCCACTTGCGGAATGATCTGCCCGCAGGCCGAAAGCAGGGCCAGCGCGGCGAGCGAACCAAGCCCGCGCATGCTCACGGCCATGAGAACTCAGCCTTCGTCGGTTTCGTCGAGCAGCCAGTTCGGCCCGGGGGAGGTGACATCGCGCTTGAAGGTCCACACATCGACGCTTTCCACCGCATCGTTGAGCGAACCTGCGATGACATTGCCATCCTTGTCGCGCGTGACGGCGGCGATATCGGCCGTGAAAGCCACTGCGATGCGCGCCATACGACCGTCGAGCGAGGCAGCGCGAATCTCCACATCCTCGATCCGCACCAGCCGGTTGTCGAGCGTTTCGCCCGCGGCAAGGCGCGCGTCGATCGCGGCGCTGAAGCCTTCATAGACGTCCGAATCGCACAGGCTGCGCAGCGTTTCCTTGTCGCCTGCCCAGAAGGCTTCGAGAATCACGCCATAAGCCCCCTTCGCCCCTTCGAGGAAGGAGACGAGGTCGAACTGGCGATCAGCCGAGGCGATGGCGCGCAGCCCCTGATCCAGCGCGGGCGGATAAAGCCCGAAGTCGCGCTGGCGCTGAGGCTGCTGCTGCGAAGGCTGGGCGGGAGGCTGCGGCGAACGGCGCGGCAGGCCCTTCTGCCCTTCCGGCTGATCGAAGCGCGTGGGCACGGGTTCTTCCTCATGCTCGGCACGGCGACCCAGCACGGAATAGAGCCTCAGCCCCAGGAAGGCGGCGATCATGGCCAGGATGACAATTTCGTAGATCATGAATTTCAGGCTCGAAACCGGGTTACCAGTGGGCGGGGCCGGAAGGCTCCATCCGATTGCTTCATCGTGCCTGAAATAGGTACATATTACAAATGAACAACAGGTGGACCGCATTAAGGGCACTCGCCATGTGGCAGCAATGCGACTCCACCATTCCGTCGCGCCAATGCCACGGGGATGTTCCGGGGCCGTTGCGGGGCGGCATCCCAGATGCTAACCGCGCGGCCGGGCACCGCCTTTGCGCGGTGGAACTGAGCGGATTCCTTAAAGAAAGCGAACATCATGGCCGATGAAGGCGACGTCCTGACCAACCTCGACTCCAATGCCGGTGCGAACGGCGCGGACACCCAGCCGGTGGCCGGGCTGCTGTCGCAATATGTGAAGGACCTCTCGGTCGAGAATCCGCGCGCTCCGGAAAGCTTCCAGTGGACCGAACAGCCCGAATTGGACGTGCAGTTCAACATCGGCACCCGCCAGGTGAATCCCGAAGTGCACGAGATCGAGCTGAAGATCGGCGCCACGGCCAAGACCTCGCAGGGCACCAGCTATGTAGTGGAACTGGCCTATTGCGGCCTGATCGGGCTGCGCAACCTGCCCGAGGAACAGGCCCACGCCTTCCTTTATGCCGAAGGCCCGCGCATCCTGTTCCCCTTCGCCCGCCGCGTGCTGGCCGATGCCACCCGCGATGCCGGCTTTGCTCCGCTGCTGCTGGACCCGATCGATTTCCACGGCCTCTACGCGCAGCAGTTGCAGCGCCGCCTGGAGGAGGGCGAAAGCGCCTTCACCGGCAACGCCTGAAGCTGACGTGGCAGGGCGCAGGCGATGAGCCTCGTTCGCAATGTCGGCACGATCGGCGGGCTTACCGCCGTCAGCCGCGTATTCGGCTTCATGCGCGACATGCTGCTGGCCCGCGTCCTTGGCGCAGGGCTGGCGGCGGACGCGTTCCAGCTGGCCTTCACCCTGCCCAACACTTTCCGCCGGCTGTTTGCCGAAGGCGCTTTCTCGGTCGCCTTCGTGCCACTCTATTCGCGCGCGCTGCATGGCTCGGGCGGCAATCCGGGGAGCGAGGAAGCGGCGGAGCGATTCGCCGACGATGTCCTGTCCGTCTTCGTCTGGATACTCGTGGCGTTCAGCGCCGTGGCGATGATCGCCATGCCCGCAATCGTGTGGCTGCTGGCGAGCGAGTTCCAGAGCGTGCCGGGCAAATATGAGCTGGCCGTCACCCTCAGCCGGATCACTTTCCCCTATCTGGGCCTCATCAGCCTTGTGGCCATGCTTTCCGGCCTGCTCAACGCACGGGCGCGCTTTGCACCGGGCGCAGCGGCGCCGGTGCTGCTGAATATCGCGCTGATCTCCTCGCTGGGCGTGGGCTGGTATCTGCGCGAGAAGGGCGGCACGGACATCACCGTGGCCACCGCGCTCGCCGTGGGCGTTTCGGTGGCCGGGCTGCTGCAGCTGCTCTATCTGGCCTGGGAAACACGCCGCGCGGGCGTGCGGCTGCAAGTGCGCTTCCCGAAGATCACGCCTGAAGTGAAGCGGCTGGGCGCGCTGATCCTGCCCGCCACTTTCGGCGCGGGCATCTATCAGATCAGCCAGTTCGTCGACACGTTCTTCGCCACCAGCCTCCAGCAGGGATCGCTGACCCTGCTTAAGCTGGCGGACCGGCTGAACCAGATGCCGCTGGGGATCGTGGGCATTGCCCTTGGCACCGCGATCCTGCCGATGCTCTCGCGCCATATCCATGAGGATAATTCCAGCGAGGCACAGCGACTGCAGGCCAATGCTTTCGAAATGGGCACCTTGCTGACCCTGCCCGCCGCCGCCGCGCTGGCGGTGTGCGCCCCGGCCTTCGTCACCGCCTTCTTCGTGGGCGGCAAGTTCACGGTGGCCGATGGCGCGATCATGGCGCAGATCGTGGTGGCGCTGGTGGCGGGCCTGCCCGCCTATGTGGTGGTGAAGATCCTCAACCCCGGCTTCTTCGCGCGGGAGGATACGCGCACCCCGGTGCTTTCCGCACTGGTCTCGCTGATCTTCAACATCGCAGTGAATCTCTATGTGGTGCAGCGCTTCGGCATTGTCGGGCTGGCGGCGGCGACTGCCGCTTCGGCCACGCTCAATTGCGCGATCCTCTACACCATCCTGCACCGGCGCGGCTGGTTCCACTTCACCGGCAGGCTGGCGGGCAGAATCGCGCGGCAGGTCGTGGCGACCGGCGCGATGGCGGCGGCGCTCTACGCCGTGATGCCGCTGCTGGCGGAGCATTATTCGGGCGGCATTTTCGAACGCGCCTGGTCGCTGGGCGTGCTCGTAGGGCTGGGCCTGACGGTGTTCTTCACCGTGGCTTACGCCGTGGGCGCGCTGGACAAGGATCTGCTGAAACAGCTCCGCCGCCGCCGGGCCAGTGGGAACGCGCTCGATACGGACTAAGGCGGGTTGAGACAATCGCGGGCTTTCTCCATGCGCAAATTGTGATATGCGCCCGGCCCATGGAACGAATCCCATCCTGCTCTTGCATCATGGCCCGCATCGGCCGGGGGGCCTGGCGATGGCGTGAGGCAGCATCGCGCGCCGCGCGCTGATCTCTTATGCATGCCGCTCGTGCAACGCGGGCGGAGTTACCCCAATTCGTTTCACGAAAGTTCCATAGCAATGCGTATCGTATCCGGCATCCAGCCCACCGGGCAGCTTCATCTCGGCAATTATCTGGGCGCCATCCGCAATTGGGTGCGCATGCAGGACGAGATGGAGGAAGGCAGCCAGTGCCTGTTCTTCCTGGCCGATCTGCACGCCATTTCCATGCCGCATAATCCGGCGGAGCTGTTTTCCGGCACGTTGGAAATGGTCGCGGCGCTGACCGCCTGCGGCATCGATCCCGACCGGTCGGTGCTGTTCAACCAGGCCCAGGTTCCCGCTCATGCAGAGCTGCAATGGCTGCTGAACGGCACGGCCCGCATGGGCTGGCTGAACCGCATGACGCAGTTCAAGGACAAGTCCGGCAAGAACCGCGAAGGCGCCTCCATCGCCCTGTTCACCTATCCGGTGCTGCAGGCGGCGGACGTGCTGCTCTATCAGGCGACTCACGTTCCCGTGGGCGAGGACCAGAAGCAGCATCTGGAACTTGCGCGCGACATCGCGCAGAAGTTCAACAACGACTTCGCAAGCGAGGACAAGCCCGTCTTCACCCTGCCCGATCCGATCATCCCGCCCGACGCGGCCCGGATCATGAGCCTGCGCGACGGCACGTCGAAGATGAGCAAGTCCGATCCTTCGGACATGAGCCGCATCAACCTGACCGACGATGCCGACACGATGATGCAGAAGGTGAAGAAGGCCAAGACCGATCCCGAACCGCTGCCTTCGGAGGTTGCCGGTCTGGAAGGGCGGCCGGAAGCTGCCAATCTGGTGGGCATTTATGCCACCATGGCCAATATCTCCACCGAAGCGGTGCTGGCCGATTTCGCCGGCAAGGGCTTCGGCGCATTCAAGCCCGCTCTGGGCGAGTTGCTGGTGGAAACGCTCGGCCCGATCACCAGCCGCTTCGTGGAACTCAAGCAGGACCGCGAGGCGCTGGACGCGATCCTCGCCAAGGGTGCGCTCAAGGCTCGTGACATTGCCGGGCCGACGCTGGATGCGGCCTATGACGCGCTGGGTCTGGTGCGCAGCCACCACTGATCCTGCCGCAAGCGACGCAATCGGGCCCACCCCTCCGCAAGGAGCGGCGGGCCCTTTCGCATTCAAGCGCTATTAAGGCGCTCAAAGGCAGGGTAATGTCAGGATAGAAGTCTATCTGCCCGACCATTCTCCCTTTGCCGGGCAAGCCTTGAGAGACCTGACATGACGACGGAAAACAATTCGATCGGTCGCGCAATCAAGCTGCTGATGGTCCCCCTGCTGCTGGCGGCACTTGCCGCCTGCGCATCGGGCTTCAAGGCGGATGTTTCCCGCTTCCAGAGCCAGCTTCCCGCCCCCCAGGGGCAGAGCTTCGCAGTGGTGGCGGAAGATCCCAAGCTCGCAGGCGGGCTTGAATTCGCGCAATATGCCCATCTGGTGGAAGGCCAGATGCAGAAGCTGGGTTATGAACTGGCCTCCCCCAAGGACGCCACTCTGATCGTCCGCTTCGATTACGGCGTGGACAATGGGCGCGAGAAATTGACCGGTTCCAGCATCGGCCGCGATCCCTTCTGGGATCCCTGGTACGGCTATCGCGGTTATTATGGCCGCTCGGCCTATTACCGCAGCCGCCTGTGGGGCTTTGGCTGGTACGATCCCTTCTTCGACAGCCGCTCGGTCGACAGCTACACCGTCTATACCAGCGGCATCGAACTGAAGATCGACCGCGCCGCCGATGGCCAGCGCCTGTTCGAAGGCAAGGCCGAGGCAGTATCGACCTCCAACCGCCTGCAATATCTGGTGCCCAATCTGGTAGAAGCCATGTTCACCGACTTCCCCGGCAATTCGGGCGAGACGATGCGCATCACCATCGCGCCGGAAAAGAAGAAGTAAGCAGCACTTCGCAGGCTGCGGAAATCGAAAAGGCGGGCCCGGGCGGGTCCGCCTTTTTCGTGTCAGCCGTTCCTGCGCGAAAGCAGCGACTGGCGCAGCCGGGCAAGGATCGGTTCGTAAATCAGCTGTTCGAACATCAGCCCGGCCCGATCGTCTTCCACCCACACCACGCTGGCGGGTTGATAGCTGAGCCCTTCGAGCTTGATGAGCACGCGATCGTCCACCCGGATCGGCCAGGCGCGCCGGTCGATCATGCAGCCGATCGGAGATATGTCGAGCACGGGAATCTCCAGCACGCCCCCGCCGCGCGTGCGGCATTGGGCAGTGAGATATCTCGCCCCGTTAGGTGCGTCTGCTGACACGCTGGCCATAGCACTGTTCCCTGCAGCGCTGCCGGGAAAGCGGCTGATTTCCGCGCCCTTGCAGCAACAAGGATTAATGATGAATATTGATCAGCAAAGACCTTAGAGGTCTGCCTAATTTCGTGTGAATTTACCGTTTACCCGGCGCTAAGCATAGTGCCCCGCTCAGCCTTTGAGCGAGACGACCCCACCGGTCGATCCGAAGCCGCCCGCCCCGCGCTCCGTATCGTCCAGCTCTGCCACTTCGGCCCAGCTCGCGCGCGTCACCGGAGCCAGCACCAATTGCGCCACCCGGTCCCCGCGATGGATCGCGAAGGGCTCGCTGCCGAAATTGATCATGATCACCTTCAGCTCACCGCGATAATCGGAATCGATCGTGCCGGGCGTATTGGGCACGCTCACGCCATGCTTCAGCGCAAGGCCCGAACGCGGGCGCACCTGAATCTCGTAGCCATCGGGAATCGCCACGGCGAGGCCGGTGGCCACCGCATGGCGCGCACCGGGTTCCAGCACCACATCCTCGGCCGAAAGCACATCCATCCCCGCCGCACCGGGCGTGGCATATTTCGGAAGCTCCAGACCCTCGCCATGCGGCAGGCGTTTTACCTGAACCGCAATGTCATTCGAGGGCATCGGCAATCCTTTCCATCAGCTTCAGGGCAACGTCTTCCTTTGGCATCGCCGGCCAGTCCTCGACAGACTTGGCGGTGACGATATGCACAGTGTTCGTCTCGCCGCCCATCGTGTCGCCCTTCACATCATTGGCCACGATCCAGTCGGCGCCCTTGGATTTGCGCTTCTTCTTGGCGTTTTCGATCAGATTGTCGGTCTCGGCCGCGAAGCCCACCAGCAGACGGGGCCGCTTGGAGCCCGCGGCGACACTGGCTAGAATATCGGGATTCTCGGTCAGCAGCAGGGCCGGCGGCGCATTGGCGCGCTTCTTGATCTTGGCATCGGCGAATTCCATCGTCCGCCAATCGGCCACGGCGGCCACCATCACTGCCGCATCGGCGGGCAATGCGCGCTTGACCGCTTCGGACATTTCCAGCGCGGATTCGACATCGATCCGCTCCACCCCGGGCGGGGTCTTGAGATGGACAGGGCCGGTCACCAGCGTTACCCGCGCGCCCAGCGCAGCGGCGGCGGCGGCAATGGCGAAGCCCTGTTTGCCGGAGGAACGATTGGCGATGTAGCGCACCGGATCGATCGGCTCATGCGTCGGCCCGGCAGTGACCAGCACATGCTTGCCGAACAGCGGGCGATGCTCTGGCGCGATATCGAAGGCCGGCTGGCCCTCCAGCGGATCTTCGAACACAATGGCCGAAGGCGGCGCGGCATGTTCCGGCGCCACAGGCTCGGGCACTGCCGCGCCGGAACCGGTGTGGACCAGGTGATTGATCGCCTCGACATCGGTGGGCGGGGCAGAGCGGGCCTTGCCCTTCTTGGCGAAGAGCGAGCTTGAAAGATCGGGCACGGCATCGACCGGCTCTTCCTCGGGGAAGATATCCGGCTCGGGGAAAGCGCCGGGTTCCGGGAAGGCGCGCGACACCGCATCCTCGAAGGGCGCCTGCGAGGGGATGAAATCGGCCGGTAGCGCGGGCAGGTCGCCATATTCGACCTCCTCCTCGCGAATCCGGCGCGGCGTGGTGCGATGGATGAGCGAGGCGAACAGCCCGCTGAGGCCGCCCCTGGGGCTGGCGGAAGCGTCTTCCTCCTCCCCGGCTTCCTCTACCTCCTCCACCTCATCCTCGGGCTCAAGCGCCTCCAGATAATCGGCAATCTCGCGGTGCCCGGCCTGCCCGGGATCGACGCCCAGCAGTTCCGCGATCTCGAGCCAGACCATTTCCGGTTCGGGCAGACGGCCAGGGCCGAATTCGCCGCAGGCCATCGGGCCTTCATCCGGCTGCATCACCCGCACGCCCGCCTGCCGCAGCCAGGCGACATTGCGCTGGGTCGCCTCATGCTCCCACATGCGGACGTTCATCGCGGGCACGGCCAGCACCGGCTTGTCGGTGGCGAGAATCAGCGTGGTGCCCAGATCGTCGGCAATGCCCGCCGCCATCTTGGCCAGCAAATCCGCCGTAGCGGGGCAGACCACCACCAGATCGGCGCTGCGGCTGAGCTGGATATGGCCCATCTCCGCCTCGTCGGTGAGATCCCACAGCGAGGTATGGACCTTGTTCTCGCTCAAGGCCGCGAGCGACATGGGGGTGACGAATTGCGAGCCGCCTTCGGTCAGCACGCATGTCACATCGCCTCCGCCCTTGCGGATCAGGCGAACCAGCTCGCACGACTTGTAGGCGGCAATGCCCCCGCCCACGACCAGCAGAATGCGCGGTCCCGTCATATGTGCAGCCTGTAACTCCCCGGGCAAATTGTTCATCCGCAAACCTAGCGCCGCCGTTAACTTATGGCCAGCCCACGCCACCCCATTGCCCGATTGTGGTTAAGTTTTGCCTAGCGATGCCTATCCGGGCATATGCGGGGATATACAGAGGAGAAACATCCATGCGCCTGATCCTCACCGCCCTGCTGTTCGTCGGCGGGCTGTTCTTCATCATCAACGGACTGAGCTTCCTTGCCACGCCGCAATCCTCGGTCGGCAGCTTCGGGCTGGCGGCGGCGGGCCCTGCCGGATGGTCCACCATCCGCGCCGATATGACAGCCTTCTTCGTGGTGGGCGGCTTCTGCATGGTGTGGGGCGCATGGAAGCGCGCAGGCGACATGCTGCTGGTGCCCGCGGCCCTGTTCGGCATCGCCTTTGTCGGACGACTGGTGAGCCTGTTTGCCGACGGTTCCTATGAAGGCGCGGCCATGCCGATGGCGATCGAGGCCGGGGTCGTGCTCGTTTCGATCATGGGCAACCGCCTGCTGCCGCATCACAAGGTGGAAGAGCTTACGAGCTAAATCTGCTCCGCCCCCTGCCCCGCGCAGCCCGCCAGAGCGAGCGCAAACCCATGGGCACGAAGGCCAGCCCCATGAAATAGGCCGGCGTGATCATCAGCGCCCAGTAAAAATTATTGTCGCGCCCGGCGATCATGAACAGCACGGCATATCCGGCGAACAGCAGTGTGCCGAAGGCGCCCGCTGGCGACTTCCACCCGGCCCAACCGATCAGCGGCAACACCGCCAGCGGCCCGGCCAGCACATGCGGGAGGAACTGAAGACTGGACGACAAGGCCACATTGGATGTGAAGCCCGCCAGGCCGCGGAAGGCGAACCACGAGGGGGATGTACGGTCCTGCGGCGTCACGA
Source organism: uncultured Caenibius sp. (assembly GCA_963662855.2). Classification (GTDB taxonomy): domain Bacteria; phylum Pseudomonadota; class Alphaproteobacteria; order Sphingomonadales; family Sphingomonadaceae; genus Andeanibacterium. The sequence continues at coordinate 81,778 of CAXXWL010000001.1, forward strand.
GATCGGCAACGATGCCCAGATGCACCCACATGGCCGCAAGGAACAGCAGGCAGAGGGCGCCCCAGCAGGCCAGTTCTGCCCAACGCCGCTTCCACAGGGCGAATGCGCCCATCAGCAGGATAAAGGGCAGCGCATGTTCGCGAATCGCCAGCGCCAGCGCTGCGGCGATAAGCGATCCGGCCCAGCGTTCGCCCCGGTGCAGGGCGAAGGACAACGCCAGCAGCGTGCCTGCCCAAACCTCATGCAGGGCGAGATATTGCGGCTTCAGCCCACCCGCGATCCCGATGATGAGCAGCACCATGGCGATCGGTCGGCGCGGTAATCCGCCCGGCTCCGCGCCCAGCCGGCGCCACCATGCGATCAATGTGGCGACCCACAGCAGCGCGGCCGCGCCATAGAGGCCCATCGGCCCCAGCCATGCGCTCAGCGTAGCAAGCGTGGGAAGCCGCACCGCCGCACCGGGAGTGACCGGAAAATTGCGCGCGCGCTGCTCTTCGACGGCGACGCGGTGATAGGGCTCGCCTGCGGCAACCCGCTCCACGATCCGCTCGTAAAGCGCGATATCCTCATCCTTCGGCGTGCCGGTTCCGGCGGTGCCGGAGGCCTCCGTATCGGCCTTGTGAACCGGCGGGGCGGCCCCCGGAAGCGGCAGCGCCGCAAGCAGCAGCAGGGCCAGCAGCACACCAAGCGCCAGCCGCGCGGGCAGTTCCGGCCAATTGGCAAACCGATCCCAGGCAGGTGCGACGTTCATGCCGCCCTCCGTCTCGGTCGCGCGGCCCCCAGCAGGGCGGCCAACGCGCGCGGCACAAAGGCCAGCCCGGCGCCATAGGCAGGCAGCACCATCGCGCCCCAATAAAAATTCTCCGGTCGCGCGAACAATGCGATCGCCAGAGCGAAGCCCGCGAACCACAGCGTAGCGAACCAGCCCAGCCTGCCGCCCAGCCCCAGCCAGCCGACCAGCGGCAGCAGGGCGAGCGGCGCGGCGAGCCATAGGGGGGCGAAGGACAGGGGCGTCAGCCGCACAATCGCTTCAAGGAAGGCTTGCGGTCCCAGCAGGCCGGACCAGCCCTGCGAGGAAGGCGCATCAGGCGGGCGCAGCGCGCTTACCGCTTCTGCGTGGAACACCATGCCGATGGCGAACAATACGATCACGCCCAGCACGGCCAGCGCCTCCCCCTTGCGTCGCTCCATTGCAGCAAAGGCCAGCCACAGCAGCAGGAAGGGCAACGCCAGTTCCCGCACCGCCAGCGCGATGGCCGCCAGCAGCAGGCTGGGCCACCAGCGGCCCGGCCGGTAGAGCAGCAGCGCGGCAGAGAGGAACAGCCCGGCGATCAGTTCATGCACCAGCCCGGCCACGTCGAGGAAAGCCCCGAAGCCGCACAGGACCAGCATCAGCGCTGCACCGATCCGTTCGGGCCCGCGCAACGTTCCCGGCGGCTGTCCCATCAGCCCGGCGAGCGACAGGCCAAGTGCAAGCGCCCCCGCGATGCGCCAGAAGGCTGGCCCCAGCAGCGCCGTCCCTTCCGCCAACACGGGCGAGCGCACGGTGAAGAAAGGCCGGGTGGGATAATCATTGGCCAGATGTTCGGAAACAGCGGCCTTATAATAGCCCTCACCCTGCGCCATGCGGGCATTGATCGCGCGATAGAGATCGAGATCGCCTGTCTGGCCCGCCGGATGCGCGGCCACTTTCGCGGCAATGCGATCCTCGCCTGCGCGCATCAGGTCGCCCGTGGCGGGAATCGCCCACAGGCAGGCGGCGAGAAGCGCCAGCAACAGCAGGATCGCGGCGAGGCGCGGAAGGCTGGCCAGCGGCCTGTCGATCCACGCCCCGAAGCGGGTGGGCGACAGGTCGCCGCGTTGGATCAGGAGAGCCATCCGGCCAGATTGGCGACCCAGATCGCCGCCCCGCCCGCCGCAGCCGCGAGCAGATAGCCCGGCCAACGCCGACCGCTGCGCCGTTCCCAGATCAGCGGCACCGGCTCGAGCGGCGGAGCCTCGGGCGCGCCGCCCTTGGCCGGGAAGCGATCCTCGAGCCGCCGCAGCAGGTCGGGCAGGCGCAGAAGGGTCTGGAAATCCGTGCGCAGCCGGTCCGCCAGCATGGCCTCGGGGCCAAGCTCGTCGCGAATCCAGCTCCGCACGAAGGGCGCGGCAACGTCCCACATGTTGATCGCGGGATTGAGCTGGGTGGCGACGCCTTCCACCATCACCATGGTCTTTTGCAGCAGCAGCAGATGCGGCTGGGTCTGCATGTCGAAATCGCGAGTGATGGCGAACAGCCCGTCGAGCATCTGGCCCACCGAAAGCTCGCTCACCGGCTTGCCGCGCATCGGCTCGCCCACGGCGCGAAGCGCGGTCGCGAATTCGTCCACCGAGTGATAGCTGGGCACATATTGCGCCTCGAAATGGATCTCGGCCACGCGGCGGTAATCGCCCGTGGTAAGGCCATAGAGGATTTCGGCCAGCCATTGCCGCGCGCGCCGGTCGATCCGGCCCATAATGCCGAAATCGATCGCCACGATGGTGCCATCGGGCCGCACGAACAGGTTCCCCTGATGCATGTCGGCGTGGAAGAAACCCGCGCTGATCGCCTGGGTGAGGAAGGCCAGCACCAGCCGGCTCGCCAGCCGCGACATATCGTGCCCGGCGGCCTTCAGCGCCTCTACATCGCTGATCTTGATCCCGTCGATCCACTCGATGGTCATCACCCGGCCATTGGTGCGATCCCAGTCGATATCGGGGATGGCATAGCCTTCGAAGCCCTTCATCGCGGCGGCAAGCTCGCTGGCGGAGGCAGCCTCGCGCCGCAGGTCCAGCTCGCGCGCGGTCCAGCGGCGGAAATTCTCGATGGTCAGGCGGGGACGCAGCCGCGCGGCCTCGCCGCCCAGCGCCTCGAGATGGGCGGCGGCCCATTCATAGGTTTCGATATCGCGCTCGAACCGGCGGCGTATGCCGGGGCGCAGCACCTTGATCGCCACAGTGCGCCCGTCCACCGTCACGCCCTTGTGGACCTGGGCGATGGAGGCCGCGCCCACCGGATCGGGATCGACGCTGGCGAACAAAGCTTCGAGCGGCTGGCCGAAGCTGCCCTCTATCTCCGCGCGGATCGCGGCGAAGGGCACGGGCGGCAGGCTGTCCTGCAGGCCGAGCAGATTGCGCGCCGCTTCCTCGCCTACCAGATCGGGCCGTGTGGCCAGCGACTGGCCGAGCTTGATCGCGGCCGGGCCGATGGCCTTGAAGGCGCTGGAATAATCGGGCTCGCGTGGCTGAAACGTGCCGAAACGCGCGATCTTGGCCAGCCGCCGCACCGGGGCAGGCGTATTGGGATCGCGCTCGATCCCGCGCAACGCGCCGTAACGCGCCGCCGTGCGGCCCCATGAGAGGAGTCGGACAATATGGGTGGCGGGGCTGGTCACCCTATATCTTCCACCCCGAATGGATCGCGACCAGACCGCCCAGGATCGGCTCCACCCTCGTCTGGGTGAAGCCGGCATCGCGGATCATCTGTTCGAATTCCGGCATGGGCGGGAAACGGCGGATCGATTCGATGAGGTAGCGATAGCTTTCCTCGTCATGGGCGATCGCCTTGCCGAGCTGGGGAACCAGCTTGTGCGAATAAAGATCGTAGGCTTCCTTGAAGCCGGGCCATTCGGTGGTGGAGAATTCAAGGCAGAAGAAACGCCCGCCGAATTTCAGCACGCGGTGCGCCTCGGCCAAAGCCTTGTCGATATGGGTGACGTTCCGGATGCCGAAAGCAATCGTATAGGCATCGAAGAAGCGGCTGGGAAAGCTCAGCTCTTCCGCGTTCTGGCGCGACCAGACGAGATCGTCCAGCCCGCGCTTCATCGCGCGTTCTATGCCGACATCCAGCATGTCCTGATTGATGTCGGACACTGTCACGATGGCCCCGCGTTCGGCCATGCGGAAGGCGATGTCGCCCGTGCCGCCCGCCATGTCGAGGATCTGCTCGCCCGGCTGGGGCTTCACCCGGCGCACGAAGCGGTCCTTCCACAAACGATGCATGCCGCCCGACATGGCATCGTTCATGATGTCGTATTTCGCCGCCACATTGGAAAACACCGCGCCCACGCGCCGCGTCTTTTCTTCCGGGCTCACTTCTTCGTAGCCGAAGGATACCTGCTCGCTCATGCAAAGCCCTCTAGCGGTCAGTCCCGCGCGGCGCCAGCCGGTCTTTCGGGTGCCGGTTTGCGAGGGCGGCCATAAAGAAGGGCCAGCGCCGAAATCACGATCCCGGCCAGGATCAGCGCCATGCCCGCCCAGTGATAGGAATGCAGCTTCTCGCCCAGGATGGCGGCGGAAAGCACCGCGCCGAATAGCGGCATCAGCGTGATCGCCTGCCCGGCGCGGGCCGGTCCGACCTTACCGGTCGCCCAATTATAGATGAAATAGGACACCAGCGAAGGCAGCAGCGAGACATAGGCGAAGGCCCCCACCACGCCCCAGCTCCACACGATATGCTTGCCCTGCGCCCATTCCATCGCCGCCAGCGGCGCCATGGCGAGGGCGCCGATCCAGAATGTCACCGCCACGAAGCTCTCCGGCGCGGTCACGGGCCGCTTGCGCAGCAGCACGGTGTAGAGCGACCAGGCGACCACTGCGGTCAGCACCAGCGCATCCCCCAGCCCGAAATGGAGCCGCATGGCCGCGCCCGGATCGCCCTGGAACACGATCGTCACCACGCCCAGGATCGAAACCGCCACGCCCGCCGCCTGCCGCGGATCGGGCCTTGTGCCGAAGAACAGGAGATCGAACAGCACCACCAGCGCCGGGATAGCCGCCTGCAGGAGCAGGGCATTGGTGGCCGTGGTATAGCCGAGCCCTGCGTAGAGCAGCCCGTTGAACGCCGCCACGCCGACAAGGCCGAGGACCAGCACCATCTTCCAGCCCGCCAGCAGAGCCGCCCGGTCCTTCCACACCGGGCCGATCGCGAAAGGCAGCAACACCAGCGAGGCGCAGGTCCAGCGCACGAAGGCCAGGGTGAAGGGCGGAATATCCTCATGCACCGCGCGCCCGATGATCGAGTTGCCGGCCCACAGCAGCATCACCATGCCGAGCATGGCGAAGGCCCGCATCTGGTTGGAATTCTGAGACATGGCGCCGGGCAATAGGGAGCGAATCCCCGCTTGGCGAGAGGTGGATGCGTGACAGGCGCCTTTGTGCAAACTAACGCACGCACCATGCCGGAACTGCCCGAAGTAGAAACCACCGTGCGCGGCCTTGCCCGTTTCCTTGACGGGCAGCGGATCGAACGCGTGGCGCTGAACCGCGCGGACCTGCGCCGCCCCTTCCCGCCCTCGCTCGTCCAGTCGCTGACCGGGGCCACGGTCACCGGATTGAGCCGCCGGGCCAAATATGGCCTGATTCACACCGACCGGGCACAGACCATGGTGTTCCATCTGGGGATGAGCGGGCGCTGGCGAATCGATCCGGCCGACCTTGGCAAGCACGATCATCTGGTGATCGAGACAGCGGGACACCAATTCGCGCTCAACGATGCGCGGCGCTTCGGCTCGGTCGATCTCGTCGATACGGACGGGCTGGAAAGCTGGCCGCAATTCGCCGCCATGGGGCCGGAGCCGCTGGGCGATCAGCTCACTCCCGCGCATCTGCGGGCCGCGCTCGAAGGTCGCAAGCAGGCAGTCAAATTGCTGCTGCTCGATCAGCGGATCGTGGCCGGGCTGGGTAATATCTATGTGTGCGAAGCGCTCTACCGCGCCGGGATCAGCCCACTGCGCGCGGGCGGCAAAGTCTCGCCCGCCGCGCTGGAACGGCTGGTGCCGGCGATCCGGCAGGTACTCACCGAATCGATCGCGGATGGCGGATCGACCCTGCGCGACTATGCCCGGCCCGATGGCGAGCTTGGCTATTTCGCCACCCGCTTCGACGTCTATGGCCGCGAAGCCGAAGATTGCCATCGCTGCGGTGGCACCGTAAGGCGCATCGCACAGGGCGGGCGCAGCAGCTGGTATTGCGCGGCCTGCCAGAAATGACCTCTGTGCACGGGCCAAATCTCACCGGTGCCAGAGGCGAGTATATGTTGACGATTCGGGCATGCGCCGTTAAGGGCGCCGCTTTCCGGCGGGAAACTGCCTTTTCCGCGAGTTTATCGATTTAGAATTCCGGCCGCGCAATAAGCGGCCCGAAAGAGGACGAAGATGGCCAATACGCCGCAAGCACGCAAGCGCATCCGTCGCAACGCCAACCGCGCCGAAATCAACGGTGCGCGTCTGGGCCGCATCCGCACCTTCGTGAAGAAGGTGGAAGCCGCCATCGCCGGTGGCGACAAGGCCGTGGCCGCCGAAGCGCTGAAGAGCGCGCAGCCGGAAATGGCTCGCGGCGTGGCGCGTGGCGTGCTGCACAAGAACACCGTGGCTCGCAAGATGTCGCGCCTGTCGAAGCGAATCGCCGCTCTCTGATTCGCCTGGCCGAAAGGCCGCTGGCAGGAACACAAAACGAACAGGGCCGGTGCGTTTCGCGCCGGCCTTTTTCGCACCTGCGAACCGTGAATATTACAGTTTGGCGTAAGTACCGGTAATCTCGCGATTCGCTCTCAATTCCATAGTAAAAATGGCGGAAATCAGCCATTCTAACGCAATTCCGCGCCCTTCGGCGAGTCAAGACTCATTATTTCACTTTTTTTACGGAGCGCCCCTTGCCCTATTCGGCGCTGGGTTCATAAATCGGGGCAGGCCCACGGCGAGTCCGTTGAGGGCATCAACAAGTCGATATGATGGTGTGCGGGTTCCGGTCTTGGGGGGATCGGACCGTGGCGGAGCTTTGCTCCGAAGTGCGGGCGATTGTCCGTGCGAACGCCTTTTGTTGGGGATCGATCACCGTATTACTTAGGGATGGGGCGGTAGATGATTCGGATGGGACCACATGCAGAGCGAACATCTGCATCAGGCAGGAAGCGCAAGGGCGGAGAAGATATGACAGAAGACCAGGAGGCGCTGGACCTCGCGGCCGACTGGGCAGACATCAGCCAAGGCCTTCGAAAAGACCTTGGCCACCAGCTTCACAGCCAGTGGATCAAACCGATCCAGCTGGGCAGTTTCTGCAAGGAAACGGGCACGCTCAATCTTTTCCTGCCGACCGAGTTCTCCGCGAACTGGGTGGGTGACCGCTTTGCGGACCGGCTTTCGCTGGCATGGAAGATCGCGCGCAGCGAAGTGAAGCAGGTGCGCATCGGTGTTCACCCCGGCCGTCGCCAGCTTCCCGAAGTCACTCTTGGCGGGCAGGACAGCTATGGACGCGGCGCAGCCAATGACAGCGCGCCCGAACGGCTTGGCGCGATGGGCGCAGGCTCGATCGGCGATGCAGGCTTCACGGCCTCCGTCGGCCTCGATCCCAGCCTGACCTTCGCCGCTTTCGTGACCGGCACCACCAATGTGCTGGCCTTCAATGCGGCCGAGCGCATGGCCAAGGTGGAGCAGCCGCAATTCTCGCCGCTCTACCTCAAGGCCGCGACCGGCCAGGGCAAGACGCATCTGCTGCACGCCATCGGCCATGCCTATCTGGCGGCCCACCCGCGTGCGCGGATCTTCTACTGCTCGGCAGAGCGCTTCATGGTCGAATTCGTTTCGGCCCTGCGCCAGAACGAGATGATCGAGTTCAAGGCGCGCCTGCGCGGCTTCGACCTGCTGCTGGTGGACGATATCCAGTTCATCATCGGCAAGGCCTCCGCCCAGGAGGAACTGCTCTACACGATCGATGCGCTGCTGGCCGAAGGCAAGCGGCTGGTCTTTGCCGCCGACCGCGCGCCGCAGGCGCTGGACGGGGTGGAACAGCGCCTCCTCTCGCGCCTGTCGATGGGCCTCGTCGCGGATATCCAGCCAGCCGATATCGAGCTGCGCCGCTTGATCCTCGAATCGAAGCTGACCAAATTCGCGCCGCTGGAAGTTCCTTCGGACGTGATCGAATTCCTCGCCCGCACCATCAACCGCAATGTGCGCGAGCTGGTGGGCGGCCTCAACAAGCTGATCGCCTATGCCCAGCTGACGGGTCAGGTGGTTTCGCTCCAGCTGGCCGAGGAACAGCTGACCGATATCCTCTCGGCCAATCGCAAGCGCATTACGATCGACGAGATCCAGCGCACGGTGTGCCAGTTCTACCGGGTGGACCGTTCGGAAATGTCCTCCAAGCGCCGCGCCCGCGCGGTGGTGCGCCCGCGCCAGGTGGCGATGTATCTCGCCAAGGTGCTGACGCCCCGCTCCTATCCGGAGATCGGGCGCAAGTTCGGCGGGCGCGATCACTCCACCGTGATCCACGCCGTGCGGCTGATCGAGGACCTCAGGAAGCGCGACGCCGATATGGATGGCGATGTGCGCAGCCTGTTGAGACAGCTGGAAAGCTGATTGCTTTTCCCGGCGGTGTGCACGCGTTGCCCACCGCCGGTTCCACCCCAAACGCAGCTCTTATCGACAGGCTTGTCGACAGGAGGGGTATTGGGCGCATAAAGCCCCTCCATGACCGAAATCGCCGAGTCTCCGCTGCCCCGCACGCTTCCCTCCTCTTATCTGGAGGCGGCAATCAGGGGCGGATTGCGCTGCACCTGCCCGCGCTGCGGCCAGGCGCCTTTGTTCCGCAAATGGCTGAAGCCTGTGGATTTCTGCTATGCCTGCGGACAGGACTGGACGCTGCAGCGAGCGGACGATTTCCCGCCCTATGTCTCGATCCTCGTCACCGGGCACCTGATGGCGCCGGTGCTGATCCTGCTGGTGCTCGACTTCCAGCTCTCCATGCTGGTGACAGGCGCCATCGTGCTGCCGCTGGCCGCCGCGATCATGCTGGGCATCCTCCAGCCGGCCAAGGGCGCGATCATTGCCGCGCAATGGTGGCTGGGGCTGGTGGGCTTCCGCAAGGAGCGCCTGCCGCAAGCCCCGGGCGCGTAATGACACTCGCCCCCGACCGCCTCGAACGCTTTGCCCGCCACATCGTGCTGCCAGAGATCGGCGGCGTGGGGCAGATGAAGCTGGCTGGATCGCATGTAGTGCTGGTGGGCCTGGGCGGGATCGGATCGCCCGCGCTCCAATATCTCGCTGCCGCCGGGATCGGCCGCCTGACCCTGATCGACGATGACCGGGTGGATGCAAGCAACCTCCAGCGCCAGACGATCTTCGCGCAAGCCGATGTCGGCCAGCTCAAGGTCGAACGCGCCGAGGAATGGCTGGCCCGCTTCGATCCCCAGATCGCCTGCCAGGCCGCCGCCATCCGCGTCACGCCCGAGACTGCCCCGGCGCTGATCCAGGGGGCAGACCTCGTGCTCGACGGCTGCGACAATTTCGCCACCCGCCTTGCCGTGTCGGATGCCTGCGTGGCCGCCGCCGTGCCGCTGCTGAGCGCCGCCGTGGGGCGCTTCCAGGGGCAGGTCGCCGCCTTTGCCGGGCATATCGAAGGGCACAGCTGCTATCGCTGCTATGTGGGCGATGCTTTCGATGCGGAGGATTGCGACACCTGCGCGGCCGACGGCATGCTGGGCGCCATGTCCGGCTGGGCCGCCACTTTCGCCGCGATGCAGGCGATCCGCGTGCTGCTGGCCGGCGTCAGCCCGCTGGGCGATCCGCAATGGGGCAAGCTGCACCTGCTGGACGGCCTCGCGCCTTCGCTGCGCACGCTGAACATCGCCAAGGACCCGGAGTGCCGGGCTTGTGGCAGTTCAGCCGCCTAGCACTTCCCCCACCCATTCCGGCACCAGCGCGCTGGCAGGCCCCAGCCGGGTTTCCCCGAACCAGTGCGAGCCCTGGCTGCGTTCCAGATTGAGTTCCAGCGTCTGCGCCCGGTGGCTGGCGGCCTGCTGGACGAAGCCCGCCGCGGGATAGACCGCGCCGGAAGTGCCGATGGAAACGAACAGATCCGCGCGGGAAATCGCCCGGAAGATCTCGTCCATCCGGTAAGGCATTTCGCCGAACCACACGATATCCGGCCGCATCGCCGCCTGCCCGCAGGCAGGGCATGGCGGGCCGTGGAGCAGCGTGCCTTCCCAATGATGGCGCGCATCGCAGGCAAGGCACCAGACGGACAAAGCCTCCCCATGCATATGCAACACACGTTCCGCCCCTGCCCGCTCATGCAGATCGTCGATATTCTGGGTGACGATCAGCAATTCGCCGTCCCACTCCCGATCCAGCCGCGCCAGCGCCTCATGCGCGGCATTGGGCCGGGCGGCCAGCACGCCCACGCGCCGCTCGTCATAGAAGCGCTGGACCAGCTCAGGATCGCGGCGGAAGGCCTCGGGCGTCGCCACGTCCTCCACGCGGTGATCTTCCCACAATCCGTCTTCCGCGCGGAAGGTGCGAAGGCCGCTTTCGGCGCTTATCCCTGCGCCGGTGAGGATCACGATATTGCGGATGTCGCTCATGTCGCTCATGAAGCACGCGGTAACAGGGAGTTGCAATGACCAGCATCGGAATCATCGGCAGCGAAGGGCGCATGGGCAAGGCGCTGGCCGTGGCGGTGGAAGCCGCTGGCGTAACGCTGGCAGGCGGCGTGGGGCGCGGCGGCAATCCGGCTGACCTTGCCGCGCGCAGCGATGTGCTGATCGACTTTTCCGCCCCCACGGCCTTGCCCGCGAATCTGAACGCGGCGGTAGAGGCGGGTATCCCTATCGTGATCGGCACCACCGGCCTTTCCGAGGCCGACCATGCGGCAATCGATTCGGCGGCGCGATCCATTCCCGTGCTGCAGACCGGCAATACCTCGCTGGGCGTCACCCTGCTGGCCCATCTGGTGCGCGAAGCGGCATCGAAGCTGGGCGTCGAATGGGATATCGAAATCGTGGAGATGCACCACCGCATGAAGGTGGACGCGCCATCGGGCACTGCCCTGCTGCTGGGCGAGGCTGCCGCCGAAGGGCGCGGGATCGACCTTGCCCCCAATTCCGAACGCGGGCGGGACGGGCATACCGGCCTGCGCAAACCCGGCGCGATCGGCTTTGCCGCCCTGCGCGGCGGCACGGTGGCGGGCGAACATTCGGTGATCCTGGCGGGCGAGGAAGAGCGGATCACCCTTTCCCACCTGGCCGAGAACCGGATGATCTTTGCCCATGGGGCCGTGAAGGCCGCGCTGTGGCTGATCGGCAAGGCACCGGGGCGCTATACCATGCCTCAGGTCCTGGGGCTCTGACATGGCCTCCCTGCGCGCCACAGCCTACAGGAAGCTGTTCGTGGGCGCAGGCAACAGCAACCGGCTGTCCTTCGTCAATCTGACGCTGATCGTGCTGATCCTGGGGGCGGTGGCCGTCTCCGTGATCGGGACGGAGCCGACCATCACGCGCGAACACCACCGGCTGATCGTGGGCGCGGAGATGGGGTTCGGCATCCTCTTCCTGATCGAATATCTGGTGCGCCTGTGGAGTGTGGCCGACGCGCCGGGCAAGGGTTCCGCCACGGCCAAGCGGCTGCGCTTCGTCTTCTCGCCGCTGGCGATCATCGATCTTATCGTGGTGCTGACATCGCTGGCGCCGCTGGTCATCGGCGATGCCGCCATGTTGCGGCTGGTGCGGCTGCTGCGCATTCTGGCGCTGACCAAATTCACCCGCTTCTCCCATGCGATCGAGGAAATCTCCGCCGCTGTATGGAGCCGCCGCTATGAGCTGGTGGTCACCATATCGCTGGGCTGGGTGCTGCTGCTGGTGGGCGCGGTGGCGATGTATTGGGCCGAAGGCACAGTGCAGCCCGAACAATTCGGCAGCATTCCGCGCTCGCTATGGTGGGCCGTCGTCACGCTGACCACGGTGGGCTATGGCGATGCGATCCCGGTCACCCCGCTGGGCAAGATCACCGCCGCCATCGTCGCTCTGGGCGGGGTGGCGCTGGTGGCCATGCCTGCGGGCATCATGGCCGCGGCCTTCAGCGATGCGATGCAGAAGAAGCGCGAACTGGAACTGGCCCGCAGGATCGAGCTGGAAGTGGAAGAGAAGGTGGAAGAGGAAATCGACCGCCTGATGGATGCGGAAGAGAACCGGCGTGACACGTGACGAGATTTTCGCCTTCTTTTCGAGCCTGGCAGAACTCAATCCCCACCCGCAGACGGAACTGGAATTTGGCAACACCTACCAGCTGCTGGTGGCCGTGGTGCTTTCCGCCCAGGCGACCGACGCCGGCGTGAACAAGGCCACGCGCGCCCTGTTCGAAAAGGTGAAGACCCCGGTCGAAATGGTGGCGCTGGGGAAGAGGGGCTGAAGCAGCACATCAAGACGATCGGGCTGTTCAATTCCAAGGCCAAGAACGTGATCGCCCTGTCGGAGATTCTGGTGCGCGATTTCGGCGGGGAAGTGCCGCAGGATCGCGACACGCTGGTCACTCTGCCCGGCGTGGGCCGCAAGACCGCCAATGTGGTGATGAACTGCGCCTTCGGGGCGGAAACCTTCGCGGTGGACACCCATGTGTTCCGCGTTTCCAACCGCACCGGCCTCGCCAAGGGCAAGACGGTGGAGAAGGTGGAGGCGCTGCTGGAAAAGCGCGTACCCCAGCCCTTCCGCCGCGATGCCCATCACTGGCTGATCCTGCTGGGCCGCTACACCTGCAAGGCGCGCACGCCCGAATGCTGGCGCTGCCCGGTGGCGGCGCAATGCGGGTTCAGGGAGAAGGTGCTGGAAGCGCCGAAGGGGCGGAAGGGGTGATGGGGGCATAGGCGCCTCTTCTCCAAATTCCGCTCGTCCTGAGCCTGTCGAAGGACACGCGCTGCCTTTTGCCCGACGCGCCGCTCAACCGCGAACTGGCCCGGCTGCAATTCTCCCAGAATTTATGTCTCGCGTGTCCTTCGACAGGCTCAGGATGAGCGGGCGGAGTGATTGGGGAGAGGGTCTGTTGGCCTTCCACCAGCAGCAACGCCATAACTTGGCTCAAGCCGCCTCCGCCTGCCCATCCTCCGCGCTCAGCGAACTGATAACCTGAGCGCAGACCAGATCGCCCACGACGTTGAGCGTGGTGCGGCACATGTCGAGGAAGCGGTCCACGCCCAGGATCAGGCCGATCCCTTCGGGCGGCACCCCTACCCCGCCGAGGATCAGCGCGATCACCGGCAGCGATCCGCCGGGCACGCCGGCCGTGCCGATGCCGGCAAGGATGCATACCAGCATCACGAAGAGCTGGTCCGACAGAGAGAGGTCCACGCCGAAGAACTGGGCGAGGAACAGCACCGTCACCCCTTCGAACATCGCCGTGCCGTTCTGATTGGCGGTGGCGCCGATGGTCAGCACGAAGCGCGAAATGCGCGGCGGCAGTTTCAGCCCGCCTTCGGCCAACCGCAGCGAGGTGGGCAAAGTTGCGTTGGAACTGGCGGTGGAGAAGGCCATCACGCTGGCCTCCCGCGTCTCGCGGAAGAAGGCCACAGGGCTTTTGCGGCCGACGAATTTCAGCAGGGCCGGGAACACGCCGAACATCTGCAGGCCCAGCGCCAGCAGCACCACGCCCACATAGGCCGCCAGTTTCACCAACAGGTCCCAGCCGAACTGGGCCGAGAGATTGAACATGAAGCAGAAGATCGCCAGCGGGGCGAGCTGGATGACGATGCCGATCAGCCGCATGGCCACTTCGAACACGCCTTCCACCGCATCCTTCAGCACTGCCGTGCGCGGCGTGTTCACCAGCAGCAGGCCGATGCCGAAGAACAAAGCGAAGAACATCACGGCCAGGATGTCATTATTGCTCATCGCGCCGACGATGTTGCTGGGCACGATGGCCACGATCTGGCTGACGCCCATCTCGCTCTCGGCCGAGGCGGCAACGATGCCGGCGGCATTCTCGCTGCTCTGCGCCAGCAAGTCCTGCGCGGCGGCGGGATCGACGCCCTGACCGGGCTTGAGGATATTCACCAGCGCCAGCGAAAGCGCCACGGCAATGCCCGATACGATCACCGTATAGACCAGCGTCCTGATCCCGATGGCCCGCAGCGAGCGGATCTCGCCCATCTCCGAAATACCCACCACCAAAGCGGAGAACAGCAGCGGGATCACCAGCATGAACAGCAGCCGCAGGAAGATCTGCCCGATGGGCCCGGTGACATAGGTCACGACAGTGTCGACCCAGGTGGCATCGGCGGCGAGGCTGTGCACCGCCAGCCCGCCGACAAGGCCCAGGATGAACCCGATCAGGATACGCAGTTGCAGCTTGCCGTGGCCGGCAGGTGCGGCTTCCTTTGCCATTTCGGCGGCGTCGGTCATGCTTGGATTCCCCGGCAGTTCTGCTTGATCAGCAACGGGCGCACGCTCGCAATGGCGGAGGGATTTAGCAAGCCCCAAGCGCCGCGAGCGTCACCCGCCGATAGATTCGCACCAGCGTTTCCAGATCGTCCACCGCCACGGCTTCATCGCGCTTGTGCATCGTGGCGTTGAGCAGGCCGAACTCGATCACCGGGCACAGATCCTTCAGGAAGCGCGCATCGGACGTGCCGCCGCTGGTGGAAGGCTCGGGCGTGAGTCCGGTCTCTGCTTTCACGGCATCGGCGATCATTTCGGAGAAGGAACCGGGCGGAGTGATGAAGGGTTCGCCATAGATCACCGGGCGGGCGCTTGCGCCGTGTTTATGCGCAATCTCGGTCACTTTCTGCGCAAGTTCGGTGCCTTTGTGCACATCGTTGAAGCGGATCGAGATGCGGGCCGAGGCGCGGGCGGGGATCACGTTAGTAGCCTGATTTCCAACGGTAATTTCGGTAATTTCGAGATTGGAGGGCTGGAACCAGTCGGTCCCGTCATCCAGCTCCATCGCATCCAGATCGGCCAGCAAAGCCACCAGCCGGGGGATCGGATTATCGGCCAGATGGGGATAGGCAACATGCCCTTCGCGCCCCTCCACCTCGAACCAGGCGTTGATCGACCCGCGGCGGCCGATCTTCATCATGTCGCCCAGCCGGTTCACCGAAGTGGGTTCGCCCACCAGGCAAAGGTCTGGAATTTCATGCACTTGGCGCATGTGATCGATCAGGGCACGCGTGCCGTGCATCGCCTCGCCCTCCTCGTCGCCGGTGATGATGAGGCTCACCGTCCCGGCATCGGCGGGTATATCATGCAGCGCCGCGATCATGGCCGCGACCGCGCCCTTCATATCCACCGCCCCGCGCCCATAGAGCAGTTCCCCGCCCGGCACCGCACGGCGTTCCGGAACGAAAGGATCGCCCGTCCAGCCCTCGCCCGCGGGCACCACGTCGACATGGCCGGCGAAGGCAAAGTGCTTCGATCCTTCCGGCCCCTTGCGGATGGCAAACAGGTTCTCCACGGGCCCGGCGGGCGGCTCGCCCGCAATGAAGCGGTGGACCGCGAAACCCAGCGGTTCGAGCATTGCCTCGAGGCAATCGAACACCGCCCCGGTGGCCGGTGTGACGGAGGGGCAGGCGATCAGCGCGGCGGCAAGATCGGTGACGTTCGCGGATGGTTCTGTCATGGCTGGGCCATCGCATATGGGCTATGCGCAGGCGACACAAGGAGGAGTGCCCCGCCATGCCCAAGCTCGATGTCGAAGCCATCCCGCAATCCAACGCCACCGGCTATCCCGAACCTTTCGACCGGGAAGTGGAAGGCCGCTGGTGGCGCAGGCTGGCACCGGCGGGCGGGCTGACGGCCTTCGGGGCGAGCCATGTGGTGCTGAAGCCCGGCGCCTGGTCCTCCCAGCGCCACTGGCATGAGGGCGAGGACGAATTGCTGGTGATGCTCAGCGGGGAGGCTGTGCTGGTGGAGGACGATGGCCGCACCGTGCTGCGCGCAGGCGATGTGGCCGCCTGGGCGATGGGCCATGCCAATGGCCACCATCTGCGCAATGAAAGCGATGCCGATTGCAGCTTCGTGGTGGTCAGCGCCGGGGACCGTAGCAGGGGCGGCGCCTATTCCGATATCGACATGGTGTTCACAAAGGACGCCTATCTCCACCGGGACGGGACGCCCTACCCCACCGACAGGATCAAATGACCCCTCAGGCCTTGGCGGGCGGCACTTCCCACTGTTCGATCACCCATTGCTCGTCCTCGGCGCCGTTGATCCAGGCCTGCATCCATTCATGCTCCCACAGGGCCTGCATGTAGGTTTCGGCAAAGCCGGGCACGCCGATGCCATAGGTGAGGAAACGGCTGACCACCGGGGCGTAAAAGATATCGGCCGCGCAGAAGGTGCCGAACAGGAACGGCCCGCCCTTGCCATAACGCGCCCGCGCCTCTGCCCAGAGGGTGAGGATGCGCACGATATTGCCCTTGGCCTCGTCCGAAAGCTCGACCCCTTCGAAGCGGCGGCGGATGTTCATCGGCAGCGCGCGGCGCAGCGGCAGGTAGGAGGAGTGCATTTCCGCCACCATGGAACGGGCCATGCCGCGCGCGGCATCGTCCTTGGGCCAGAAGCGATCCCGCCCTACGCGGTCGGCCAGATATTCGAGAATGGCCAGACTGTCCCAGATCACCACATCGCCGTCCCACAGGATCGGAACCTTGCCGCCGGAGGGCTGGAAATCGCCCTGCTCGCGCTTGGTCTCCTCCCACTCGTCGCCATAGATGCTGACGGTCAGCTCCTCGAAATGGAGGCCGGACTGCTTGGCGGCGAGCCAGCCACGCAGCGACCAGCTGGAATAGTTCTTATTGCCGATGATGAGCTTCACAGGGCCAGCCTCTCTTTCGGGGTCACGCCGTAATCGTTCATCCTTCCGCTGTCGAGGCTGAACGATGTTACAGCTGTTACTCTCCCCTTTGGGGCGAATATCCCGCCCCTCCGGGTCCAGCACCCCCAGCCTGATCCAGGCATCGCGCAGGGCGCGAACGGGGGCGGTGCGGGGTTCATAGGGTCGACGTTCCATCGGCGAGTCTATGCCGGAAGGATCGCGTGTAGGAAAACGTTTTACCGCTCGTCAGCAACATCTGCCGCATCCGGCCTTTTCCATCCGGCATCCCGCCGCAAGGGCTGGAACGCCGCACGCGGCAGGCTCGTTTCGCCATCATGCCCAATCAAGGGCGTGACGAGAGGAGTATCTCCATGGAAAACCGTCCCAACCAGAATCAGGGCCAGGACAAGAACCGTCAGGCCGAACAGCAGGGCGCAGGCCAGCAGGGCGCAGGCCAGCAGGGCGGCGCCAATCGCCAGCAGGGTGAGCAGGACGCGAACCGTGATCGCCAGCAGCAGCAGGACGCCCAGCGCGACCGCCGCCAGCAGGGCGAAGAAGGCGAGCGCCGCGAGCAGCGCTGAGGCTTAAGCTGCCAGTCGAAGCCCCCTTCGTGGCAGCGTGGCCGGCCGTCCCCTCATTCGGGGGCGGCCGGCCTTTTTTGCGGATCAGAAGCGGGTGCTCAGCCCCAGATTGATCGAGCGGCCCCGGCCCGGCACTGCCCGCAGATCGCCGGTCGCTCCGTAATCGCCCAGCGAGACGCCGCCCAGCGGCAAGGCATAGGCCTTGTCGAACAGGTTCTGCGCTTCGAGGCTGAGCCGCACCCCGCCGATCGTATAGGCCGCGCTGAGGTTGACCAGCGCATAGTCGGCCGTTGCCAGCTCGTTGCGGGTCGCATCGACGCGGGTCTTTTCCGCCACCCATTGCAGCTCCGCGCCCAGTTCCAGCGCACCCTGGCGATGGTCGAGCGAGATGCGGGCGTTGAACGGCATCTGGCGATAGACCGGCCCGCCATCGGTGAGATTATCCCCCCGCAGCCACGAGGCAGTGGCATTCAGGCGGGTGCCGTCCTGCCCTTCGCCGCGCCACAGATCGACGCCGCCCGACAGGTCCACGCCATAGAACTCAGCTTCCTGATTGGCGAATTTCAACTGCACGAAGGGCGACGGCATCATCATCATGTCCGTCAGCACCTTCACGAACTGCGCGTCGATATAGTCGCCGACATGGGTGTAATAGGGCGCGATCCGCAGCGACCAGCCCTGCGAGGCCCCGCCCAGCGCGAGGGCGGCGCTCACCGTGTCCGCCTGCTCCGGCTTGAGATCCAGATTGCCGATGTAGCCATTGCCGTCGCCATACCAGCCGATCATCTGGCTCGCCATGGCGCCCACGCCCCAGGTGTAGCGTTCGTAGATATTGGGCGAGCGTGCCTTATGGGCATAGCCCAGTTCCAGCGCCGCTATGTCCGAGGCCTGCCAGGTGAGCAGGACGGAGCCCGACCAGTTGTTGTCGGTGCGCTTGTGGTCGGCCGCATTGAAGGCATTGGCAGCCATCATGTCCGGCATCTGCATCATGCCGGTGCCATAGGGCTGCACGTCGCCCGTATCCATTTCGACCCGATCATACCGGATGCCCGCGACGGTCTTGACGCTGTCGCTCCAGTGGCGTTCCCATTCGGCAAAGCCGCCCAGCCGGTCGCGCGTGGCGGCATTGATGTTCACATAGGTGCCGGGGCCCATCATCATGCTGCCGACCACCGGCGGCCAGTAATCGTCGAGCCACTGGTGGTGATATTCGCCGCCCAGGCGCAGCGTATCATGCATCGACAGCGGCAGTTCGACCCTGGCCGAACCATCAAAGCTGTGCACTTCGGTGTTCATCGGCATGGAACCGGGAAGCTTGTCTTCCAGGAAGTTCATCACATGGTCGGTGTCGCGGTAAGCGGCGGCGAGGTCCAGCTTGCCCCAGTCGAACACGCCGCGATAGCTGGCGTTGAGGAACCAGCTCTTGTTGGAGGTCATATCCATCCACTGGTTCACGAAGCCTTCGTAGGGCGAGAAGTGATAGCCGCCCTTGAGCTGGAACAGGTTCGACCCACTCTGCACCGCCAGCGCCAGCGCATGGTCGGTCTTGGCATATTCGCTGGAACGGACGATCCCGTCCTTACCGCCGCCGTCATATTGGTCAGACTGGGTGTAGGAACCGGTATAGGTGGCGCTGACGTGCTGGCTGGCGGCCGTCAGCCGCAGCGCGCCGCCGAACCCGTCGCCATTGGAGCGGTAGAAGGCCGAAGCCTCGCCCGTCAGCAGCATGGTGTCGCCAGTGGCGAATTGCGGCGGGGCGGAATCCACCGCGATCACGCCGCCGATATTGTCGCCGCCCTTGCTGACCGGCGCGACGCCCGTCAGCACCCGGATCGAGGCGACATTCTGCGGATCGGTGTAGGACAGCGGCGAATTCATGTCATTGGGGCAGGACATGTCGATCGTCTGCCCATCGACCAGCACGGTGAGGCGCTGTTCCGAAAGGCCGCGGATCGCGGGCATGGAGGAAAAGCCCCCCCCGGTCGCCACGCTTACGCCCGGAATGCGGGTCAGCATATCGGCGGTGTCGCTGGTGGAAGCCTGACGGCGCGCGATGGAGCTGCGGCCCATTTCGCCCCCGGTGATCGGCCCGGTGATGACGACAGTGCCCTCGTCTCCTGCTTCGAGCTGGTCGGCGGGAGTGGCGGCATCGTCGGATGGGGCGGCTTCCTCGGCAAAGGCCGGGGCAGCGAGCGAAAATGTGGCAAGGCAGCAGCCGGCGGCAAGCGCGGCGCGAATAGCGGAAAGGCGAAGTGTCATTGGAAAATCGTCCCGTTCGTCCCCCTCATGGGGATCGGCCTGACATAGGGGCCCGCACCGCTTCACCAGCGGGCAGGCGGCATCATGCGGGCGTGGCCGGGCGAACCGGCCAGCCGGTCAGGCGTGGGCGGGCGGGCCGCGCAGGGGTGGCGAGGCAAAGGGGATGGGGCGCAGCACGGGCGGCGCCAGCGGGGCGAAACCCAGCAGCAGGATGAAGACCAGCGCCGCCGCCAGCAGCAGCGGATCGGTTCCGCCAAGCCCGCCCAGGCCGAGAGCGGTATAGGGACAATGGCTGGCTTCCTGCGCACGGGTAGTGTCCGGATCGGCCTTCTTGCCGGGGATCGCGACTTCCACGGTCCTGACCGTCTGCCCGTCGCAAATGCGCAAGGTCAGCGTCGCGCCCGTGGCGTCCACCATATAGCCCACCGGCACCACGGCCTTGAGGCACAGCGCCAGTGCCAGCAGCAGGGCTGCAAGATGGCGATGGCGCAGAAGGAGGAGCCGAAACCCGGTCATTGGCGGCCCCTCTAATCCAATTTTGCGCGAATGGAATTGATTTTGGCCAATCAGCCTGCACGCACGCGCTTCACCACGTCCATCAGGCCGGTGATGTTCATCGCGCCGGGCACGATATAGCTGCCGATCACCATGCCGGGCGTTCCTTCCAGCTGAAGCTGGGCGGCCTGGCTATCGGTCTGCCGCATCAGTGCATCGATCTTCGCGCCATTGGCGGCAAGATCGGCCTGCAACCTTTCCCAATCCACCCGCGCGGTGCGCGCGGCGGCCTTGAGCGCGGTCTCGTCCAACTTGCCCTGCGTGCGCATCAGCGCATCGTGGAAGGCGGCGTGGCGGCCCTGGAATTGCGAGGCGATGGCAAGCCGCGCCGCGCGCTGCGAAACCGCGCCGAACACCGGCCAGTCGCGATAGACCACCCGCACCTTCGGATCGCGCTGCAGCAGGTCCATCAGCGAGAGGTGCTGTTTCTTGCAATAGGCGCATTGGTAATCGAAATAGAGGACGATGGTGACGTCATAGGCCTTCGGCTTCACCCCCGGCGCCAGCGGCGCTTCGGCCAGCGATGCGCGGAAGCGCGCACCGGGATCGGCCGCAGGGGCAGCGCCTGCCAGCAGCAGGCCCGCCGCAGCGGCGAAAAGGGGCGCGAAAGCCAGAGTCCCGCGGTTCGTGCTCATCGCAACCTCATCCCTGCCGTGCGTGGCGGGCAAACCAGATCACATGTTTGGCGCCCTTGCCATTGCTGCGCGCGCGCACCGCCACTTCCTCCACATCGAAGCGCGCCCTGCGCAGGCGGGCGGCGAAGGAAGGGTCCGGCCCGGCGGACCAGATCGCCAGCACCCCGCCGGGGCGCAGCGCATCGCGCGCGGCCAGCAGGCCCTGTCGCGAATAGATCCGGTCATTCTCCTGCCGCACCAGACCGTCCGGCCCATTATCGACGTCCAGCAGGATCGCGTCATAGGTGTTGCGGGCATTGGCGATCACCAGCCCGACATCTTCCTCGACCAGCCGCACGCGCGGATCGTCAAGGCAGCCAGCGGCCACTTCCGCCATCGGCCCGCGCGCCCATTCGATGATCTTGGGCACCAGTTCGGCCACGGTCAGCTTCGCATCCTTGCCCAGCATCGCCAGCGCGGCGCGCAGGGTGAAGCCCATGCCATAACCGCCGATCAGCAGATGGGGCGCGCGCTGCCCGGCGATCCGCTCGCAGCTCATGGTGGCGAGCGCCTGTTCGGAGCCGCTCATCCGCGTGCTCATCAGCTCGTTGCGATCCAGCACGATCATGAAATCGCCGCCATGGCGGAACAGGCGCAATTCCTCGCCGCCCGGCACCTGCGCCGTGTCGATCAGCTCCCGGGCGATCATCGCAGGCTGTTACAGCTCGACATCGGCCAGCACGGCGGCACGCAATTCCTCGATGCCCATCTTCTTTTCGGCCGAAGTGACATGGACCACCGGGAAGGCGGCGGGATGCTTGCGCGCTTCCGCCTCGGTCGCGGCGATGGCGGCGGCAAGGTCGCTTGCCTTGATCTTGTCGGCCTTGGTCAGCACCACGCGATAACTCGCGGCGGCCTCGTCCAGCATGGTCATCATCTCGACGTCGACCGGCTTGGGCCCGTGGCGCGCGTCGATCAGCACCAGAGTGCGCTTGAGCACCTGGCGCCCGCGCAGGAAATCGCGCACCAGCATCTTCCAGCGCGCCACCACCTTGGGCGGGGCCTTGGCGAAGCCGTAGCCGGGCATGTCGACCAGCCGGAACCGGGTGGGCTCGCCCACTTCGAAGAAGTTCAGTTCCTGCGTCCGGCCCGGCGTAACCGAAGCGCGCGCGATGGAGCGGCGGCCGGTCAGCGCATTGAGCAGCGAGCTTTTGCCCACGTTGGAGCGCCCGCAAAAGGCGATCTCCGGCACGGTCGGATCAGGCAGGAACTTCAGCTCCGGCGCGGATTTGAGAAACTCCACCCGCCCCGAGAAGAGCTTGCCGGCACGTTCGGCCAGATCGTCGATTTCATCGGTCATGGCGAGCGGGAAGCCCCTCAGCCCTTTCTGTCGCGGGTCTTGGCCCGATTATCGTCGACCTTGTCCTTCACCGCCTGCGCCTTCAGCTGCGGATGGCGGCTGTAGAGATAGGCCTGCTGGGCGATGGTGAGGAGGTTGGACGTACACCAGTAGAGCAGAAGCCCGGTGGCGAAGGGCGCCATCACGAACATCAGCACCCAGGGCATGATCATGAACATCTGCTGCTGCACCGGGTCCATCTGGGCCGGGTTCAGCTTGAACTGCAGGAACATGGTGATGCCCAGCAGCACTGCCAGCGGCCCGATCGCCAGGAAGCTGGGCACGTCATAGGGCAGCAGGCCGAACAGGTTGAGGATATGCAGCGGATCGGGTGCGGAAAGGTCCCTGATCCACAGGGCGAAGGGCTGGTGGCGCATGTCGAGCGACAGGATCAGCACCTTGTAGAGCGCGAAGAAGATCGGGATCTGCAGCAGCAGCGGCAGGCAGCCCGCCAGCGGATTGACGCCCTCTGCCTTGTAGAGCGCCATGATCTCCTGCTGCTGCTTCTGCTTGTCGTCCTTGTAGCGTTCCTGCAGCGCCTTCATCTTGGGCTGGATCGCGCGCATCGCGGCCATGGAAGCGAACTGCTTCTGCGCGATGGGGAACATCAGCCCGCGGATCACCACGGTGAGCAGCATGATCGCCACGCCGAAATTGCCGACCAGCGCGAACAGGTGCTTCAAGAGCCACAGGATCGGCTTTTCGAGGATTTCGAACCAGCCCCAGTCGATAGCGCGGCTGAAATTGGGAATGCCGGCATCCTGATAGGCGCCCAGCAGATCGCTTTCCTTCGCCCCGGCAAAGATGCGCGTGGTGCGCGTAGTCGCCTTGCCGACCGGCAGGGTAACCGGCTGATACTGGAGATCGGCCTGGAAAGTATCGGCCCCCAGCGAGCGATACTTCGCTTCGGCATTCTGCCCGTCCTGCGCGATGAGGGCGGAGAACCAGTAAATGTCGGTGAAGCCCAGCCAGTCCGGCCGGCCGGTGGGCTTTTCGCTGCCGCTCTCGGCCAGATCGTCATAATCCGGGCCATAGGTGACCGAACCGTCGAACGCGCCGATGGGGCCGGAATGCACGTTCCACGTATCGCCGCTGGCCGTCTTGCTGGTGCGCTTGATCAGGGCATAGGGCTGCACCACCACGGGCGCCGCGCCGGTATTGGCAACGGTCTGTTCGGCCGTGATCATGTAATGATCGTCAACCGTCAGCTTGATGGTGAAGAGCTGGCCCTTGCTGTTGTTCCAGCTGAGCGTGACCGGCTTGCCCGGAGCGAGCGGGCCGCCGGAGGTCTGCCAGGGCGTGTCGCCGCCCGTTGCCAGCTGCCCGTCCAGCGTGAAGCCGAACTGGGTGAAATATTGCGCCGGGGTGCCCAGCGGCGAGAACAGGCGGACAGGATCGCTGCCCTTTTCGATATCCACGCGATAGCGATTGAGCGTCAGATCGTCGATCCGCGCGCCTACCGGGTTGATCGAGCCGGAAATATCGGGTGCGGCGATCTTCACGCGGGCAGGCGCGGCCAGATCGGAGACGAGATCCTTCTGCTCCTGCGCGATATCGGCCGCATTGTGCAGGCCGCCTTCGCGATTGGTGCGCGAATGGCGCAGCGCATCGTCATCGGAGCCGGTGGAGGATTGCGACTGTTCGACCGCGGGCTTCGGAGCCGGCTGGGGGAAATACCAGCGCGAGAAGGCATCCCAGCCGAACAGCATCACCGCGCTGAGCACGACGAACAAGATGATGTTGCGCTTATTGTCCACTGGCGATCCTGCTTCCGGTCAGTTCTTCGGTCGGTCGTGCCGCAAAGGGCTGCACGGGCTTCTTACGGCACGGGGTCATAACCGTGTCCCCCCCAAGGGTGGCAGCGCAATAGACGCTTGAGCGCAAGCCATCCACCCTTGATCGCACCATATTTCTCCAGCGCCTCGATCGCATATTGCGAGCAGGACGGCGCATAGCGGCACGATGGCGGCAGGATTCGGGAAGGGCCGATCTGCCAGAAGCGCGCCACAAGGATCATTATCCGCTTCATCGCCGTTTCCCGCGCGGACGGCGCGGCGCATCTCCCTTGCCCTGGGCGGCCCGCTGGAGGGCCATGGCCAGTTCTTCCTGCAGCCGGGCGAAATCGCGTTCGACCCCACCCTCGCGGCCGATCAGAACATGGTCATGATCGGGCAGGCCTTCAAGCGGCAGAATCGTACGCGCCAATTCGCGGAAGCGGCGCTTCATGCGGTTACGCACCACCGCATTGCCGATCTTCTTGGTAACGGTGATGCCGAAACGAAGCCCCAGCCCCCCATTGGGCCGGGCAAGCAGCACGAAGCCGGGGCGCGCCACGCGCAGCCCATGATTCGCGGCGAGGAAATCCGCCCGTTTGCGCAAGGTGTGAAGTTCCGGCGGCATGGCCCTATCGTTCGCTGGCCTCATATCGTTAGCCCGAAAGCCCATGTGCCGGAAGCGGCACCGGCCCGCTTCCTTGCCCGGCCGCCCGAAAGGGAACGGCAAGGAAAGGCAGCGGGCCGGTGCGATGCGCAGGGTCCAGCCGTGGCCGGACCCGCGAAAACGCCGTTAAATCAGGCGCTCAGCTTCTTGCGGCCGCGCGCGCGGCGAGCGGCAAGAACCTTGCGGCCGCCGACAGTGGCGGTGCGGGCGCGGAAACCGTGGCGGCGGCTGCGCACGAGGTTGCTCGGCTGGAAAGTGCGCTTCATGATCTGAACCCTTCAGAAATTCCAAACTACGCGCCGCTTGCACGGCGCCAACAAAAAAGCCGCCCGCCCTTGGACGAGACGACCATTGAGATTGGGGGTGCGGTTAGTTGAGCAGCGCCGCCAAGTCAAGATATGCCAGCCGCGGCGAGCGATCTTCCTCCAGCGGTGGTGCCGCCGCCGGCAGGGGCACCACCGGCGGCGGCGCATGGAGTGCCCGCCCGTTTCGCACCCAGCCGCGCATTTCCTCAGCGGAAAGCCAGCGGGCGTCCTCGAACGGCACTGAATTCGTCATGGCATAGAAGGCCTGCGCCTCTTCGCCACTCATGCCCATTTCTCGGTAATAATTGATATATTTGCGGTTCTCGGGTGCGCTGCTTGCATAATCGCCCGCCTGCCTGCCCGAATCATCTTCCCAGGCATGCACGGCAAAGCGCGCTCCATCCTCGATATCACGCTGCGCGCCCGCCAGAAACAGCTCGACCGCTCCTGAACGGACCGAACCGCCGCGCGGAACATGGGTGGAGATACCGGCGCGGCGAATCATCCGGCCAAGCTGCAGATTGGCGATATCGTCGAATGTGCCGGGGCACTCGATCATCTCCAGCGTGACGAGGCCCGGATAATCGCGCAGCATCGCCGCGAACTGGGCCGGGCTGCGATCGTCGGTAATGCCCACCAGCGCGGCGCGGCTTTTGTCCATCACGCGGAACGGGCCATAGGTGGCGACGCCCGCCACCTGTTCCAGCGGAACGCCGGATACGAAGCGGTCTGCCGGGCCCGCCGCCAGGCTATCCTCCACCACTTCATATTCCCACACTTCCACCACCGTCGCCCGCGCATGGGCGGGTACGGCAAGAAGCGCGGCAAAAGCGGCAAGGAAGGCGGCGACCCGTTTCATCGCCTGTGAATCTGGGCCGCAGGAACCTGCGCAAGCGTCACCAAACCTCCTTTACGGGTTTTTCACCTTGTTCCGGACGTTCCCCCAAGGCGCGCCTTAGGTCCGAAGCGGAGGGAACGGCCCAAGGGCGATGGACAGCGTCGTGCGCGGCGCTATCGTCCTGGCCGCACAGGGTATTTGGGGGTCTCTTGGTCGCACTCGTATCGACGGTCGCTTATCTCGGGCTGGAAGCGCGCGCGGTGGAAGTGCAATGCCAGGTGGCGCCGGGCATGCCGCGCTTCGCCATCGTGGGCCTGCCGGACAAGGCCGTGGGCGAAAGCCGCGAGCGGGTGCAGGCCGCGCTGGCCGCCATGGGGCTCTCGCTGCCGCCCAAGCGGATCACGATCAACCTTTCCCCCGCCGATCTGCCCAAGGAAGGCAGCCATTACGATCTGCCCATCGCGCTTGCCCTGCTGGGCGCCATGGGGGTGACCGATGCGGAACAGCTGGCAGACTGGGTGGCAGTGGGCGAACTGGCGCTCGATGGCCGGATCGTGCCCTCCCCCGGCGTGCTGCTCGCCGCGATCCATGCCAGCCAGCAGGACAAGGGCCTGATCTGCCCTGCCGCGCAAGGGGCAGAGGCGCGCTGGGCTTCCGGAGTGCCGGTCTGCGCCGCACCCGATCTGGTCAGCCTGCTCAATCACCTCAAGGGCACGCAGCGCCTGCCGGAGCCTCAACCGGGCCAGGTGGACGAGCCCGCTCGCGGGCCGGACCTGAAGCAGGTGAAGGGCCAGGAAACCGCCAAGCGCGCGCTGGAAATCGCGGCGGCGGGCGGGCACAATCTGCTGATGATCGGGCCGCCGGGCGCGGGCAAATCGCTGCTCGCCTCCTGCCTGCCGGGCATATTGCCGGACCTTACCCCGCCCGAGGCGCTGGAAGTTTCCATGGTCGCCTCCATTGCGGGCGAACTGGAAGGCGGGCGGATCAGCCGCACGCGCCCCTTCCGCAGCCCGCATCACTCCGCCTCCATGGCAGCGCTGACCGGCGGGGGACTTAAAGTGCGCCCCGGCGAAGTCTCCATGGCCCATCTGGGCGTGCTGTTTCTCGACGAACTGCCCGAATTCCAGCGCGCCGTGCTCGACAGTCTGCGCCAGCCGCTGGAGACGGGGGAGGTCAGCGTGGCGCGGGCCAATGCCCATGTCACCTTTCCGGCCCGCGTTCAGCTGGTGGCGGCGATGAACCCGTGCCGCTGCGGCCATCTGGGCGATCCCGCGCTGGCCTGCAGCCGCGCACCGCGCTGCGCCGCCGATTATCAGAGCAAGGTCTCAGGCCCGCTGCTCGACCGGGTCGATCTGCATGTGGAAGTCGATCCCGTCAGCGCCGCCGACCTCGCCCTGCCCCCGCCTGCCGAAGGATCGGCCGAAGTCGCCGCCCGCGTCGCCCGCGCCCGACAGGTGCAGAGCGCCCGCACGGCAGAGACCAGCGCGCGCACCAATGCGGAACTGAATGGCGAGGCGCTGGAGCGTTATGCCACGCCAGACGAGGCCGGGCAGAAGCTGCTGCTGCAGGCGGCCGAGGCCATGCGCCTGTCGGCGCGCGGCTATACGCGGATGCTGCGCGTGGCCCGCACTATCGCGGATCTTTCGGGCGCGCAGCAGATCGGGCGGATTCACATTGCCGAAGCGCTCAGCTACAGAAGGCAGCCCCCCAGAACCTGAAAAGCCCCGCAATGTCCTCAGCCGACCTTACCATCCGCCCCGCCACCCACGCCGATCACGATGCGATCTGGGCGATCATGGAGCCGGTGATCCGCGACGGGGCGACCTATCCGCTCGACCCCGCGCTCGACCGGGATGGGGCGTTCGAATATTGGTTCGCGCCCGACAAGGCGGTGTTCGTGGCGGATAATGGCGGCGAGGTGCTAGGCACCTATTATCTCAAGCCCAATTCCACCGGCCTTGCCGATCATGTCGCCAATGCCGGTTACATGACGCACCCCGCCGCGCGCGGGAAAGGCGTTGCCAGCGCCATGGCGCATGACAGTTTCCGGCGGGCAAAGGATGCCGGATACCGGGCGATGCAGTTCAATCTGGTGATCGCCACCAACGATCAGGCCGTGCGCCTGTGGCAAAGGCTGGGCCTGCAGGTGGTCGGCCGCCTGCCCGAGGCCTTCCGGCACAAGCGGTTGGGCTATGTCGATGCCTTCGTGATGTACCGGGCGCTCTGACGATCAGAGATTCGGGTCCGGCTCGGCCGTTTCCCTGTCGCAGCATTCACCCAGTCGCGAACGGTCCTGCCAGCGCAGTTCGGCATATTTCAGCTCGCGCCCGTCATGGCCGTGAATGGTGATCGGGGCGATCGGCAGCCAGTCGCGCGAATCGACCAGCACCGGATTCGACGCCTCCTGCATCGTGTATTTCTCGCCCCATTGGCGCAGCGCCAGCATGGCGGGCAGCAGGTCGATGCCCTTTTCGGTGAGGCGATATTCGATCTTGCGCCGGTCATCCGGGCAGGGTTCGCGCTTGAGCACGCCATGCTCCACCAGCTTGGCCAGCCTGTTGGACAGGATGTTGCGCGCGATGCCCAGCTCGCTGAGGAATTCCTCGAAATGGCACAGCTTATTGAAGGCCGCGCGCAGGATCATGAACGACCATCGCTCGCCCATGACTTCCAGCGCTTGCGGGAGCCCGCAGGCGACTACGTCTGATAATTGCTCGCGCAGGGCGGCGGTCCTCTTCCCGTCAATCTCTTGCCTAATCACCATGCCCCATCGCCAAAGCGCAATACGTTTTTAGTTGCAACTCAAAACCTAGTTGGATAAGTAGCGATTCGCAACGGAATTTCGAAGGGAATTCATGATGATCCGCTTTTTCCGCGCCGCCCGGCGCAGCAATGCAGCTTTTGCCGTTTCCGCCCTCGCACTCGCAGGCGCCTTTACAGGCCTCGCCCCGGCTCCGGCAATTGCCGCCGGCGGTGCCTTCTACAAGGCGGAGCTGGCCTCGCCGCTCGCCGCGCCGCGCCGCGAAATTCTCAATGGCGTGATCTGGACCTGCGCGGAATCGAGCTGCACCGGCACCAAGGGCGGTTCGCGCGCGGAGCTGGAATGCGCTCGCCTCGCCCAGAAGGTCGGCGCGGTCGCCTCCTTCGCCAAGGGCGACGCCGCGCTGGACGAAGCCGCGCTGGCCCGCTGCAACAAGTAGTTCGATTTACCCCGTCCCGGCCCCCTGCCCCATCACTCCGGCCGGGATCTGAGGGCCTCTGCGAGCTTGCGCCGCGGGGGCCCTTTTCCTTTGGGGATCAGGCCAGCAGGCCCAGCGCCTTCAGTTCCGCCTCAAGCCCTGCGGCATCGGTGAAGAGGTGGCCGTTCCAGCCGCATTCGCGCGCGCTGGCGATATTGGCGGGATTATCGTCCACGAACAGCATCGCTTCCGGCGCATGGCCGAAGCGGCTTTCCGCCAGCCGGTAGATCGCCGGATCGGGCTTGGCGAGCTTCTCCGTACCCGAGACGACGATATCCCCGAACAGGTCGAATACCGGGCGGCCCGGGCGGAACATCGCCCAGAACTCATGCCCGAAATTGGTGATGGCATAGAGCGGAACGCCGCGTTCATGCAGCGCCTCGGCCAGTTCGATCGTGCCTTCTACCGGGCCGGGCACAGTTTCGTTGAAGCGCGTGGCATAGGCGCGGATCAGGTCCGCATGTTCGGGGTAGAGCGCGATCCGTTCCGGCACCATGTCCGCCAGCGGTCGGCCATGGTCATGCTCGAAGTGCCATTCTTCGGTGACCACATTCTCAAGGAACCAGTCGAGTTCCCCGGCATCCGCGATCAGCTTCTCGAACAGATAGCGCAGGTTCCACTGATAGAGCACGCGCCCGACATCGAATACGACGGCTTCGATTTGTTTTCCGGCAGTCTGGCTCATGAGTCCTCGGGGCGAATCGGAACAGGGCAGATCGCAGTCACGGATTGCAGACATAAGAAAAGCCCCCGCTTTCGCAGGGGCCTCTCTTCAAATCCCGCCACGGCAATGCCGCGGCGAGGCAGACATCAACCCTGGCGCGCCTTGAAGCGGCGGTTGGTCTTGTTGATCACATAGGTCCGCCCGCGGCGACGAATCACGCGGCAATCCCGGTGGCGGTCCTTGAGCGACTTGAGGCTGTTGCGAATCTTCATGGCTCTATCTCGTCTGCGGGATTACCCGCTGAAAATTGAAGCCGCGCCGTTAAGGGTGATGGGTGGCCAAGTCAACCTTCGCCGCGGATTTCGCTCAATTTCCGCTCCCACGCGAGCGCATGGGCGACGATTATGTCCAGATCGGCATGTTGCGGCACCCAGGGGAGCGTCTGTTTGATCCGGCCATTGTCCGAAATCAGCGAATCGGGGTCACCCGCGCGGCGGGGGCCCATGATCCGGGTGATGGTGCGGTTGGTCACCCGGTCCACCGCGTCGAGCACTTCGAGCACGGAGAAGCCCCGGCCATAGCCGCAATTCATGGTGAGCGACTGGCCCGGATTCGCGATCAGCTCCTCCAGCGCCAGCACATGGGCGGCGGCGAGATCGGAGACATGGATGTAATCGCGCACCCCGGTGCCATCGGGCGTATCGTAATCGGTGCCGAACACCTGCACGCTCTCACGCTTGCCCAGCGCCGCCTCCACCGCGACCTTGATCAGGTGAGTGGCCCCGGCCGTGGACTGGCCGGTGCGCGCCTGCGGATCGGCGCCCGCCACGTTGAAATAGCGCAGGGCGCAATAGTTCAGCGGATGGGCCCTGGCCGTATCCGCCAGCATGATCTCCGTCATCAGCTTGGACATGCCATAGGGATTGATCGGCAGCTTCGGGCTGTCCTCGCTCACCGGGGAGACTTCCGGAACGCCATAGGTCGCGGCGGTGGAACTGAAGATGAAATGCTTCACCCCGCCCTGCACGGATGATTCGATCAGTGCCCGGCTCTTGGCGGTGTTGTTGTGATAATATTTCAGCGGATTCTCGACCGATTCGGGCACGATGATCGACCCGGCGAAATGCATCACCGCGCCGATGCCGCGTTCGGCAATGATCCGCGCCAGCAGCGCCCCATCCTCGATATCGCCTTCATAGAAGGCAACGCCATCGGGCACGGCAAAGCGGAAGCCGGTGGTGAGATTGTCGATCACCGCCACGTCCCAGCCGCGATCGAGCAAAGCGAGGACGGCATGGCTGCCAATATAGCCGGCACCGCCGGTAACGAGCACGGGAAGTCTGGTCATGAACGGGCTGCTATCATTGCTGGACGACGGATTGGTTAAAGGCACATTGCGGGTGCGGTTCATAACCGGGCAATCCGCAAGGGCATAGGCCGGGCGTGACATCACTGGAAAAACCGGACGTTCGGATCGCCATGCCCCACTCTTCCCGCCGCCTCTTCCCGCGATCCGCCGCCATCAGGCGGGCTGCCCTTGCCTGCATTGCCGCCCTTGCCCTGCTTCCGGCGGCTCAGGCCTTTGCGGGGCCGCCCATATGGGGCGGCGGCTGGGGGAATGGTGGCTGGGGAGGCAGTGACTGGGGCAGGCCCACGAGCAGCTTCGACCGGCCCTATTCCCGAGCTACCCCGCGCGGGGACCAGAGCAACAAGGAAGGCGAAGTGGAAGTAACCCGCTTCGTGGTGGAAGGCGATGCCGCCGCTGCGCTGGGCCATGGTCCGGTGAAAGTGGTGGTCCTCTCCAACGAAGCGCTGCCTCAGCGCAGCCGCCAGCCGGGCCGCGCGGCCTATGACGACATGCCGCCCCCCGGCGACGATGCGCCTTCCGATGGCCCCACCTATGGCCCACCCATGCCCACTGCCGCCCCCACCTCGCCGGGTGACGAACGAGAGAATGCAGTCTTCGAGGCCGCGATGATCGATCAACTGGTCAAGGCCGGATATGACACGCAAACCGCCCCGGACGGACAGGGCCAGCTCGTCGAGCTGCGCATCACCCACGGCGTGGCCCAACCCGCCGAATTGCCCCGCAAGCCGGTGAGCGGCGAGATGGACGTGGGCGTTTCCAATCGCGGCACGATGATGGGGCTGGGAATCAATATCGATCTTACCAAGCCGAAGAAGGCGCTGCTTTCCACCCGCGTGGAAGTGCGCATCCGCGATGCCGCCAGCGACACCGTCTTGTGGGAAGGCCGCGGCGACATCGCCACGCGCGATGGCAGCGAGAAATGGACCAACCAGGCCATCGCCACTCAGCTGGCCGAGGCCCTGTTCCGCAAGTTCCCCGGCAAGAATGGCGAGACCTTCTCGCTGAATTAGGCCGTGGACTGCCTTTCTCGATCGCTGCGACGGGCATGACGACATCGGGCGTGATGGAGAGCAGGCGTTTTCTGCCTGTCTCCCATCAGAAATCACTTTCCTACACACCCCTGAATGGCGTCTATCCTGCGTGATGAACAGCCTTGCCTCCACCCAGCCCCGTGCATGTCCGGCCCGCGTCGCGCCGCCTTTCCGGACCGCGCAGGGCCTGCACGAAAAGCCGAAACGGAAGGTGACACTCTCCCGCGAGGAAAGCCTCGAAAAACGGCTCGAATCCGGGCTTGGCGGGGGTGACACACTTCGCACAAAATGGGGCGTTTTGCTGACCGGAAGGGTGACACCTCACCCCGTTCCGCACAGGTGCTCCAGAGATCGGAAATCGCCGAGGGCGGCGAGCGCCACCCCAGATCGAATTTGTCTGCGCAGCATCGCCGAGTGCTGCACGCCGCACGCCGCGCTTGCATCCTTGCCGCTTCGCACCCAGAATCGGCGCCTCGCCCAGGGAGGGGCATCAGAATGACAAGGATCCGCACCGCCATCCTCGCCGCCTGCACGGCCGCCGCTGCCATAGGCCTTTCCGGCTGCATGACGCCCGTTGGCCCGGTGGAAGTGACCCGCTTCCATGACGCGGCCCGGCTTTCCCAGCTCGGCCATGGCACGATCGCGGTGGAGAACGCGCCGGGGCTCGATCCCAAATCGCTGGAGCTGGCAAGCTACAGGCAGGCCGTGGGGCGCGAGCTGACCCGGCTGGGCTATGAGCTGGTGGCCGAAGGAACCGGAACCCAGGTCGCCGTGGTGCGACTGGACCGAACCACGATCCACCCCGACGGCGAACGCAGCCCCGTCAGCGTAGGCGGCGGGGCCTCGGTCGGCTCCTATGGCTCGGGCGTGGGGCTGGGCATCGGGATCGATCTTTCCGGCAAGCCCAAGGCGCAGGTCGATACCAGGCTGGGCGTGATGATCCGCGACAGGGCGAGCGGGCAGACCCTGTGGGAAGGCCGGGCGAATTTCATCGTCCGCGCCGATGCCCCGCTGGCACAGACCGCGCTTGGCGCACCCAAGATGGCCGCCGCCCTGTTCGGCGGCTTCCCCGGCAACAATGGCGAGACAGTTGAGGTAAAGTGAGCAAGCAGCCCATCAGGATCGACGCGGGTTTCGACGCCGGCAATATCGAAATTCTGGAAGTTTCCGGCGCCAGTGCGAAACTGGCGATCCGCAAGGATCATTTGTCGGACTTCTTCCAGTGGTTCCACTTCCGGGTTTCGGGCGCGGAAGGGCGCGAGCTGGTGCTGAAGATCACCGGGCTCAATGCCTCTGCCTATCCCGATGGCTGGAGCGGCTACCGCGCCTGCGTTTCGGAAGACCGGGACTATTGGGCCCGCGCCGAAAGCAGCTTCGACCGCGCGGAAGACAATGGCACGCTGACCATCCGCTACACGCCGGAAGGCGGCACGGCATGGTTCGCCTATTTCGCCCCCTATTCGATGGAGCGGCATCACGATCTGGTGGCGGAATCCGCCTGCTATGAAGGCGTGAGCCACCGCGTGCTGGGCACCACGCTCGACGGGCAGCCGATCGACTGCCTGGAAATGGGCGAAGGCGAAACGCAGGTGTGGCTCTATGCTCGCCAGCATCCGGGCGAAGGCATGGCCGAATGGTGGATGGAAGGGGCACTGGAATGCCTCACCGATCCGGCCGACCCGGTGGGCCGCGTGCTGCGCGCCAAATGCCGCCTGCATGTGGTGCCCAATGCCAATCCCGATGGCTCTGTGCGCGGCCATCTGCGTACCAATGCGGCGGGCATCAACCTCAATCGCGAATGGGCCGAGCCGAGCGCGGAAAAGAGCCCCGAAGTGCTTGCCCTGCGCAATGCGATGGATGAGACAGGCGTCGATTTCGCGATCGACGTCCATGGGGACGAGGCGATCCCGGCGGTGTTCCTTGCCGGCTTCGAAGGCATCCCCTCATGGACTGACGAACTGGGCGCGGCCTTCACCCGCTATCGCTCGATCCTCGAACGGCGCACGCCCGATTTCCAGACCGCGAAGGGCTATCCCGTGGCGCGGCCGGGACAGGCGAATCTTTCCATGTCCACCAACCAGCTGGCCGAACGCTTCGGCGCCTGTTCGATGACACTGGAAATGCCGTTCAAGGACAATGACGATCTGCCCTGCCCCGCGCAGGGATGGAGCCCGGAACGCTCGAAGATCCTTGGGCGGGATTGCCTTGCGGCGCTGGCGGAGTGGCTGGAGGGGTGAGGCGGCAAAGCCTCAACCTTGGTCCCTAGTCCAGGCTCCCCGGCCCAAAGGCGCGCGGGAGCAGTGCGGACAGCAGCACCGGCTCTGCCTCTTCCTTGCTGGCGCACCACACGATCGGATCGGTTCCGCCCAGATCGGCCAGTTCGAACAGCATCTGCCGGCAGCGCCCGCAGGGTGTCACCGGGTCCTTGCCGGGCCCGAATACGGCAACCGCTTCCAGCCCGCCGCGATGGCCGTCATTCATGGCCTTCGTCACCGCAGCCGCCTCGGCACAGAGCGAAAGGCCATAGCTGGCGTTCTCCACATTCGCCCCGGTCACAATGGTGCCGTCGGCAAAGCGCAAGGCCGCCCCCACGCGGAACTTCGAATAGGGCGCATAGGCATTTTCCTGAGCACGGCGCGCCGCGATCACCAGCTCGTCACGGTCGGAATCGTCGCTCATCGCTCAGTCCTTCAAGGTTGCACTACTACCCAGCGCACCGGCACCGGGCTCGCTTCGGAGCGTAGCGCGGAATTGGCGGTCCACAAGGTCCATGGCCTTCCGGCATAATCCGGCTCGAACCGGTCGCGGGTCAGCCACAGGTTCCGGTCGATCGCACTGGCGAGGTGATAGCGCTGTTCGAACGCCCGGGATATCTTCAGCAGCGCCGGCTTGCCCGCATGGCCTTCCACCTGGTTGAGGAACGTCATCAGCTCGCTTTCCACCGCCTGATCGCTCACCGGCTTTTCGCATTCGTCCGCCGTCTCGTCGAGTTCGATGGCGGGCGGAAGCAGGCTGTCGTCACGCGGGACGACGGTGACGAAATTGGCCGCCTGCCGGTCTGCCGGCACGCAGGGATCGTAATGATGCACCGCGCCGAATTGCAGTCCGGCGGAGCGCACTGCCGCCAGGTTGCGGGCAAAGGAGGCATCGCGCCGGGTCGCGCCGCTCGACGCCTCCAGATAGGCAAAATCCGCGCCAATGGCCTTGAAGGCAACGAAGCTGGTCCGCCCGTCGCCCGCACTCACCAGAATTCCCTGCACCGGATAGGCATTGCGCGACGGGGTCCAGTGGATGAACTGCCACCACGCCCAGGCGCCGCCCAGCAGGGCCACCAGCAGCAGCGCCGCCATCACGCGCCAGCGCGTGGGAAATCGCTTCTTTCTGCCCATCGGGGAATCGCCTTTCGCTCAGCCCTTGATATGCAGCACGCAGATCAGGGTAAAGAGCCGGCGGGCCGTGGCGAAGTCCGTCTCCACCTTTCCCTCCAGCCGTTCGAGCAACAGCCGTGCCGCCTGATCGTGAATTCCGCGCCGGGCCATATCGATCGTCTCGATCTCCTGCGCGGAAGCCTTGCGGATCGCCTGATAATAGGAATCGCAGATCGCGAAATATTCGCGGATCGGGCGGCGGAAGCGGGCCAGGCCCAGCAGCAGTGTTTCCACCGGATTGCCCGCCTCGTCGGAAATCTCCATTGAAAGCCGCCCGTCATGCACGGACAGCTTGAGCCGCCAAGGCCCGGTCAGCCCGGCAGCGGCGGCACGCACCGGCTTGAAGCGGTTCTCCTCGATCAGGTCGAAGATGGCGACCCGGCGTTCCTGTTCGATATCCGCATTCCGCCACAGGATCGTCGCTTCGTCGAGCGCGATATGGCTTATGCGGTGGTCTTCCATGGCTGCCGATCCTTTCGCACCCGCGAAGGAACGCGGCAAGGAATTTGCACCGTCCCCGATATCCACAGGGGACCCCGTCGCCTGCCCGCTTGCACCTTCTGCCCGGCCATGCGCATGAGGGGCGGATGGCCGATGAAGACCTCCTGATCCGTTCCCCCGCCGAAGCACCCGGGCGCAGCCTGCCCGCCAATATTGAGGCGGAAGCCGCCTTTATCGGCGCGGTGCTGATCGACAATCGCGTGATCGAGGAACTGCCCACTCCGCTGCGGCCGGAACATTTCTTCGAACCGGTCCACCAGCGCATCTATGAGCGGATCCTGACCCTGCTCGATCGCAATGCCGTGGTGACGCCCGTCACCCTGCGTCCCTATTTCGAAGCGGACGAGGCGCTGAAAGAACTGGGCGGCGTGGGCTATCTGGCGCGGCTGACCGCGGATGGACAGGGCCTGCTCGCCCCGCGCGAACTGGCCGCGCAGATCTACGATCTGGCCCTGTTGCGTGAGCTGGTGAACGTCGGCCGTACTCTGGTGGAAGATGCGCTGGACACGTCCGAAAGCGTCGAGCCGCTCAAGCAGATCGAATATGCCGAAGCCGCGCTCTACAAGGTGGCCGAAGGCGCGGCGACCGCGAATGAAGCCTCCAGCTTCCGCACCGCTACTCATGCGGCGCTGAGCCAGATCGAGGCGGCGATCAACTCTGGCGGCCATATCTCGGGCAAGACCACTGGCCTTACCAGCGTAAACGAGAAGATCGGCGGCCTCCACGATTCCGACCTTATCATCCTTGCCGGCCGTCCGGGCATGGGCAAGACCTCGCTGGCCACCAACATCGCCTTCAATTGCGCCGAGCGGCTGCTGAACGACCGCGAGATGGGGATCGAGCGCTCGGTCGGCGCTGGCGTGGTGTTTTTCAGCCTGGAAATGAGCGCGGACCAGCTGGCTACGCGTATCCTTGCCGAACAGGCCGAGGTTTCCAGCGAAGCCCTGCGCATGGGTCGCATCAGCCGCGACCAGTTCCAGAAACTGTCCTTCGCGGCCCAGCGGCTGGCGGAACTGCCGCTCTATATCGACGATACGCCCGCCCTCTCCATCGCCGCCCTGCGCACCCGCGCGCGGCGGCTGAAGCGGCGGCACGATATCGGACTGATCATCGTCGACTACCTTCAGCTGCTGCAGGGCACCGGCCGGGCGAACGACAACCGCGTGAACGAAATCTCGGAAATCAGCCGCGGCCTCAAGACGCTGGCCAAGGAACTGAGTGTTCCGGTGATCGCGCTGTCCCAGCTCAGCCGTGCGGTGGAACAGCGCGAAGACAAGCGCCCGCAGTTGTCGGACCTTCGCGAATCGGGCTCGATCGAGCAGGACGCGGATATGGTGTGGTTCATCTTCCGCGCCGAATATTATCACAATGCCCTCAAGCCCGACGGGCCGGGGCCGAACGGCTTCTCAAATGCCGAAGCCGAAGCGAAATATAGCGAGTGGGAACAGCGCCACGGCGATCTGGTCAACCGCGCGACCCTGATCGTGGCCAAGCAGCGCCATGGTTCGACCGGAAACATCCCGCTACAATTCCAGGCCGAGATCACCAAATTCTCCGATCTGGCGGAAAGCAGCCGCAGCTACGACGATTTCGAATAAGGCCTACAGCCCCAGGTTCAGCCTCCGCGTGACGGTGTAATCCACCACCGTCACCAGAAACCAGCTGAGCGTCCAGCGGATACGGTTCCACACCGTGCGCCGCTGGCGGTGGAGCGAACGGGTGACGGGTGTGGACCATGGCAAATGCTGCGCGATGAAGCCGCGCATCCGCTCCGCCAGTTCCGCATCCTCGATCCGCAGCATGATCTCCAGATTGAGATAGAGGCTGCGCATGTCGAAATTGGCCGAGCCGATATAGGTCACATCGTCCACCACGAAGAGCTTGGCGTGCAGCTTGCACGGCTCGAACTCGTGGATCTGCACCCCCCGGCGCAGCATCCGCCCGTAATTGGCCCGCGCCGCGCCGATAGTGGCGGCATTGTCGGATTTGGCGGCGAGCAGCAGCGTCGCCTCCCCGCGCCCGGCCACCTGGCCGATCCGCCTGACGAGGCCGCGTCGGGGGGAGAAATAGGCAACCATCATGTGCAGCCGCCGGGCCGCCTCGATATCGCTGATCACGCAGCGCGCCCATGGGCTCAGCGTGCGCGACGGGCCGCCCACCAGCCAGCGCACCGTGCCGCTGCCCGAATCCCAGCGCCGCACCCGCCTGCGCGCATCCATGAAGGTCACACGGCGGGCATCGTCGGTCAGATCGTCCAGCAGGTCGAACCAGTCGCATAGGCGCTTCACCGCATCGCCCCGCACCAGCACGCCCAGATCGTTCCAGCCATTGGCCTCGGGCGGATCGAAATAGGATTGTTCGATATTGAAGCCGCCGATGATCGCGGCCTGTCCATCCCTGATCGCCATCTTCTGGTGGTTGCGGATCAGATAGCGCACGCCCCAACGCGAACTGAAGCGTTGCACCGCGCCGCCCGCCTCGGTCAGTGGGCCGAGGAAGCGCGCATCGGCGGGCGATCCGAAATCGTCCACGATCAGCGTCACCTCCACCCCGCGCCGCGCCGCGGCCGCCAGCGCATCGCGCACGCGGACGGCGCATTCGTCGGTAGCGAAGATGTAGAAACAGACTTTCAGCGTGCTGCGCGCCGCCTCGATCAGTGCCAGCAGTGCCGCCAGCCGGTCCGCCCCCTTCGGATAGAAGGTGAGTTCCTGCCCCTGCGCGCGAATCGTGAAGGGTTCGAGGTCCTGGAACGGGGCCGGGCCTTCCGGTTCTGGTCTCTCGCTCTCCATCTCGGGCACGACAGAGCATAGTGGCTGCGCGCGGGCAAGCCCGCCATCCGCCGCGCGGGGCCGCATCTGGGGCCGCGTGGCTGCATTTCCTTGACTTCCGACACCCCCGAACCTAATTGCCAAGCTTTCCCGGCAGATTCATTTTCACTGGAGTGCCCTATGGCGCGCGTTACCGTCGAAGATTGCGTCGACAAGGTCTCGAACCGTTTCGATCTCGTCCTGCTTGCCGCACAGCGTGCGCGCGAGATTTCGGGCGGCGCCGAACTGACCGTCGATCGCGACCGTGACAAAAACCCGGTGGTCGCCCTGCGCGAAATCGCGGATGAGACCGTCAAGCCCCGGGAACTCAAGGAAGCGCTCACCCAGTCGCTGCAGCGTGTGCTGCCTGACGACGAGGATGAAGCGGACGAAATCGGCTCGCTCAGCCAGTCGGCCGAGGCGCTGCGCATCACTGCCGCCGCCCCGACCCGCTCGACCTCGATCGGCGCCGATTACGACGGCTGATATCCGGGCCTGAGTCTCCGTTCGCGGAGCAAGCCAAGCCTAAGGGGCCGCGCCGCAAGGTGCGGCCCTTTTGCCGTGTGTGGCGCGCGCGGGGCCGCTGGCAATGACCGGCGGATGACCACCCATGCAAGGCACTTGCCTGCCGTCATCGAACTGTAACAATATCCCCCCGCACCGATGCCGGGGGGAGAACGACGTGGCCGTGATTGCCGTCTACAGCGTGAAAGGGGGTGTGGGTAAAACCACCATCGCCGCCAATCTTGCCTGGTATTCCGCCGTGAAGGGCGAAAAGCGCACCTTGCTGTGGGATCTCGATCCCTCCGGGGGGGCGGCCTTCCTGTTCGGCGTGGAACCCAAGGCAAAGAAGAAAGGCATCGCTGCGGGCATCTTCCGGGGCAAAGAGGAAGCGGAAGATGCGATCCTGCCAAGCGGCTATTGGGGCCTAGACCTGCTGCCTGCGGACGACAGCCTGCGCGATCTGGACAGCAGCCTGACGGCGCTGGGCAAGAAGAAACGGCTGGCCAAGCTCGCCGCCCAACTCTCGGGCAAATATGAGCGGATCATTCTCGACTGCCCGCCCGTGCTGAACGAGGTTTCCGCCCAGGTGATCCGCGCCGCCGATGTAGTGATCGTGCCGCTGCCACCCTCGCCCCTGTCACAGCGAGCGCTGCAGGCGATCCGCAAGGATCTGGCGGCCAATCACAAGCACCACCCGCCGATCCTGCCGGTTCTGTCGATGTTCGATGCACGGCGCGGCCTGCACAAGCAGCTCAAGGCCGGAATGCCGGACTGGCCAGTGATCCCGATGAGCAGCGCGATAGAGCAGGTGGCCGAACGGCAGGCCCCGCTGGGCAGCTTCGCCCCGCAATCCGCCGGTGCGGCGGCTTTCGCCCGGCTATGGCAGGCGATCGAGGCGAAGCTGGAAGAGCTGGGTACAGCCTAGAATCAGGTCGCGCTGGGCGTCGGACTGGCGGCGTCCTTGATGTTCTTCTTCACATCCTTCGCCACGTCCTCGGCCGTGTTTTCCGCGGCATCGATGGCCTTCTCCACGCCTTCGGTAGCGTCTTCGACGGCCGCACCGGCGGCATCACCTGCCGCATCGGCCGCTTCGCCCGCCTGATCCAGGGCGGTATCGGTCTTCTCTTCGGTTTCCTGCGAACAGGCGGAAGTGGCCAGTGCGAGGCCAAGAATCGAGGCGGCAAGAATAGACTTCTTCATCGCAATCTCCCTTTTATTGGTCTGAACTTACGGCGGTTGTCGATTCCGGCAGGCGGGCACGGTTTCCCGGCCCGCCTCGCCAGTGCGATCAGGCGCCCTGCGGAGCCGCGCCGCCGGAGTAGCGCTTGCCCGCCTTGGGAATGGCCGAGCCGTGAACCGGGCGGACCACGGCGGGGCCGGAAGGCTTTTCGGGCCGGTCGATCTTGCCGTCCCTGATCAGCTGGTCGATTTCCTCACCAGTCAGCGTCTCATATTCCAGCAGCGCCTGGGCCAGCAATTCCAGCTGGTCGCGATGCTCGGTGAGAAGGTCGGTGGCCCGCTTGTGAGCACTGTCCACCAGCAGACGAATTTCCGAATCGATCAGCTTGTTGGTCTCGCTCGACATCATGGTGCGCTGCGAGCCGCCCATGCCGAGATAGCCTTCCTGCTGCTCTTCATATTGCAGCGGGCCCAGCTTGTCGGACATGCCCCATTTGGTGACCATGTTGCGCGCAAGGCTGGTGGCGTACTGAATATCCGAACTTGCACCCGAGCTGACCTTGTCGTGCCCGAAGATCAGTTCTTCCGCCACGCGGCCGCCCATGCTGACCGAGAGGTTCGCGTGCATCTTGTCGCGGTGGTAGGAATAGCTGTCCCGCTCCGGCAGGCGCATCACCATGCCCAGCGCGCGGCCGCGCGGGATGATGGTGGCCTTGTGGATCGGATCGGAAGCCTTTTCGTGGACGGACACGATCGCATGGCCGGCCTCGTGATAGGCGGTCATCTTCTTCTCGTCCTCGGTCATGACCATGGAGCGGCGTTCCGCCCCCATCATCACCTTGTCCTTCGCGTCCTCGAATTCCTGCATGGCGACCAGGCGCTTGTTGCGCCGCGCGGCCAGCAGGGCGGCCTCGTTCACGAGATTGGCGAGGTCCGCGCCGGAAAAGCCCGGCGTGCCGCGCGCGATGGTGCGCGGATTGACGTCGGGCGCCAGCGGCACCTTCTTCATGTGGACCGAGAGGATCTTCTCGCGTCCTTCGATGTCGGGGATCGGCACCACTACCTGACGGTCGAAACGGCCCGGGCGCAGCAGCGCCGGATCGAGCACGTCGGGCCGGTTGGTGGCGGCAATGATGATGATGCCTTCATTGGCCTCGAACCCGTCCATCTCGACCAGCAGCTGGTTGAGCGTCTGTTCGCGTTCGTCGTTCGAATTGCCCAGGCCATGGCCGCGATGGCGACCGACCGCGTCGATTTCGTCGATGAAGACGATGCAGGGTGCGTTCTTCTTGGCCTGTTCGAACATGTCGCGCACGCGGCTGGCGCCGACGCCCACGAACATCTCGACGAAGTCCGAGCCGGAAATGGTGAAGAAAGGCACGCCCGCTTCGCCCGCGATGGCGCGAGCCAGCAGGGTCTTGCCGGTACCGGGGCTGCCGACCAGCAGGGCGCCCTTGGGAATCTGTCCGCCCAGCTTGGAGAAGCG
Source organism: uncultured Caenibius sp. (assembly GCA_963662855.2). Taxonomy (GTDB): domain Bacteria; phylum Pseudomonadota; class Alphaproteobacteria; order Sphingomonadales; family Sphingomonadaceae; genus Andeanibacterium. Next base: position 123,571 of record CAXXWL010000001.1, read on the forward strand.
CTGCGGGTCCTTCAGGAATTCGACGATTTCCTCCAGTTCCTCGCGCGCTTCGTCGATACCGGCGACGTCGTCGAACGTGACGCGGCCCTGACGCTCGGTCAGCAGCTTGGCCTTGGACTTGCCGAAGCCCATCGCGCCCGAACCGCCGCCCTTCTGCATCTGGCGCAGCGCGAAATAGGCCACGCCCAGAATCAGCAGGAACGGCAGGGCATTGATCAGGACATACATCAGCAGATTCGGCTCTGCCGGGGCAGTGCCTTCATATTTGACGCCGTTTTCTTCCAGCAGCTTGGGCAGGTCGGTATCATTCGCCACCGGAACGGTGGAGAAGACGTCCTTGTTCTTCAGCACGCCGGTGATGCGGTCCGTCCCGATCTGCACTCGCTCCACGCTGCCCTCGGCAATTTTGGCGCGGAAATCGGAATAGGCCAGCGGCGTGCCCTGCTGGGCAGCGCCCGAGCCGAACATGGAGACGACCAGCAACAGGGCGAGGAATATCCCGCCCCATACGGCAAGATTCTTGATCCAGGGGTTGCCCCCCGGTTCACGATCCGGGTCGCGGTTGGGATCGGGTCCTTCACTCATCGTCAGTCCTGCCTTTCAACTGCTGTTTATGTAGGATGGACCGCGTGAATGGCAAGCTAACGCCAGCGATTGGGCGCTTTGTCCTATCCGGCGGCCGGTTCGTGGCCCCGTTCGCCATTGCGGGTCACCTCGATCCGGCAGATCAGCCCGTCGCGCAAAGTGTAGTCAACTTTCACCGGAGCGATGATCACATCGCCCTTCTTCACCGGGTCCAGCACGCAATCGGGCGCATCGCGCAGGGCCGTGAAGCGGCTGGTGGCGACGGCGCTTATATGGCGATCGGTGGCCTCGATGCTCTCGAAGATCACGTCCTCGCGAATGTCCTGAAACACCGGGTGGTAGAAATCGATGATTGCCTGCTTGCCCTCGAATGTGCCGAAGGAGTGGAGGCTGAACACTACATCGTCGGTGTAGAAGCTTGGCCAGCGGGCGAAATCGGCATTGGAAAAGGCCGCACCATAAGCCCGGAAGGCGGCGATCTGGCTGGGATGGGCCCCAAGGCGGGGAAGCTTGCTGACGCCTTGTTCCGGCGGCCAGACCATGGTCTTCAGCTCCAGGATCTTGCCATGCTCGTCAAGGCGGTAGCTGGCAAAGAACTTCACCGTGATGAGATCGCCCGGATACATGTGGCCGAAGGGGAAATCAGGGCGTTCCTTCGTGGCGTGGAAATCCATGTCCACTTCGGCGAACAGCAGCCGGTCGTCAGATATCACGGCCTGCGGGCGGATCACCTCGCGCACGCCGTCATGCGCCCAGGCCAGGAACTCGCGCAGCCCCTGCTGGCCGTGGCGCGCGCCGCTGGCGCTCAGCATCACGCAATCCTCGGCATAGAAGCGCTGGATCACTTCCTCGTCATTGCCGGTGTTGAACAGGTCTACATAGGCCACGTAATCGAGCATGGTTCTCTCTCCCTCACACCACTATCGCCGCGCCGTTTGCCGATGGGAAGCCCCACCGCCAATCGCGTGCTTGCGGGGAAGCGGCGCTTGTTGCATTGCCGCTCGCGAGTTTGGACTCGCAGGCAAAGGCAATCGGTACTGGCATGGCGAAAAGCGACCCGCTGAACGGAAAACTGGTAGTGCTGCTGGGCGGCAGCGGTTTTGTTGGCGCGCATCTGGCGCAGGATCTGCTCCGCCGGGGCGCGCGGTTGCGCATTGCCAGCCGCCACCCGGAACGCGCCTTCAAGCTGAAGCCGCTGGGCAATCTGGGCCAGATCCAGTTTGTCGCCTGCGACGTGACCAAGCCCTCCACCGTTCAGGCAGTGCTGACCGGCGCGGATGCGGTGGTCTATCTGGTAGGCTCCTTCAGCGGGAATCTTGACGCCATTCAGGCCAGGGGCGCAGGCGTGGCGGCCGAAGCCGCGGCGCAGGCCGGGCTTGAAAGCTTCGTGCTGCTTTCCGCCATCGGCGCCGATGCGGCATCCGAATCCGCCTATGCCCGCACCAAGGCGGAAGGCGAGGCGGCGGTGCTGGCGGCCTTCCCCAAGGCGACGATCCTTCGCCCCGGCGTGCTGTTTGCCGAAGACGACAGCTTCGTGAACCTGTTCGCCGGGCTCATCTCCACCCTGCCGATCCTTCCCGTGTTCGGCCCTGAGGCGAAGATCCAGCCCCTGTGGGTGGACGATGCCGCTGAAGCGATCGGCAATGCGCTGGGCGATCCGAAGAAGCATGGCGGCAAGACCTATGAGATCGCCGGCCCGGAAGTCATCACCATGGGCCAGCTGCATCGCCTGATCGCCAAGGGGCAGGAACGCAGCCCGCTGCTGCTCGAAATGCCCGATGCCGCCTCCGCCCTGTTCGCTGCCCTGCCCGGCACGCCGATGAACCGCGACCAGTGGATCATGCTCAAGGCCGGTAGCGTTCCGTCTGGCAAGCTGCCCGGCCTCAAGGCGCTGGGTATCGCGCCCAAGCCGCTGGAACTGTTCCTGGGCAAATGGATGGTCCGCTTCCGCAAGCACGGCCGCTTCGGCACCCGCATCAGCGCGGTAAAGCACCACGAGGGCTGAGAGTGACGCCGGCCTAAACCGGCTCCACCAGCAACACCGCCCCGTCGCTGCCCGTGATGCGTACCCGCGCTCCGGCGGGGGCGTCGGCGCCCTTGGCGAGCCATTCGCTGTCGCCAAAATGGACCCGGCCAGATCCGGCCTCGATTGCCTGGGTTACCGTGGCGATTTCGCCGGCCAGCCGGGCGCCGCGCCGGTTCATCTTGGGGTCCGCCTCGCGCACCGGATTGTCGCGCAGATAGCGCCGGCCGAGGAAGACCGAGACAATCGCCAGCACGCCGAAGATCACGATCTCCAGCGGCAGGCCCAGCGGCACCAGCCAGGCGAGCACGCCGGTGACGATAGCCGCGCCCGCCAGCCAGATCAGGAACACCCCCGGCACGGCCATTTCCGCCGCCGCCAGGAACAGGCCGATCGCCAGCCAGGCCCAGTGCGAATCGAGCGTGGAGAGCGTGTCCATCACAGGCCACCCCCGGCAGGCGGCACCGAACGGCGCGCGGCAGGGGGCGCAGGCGGCGTTTTGCCGCCACCACCGCCCACGGCTTCCTTCACCAGTTCCCCGATCCCGCCCAGCGATCCGATCAACTGTGTCGCCTCGACCGGGAACAGGATGGTCTTGGCATTGGGCGATGTGGCGAACTGGCTGACCGCTTCGGTATATTTCTGCGCGATGAAGTAATTGAGCGCCTGCGTGCCGGAAGAGGCGATGGCATCGGAAACGACCTGCGTCGCCTTGGCCTCTGCCTCCGCCTCACGCTCGCGCGCCTCGGCATCGCGGAAAGCGGATTCGCGGCGGCCCTCGGCGGCGAGAATCTGCGACTGCTTGAGCCCTTCGGCGCGCAGGATGTCCGATGCGCGGGCGCCTTCCGCCTCCAGGATTTCGGCGCGCTTCAGGCGCTCCGCCTTCATCTGGCGGGCCATGGCTTCCGAAATGTCGTGCGGCGGGCGGATGTCCTTGATTTCCACGCGGGTGATCTTCACCCCCCATGGCGCGGTGGCGTGATCGACCACCACCAGCAGCTTGGCATTGATCTCGTCACGCTTGGAAAGCGTCTCGTCCAGATCCATCGAGCCCATCACCGTGCGCAGGTTCGTGGTGGTGAGCGCCATGATCGACATGAACAGATTGTGCACTTCATAGGCCGCCTTGCCCGCATCCAGCACCTGGAAGAACACCACCGCATCCACGCCCACCATGGCATTGTCCCGGGTGATGATTTCCTGGCCGGGAATGTCGAGCACCTGCTCCATCACATTCACTTTCTGGCCGACCCGGTCGATGAAGGGGATGATCAGGTGCAACCCCGGCTCGGCGGCCAGAGTGAAGCGGCCCAGCCGCTCGATCGTGTAGACATAGCCCTGCCGCACAACGCGCACGCCCATCAGCAGGAACACGAATACCACCACCAGAATGGCGATCAGAAAGCTGTTCATCGGCCCGTCCTCCCCTTCGATAATGGCGGGATGTTACCGCAGGGCAGGCCCCGGGCAAGCAAAACCGGAAGAGGCCCGCTTCGGCCTGCGCCGACTGTAACCTTTTGAGGCAGCAAATGACGGCTTTTTGTGCAGGGAAAGCGAGGGGTCTCTTGCCCGGAAAGCCCCGGATTCGCGTAGGTTTTCGGCCCTGCGCAGGATCCGGGCGTGTCACCTTCCAAATCCGCTTTTCGTGCAGCCCCGGAAGCGGGGAGACATTTGCGGGAAAGCAGAGGCGTCATCGCCAAGGATAAGCCAGATTTCTTGCATGTAGGAAAGCGCAAATACTCTCCTCCCGCCTTGCGCGGGCGGATCGTCGCCACCCCCGCCGTAAAACCACAATCCACGCCATTCCCCCGATTGTGCGGGCCGCTTCAAAGGCCTAATGAGAACGCATAAGGCATCGCGAAATCGCGGGCCGATCGCACGCATTTCCGGACGGGGGCAGTAACCGGTCCGGGCAGGGATGAGGGGAGCTTGCATGAAACGGGTCATCGGTTTGGCAATGGGTGCCGCGCTTGCCTGTACGGGGGCGATTGCCACGGCGCAGAACGATACGGCAGCAGCTCCGGCGGCTCCGGCAGCGGTTCCTGCTGCCCCGGCCGCGCCTTCCGCCGATGAAGGCGATGCACCCAAGGCAGCCCCCAGCGCTTTCCTGCCCACCCCGCTGGGCGCAGGTCCGTGGGATTTCCAGACCGAGAAAGCCAAGGTCCATGTGGAAGTGGTCGCCAAGGGGCTGGAACGCCCCTGGGGCATGGCCTTCCTGCCGGGTGGGGACATGCTGGTGACGGAACGCCCCGGCCGCCTGCGCATCGTCAGCAAGGCAGGCGTGCTCGATCCCACTCCGATCGCGGGCCTGCCGGAAGTCTATCATGTCGGCATCGCCGGGCTGATGGACGTGGTCCTGCACCCCGATTTCGCCAAGAACCGGCTGATCTATCTCAGCTATTCCAAAGCCGATCCGGCCGATCCGAAGAACACCACGCTGGCCGTGCTGCGCGCCAAATGGGACGGCAGCCACCAATTGTCCGACGTGAAGGACATCTTCGTGGCCGACGCCTGGTTCGGCAAGGAACCGGTGCCGACAAGGTGTTGCGGCCAGGGCCCCGTTTTTGGCAGCTATGGCGGGCGCATGGCTTTTGACAGCGAAGGCTATCTGTTCATCGCCAGCGGCGAGCGCAATTATGGCGAAATGGCCCAGAAGTCCGACAATCATTTCGGCAAGATCCTGCGCCTGAACGATGACGGCTCCGTGCCTGACGACAATCCCTATGTCGGCGACAAGGACTGGAAGCCGGAAATCTGGACCACCGGCCACCGCAACCCCACCGGGCTGACGGTCGATCCCGATTTCGGCGAAATCTGGTCCACCGAATTCGGTCCGCGCGGCGGTGACGAGTTGAACCGCATTCAGCGCGGCCAGAATTACGGCTGGATGGATGTGACCCAGGGCCATCATTACGATGATACGCCCGCCAAATTCATCAAGGGCGAACCGGGCTTCGTCGATCCCCTGGCCGTATGGGGGCCGCCTTCGTCCAACCCCGGCAATCTCACCTTCTATCACGGCCGCAAATTCCTCGGCTGGGACGGCAACCTGCTGATCGCCATGATGAACAAGTCGCTGGTCCGCGTGGAATTCGATGCCAAGGGCAATCCTTCCGGCAAGCAGGAAGCGATGCTGCAGGATCTCAAGCAGCGCCTGCGCGACGTGCGCCAGGGGCCGGACGGCAATATCTATGTGCTGACCGACGAGAATGACGGCGCGATGCTGAGGATCACGCCGGGCAAGTAAGGCTCACGAGATAGCGATCTCCTCTCCCCTTGTGGGAGAGGAGTGGCCTCTTCAACTCGCCCCAGCGCCCAGTTCCGCCATATCCGCCAGCCATTTCTCGCGCTTTTCGGGCGTGGCGCCTTCCACCATGCCGATCAGGGTGGAGCGCACCGGCTTGATGCCGGACAGCTTCAATATGTTGCGCTCCAGGCTCTTGAGGCTGTGGGCGCGGTAGATGAAGCGGTAGAAAGCCGCAGGCATTCCCATGGTCACCACCACCCGGGCGGAGCGGCCCTTGAGCAGGGGCACCGGCATCCGGCCCTGCCCGATGGCGAAATCCGGGCGGGCGACCTGTTCGAAAAAGCCCTTCAGCAGGGCAGGCATTTCCCCCAGCCACAGCGGATAGAAGATCGCCAGATGCCGCGCCTTGAGGATGGCGTTCTGCGCGTCGGCGATAGTGGGTGCGGGCGGTTCATCCGCCCATTCGTGGCGGGATCGCAGGATCGGGAAATGCAGCGCGGCCAGATCGATCCGCTCCACCCCGTGCCCCGCCCCGCGTGCCGCCTCTTCATAGGCATCGGCCAGCGCATGGATCAGGCGGGCAGGATCGGGATCGGGATGGCCATCGATAATGAGGATATCGGTCATGCGTCGCACCTCCGCCGCCCTGATGCGCGCGGCGAATTGCGGGCGCATGACGGCGGGGTGCAGCGTATGGCGTGCCGGCCGGGCAGGCAAGCCGCCCGGCTGCAGGTCAGGATGCCGGCGGCAGGACGGTCGCGCCTTCGCAATCGGCCCAGTAGAGCCGCATCGGATTGGCCACCAGCAGCTTGTGCTGCAATTCCGCCGTGGGCGCGATGCGGGGGATCATGTCCACCAGATGGCCGTCATCGGGAATCTTGTCCTGCATATTGGGATGCGGCCAGTCCGTGCCCCAGATGCAGCGATCCGAATAATCGGCCACCAGCGGCGCCACGGCTTCGGCAAAAGCGTTCCACGGATCGCCCGTGCCGTCCAGCCGATCGGGGCAGGTGGGCTTGAAGTGAATGTCCGGTCGGCTTTCCAGCAGGCGGCGGAAGGCCTTCATATCGGCGCCGTCCGGCCCCTGCGTCACATCGGGGCGGCCCATATGGTCGATCACGATCGGCACGGGGATCGCATCCATGAAGGGGCGCAGCTCCTCAAGGATATCGGCCTCGAAATAGATCACCACATGCCAGCCATCGGGCAGGCGGCTTGCCACTTCGAGGAACTTGTCCTTGGGCGCATCGTCCACCAGCCGCTTGAGGAAATTGAAGCGGATGCCGCGCATGCCGCCATTGTGCAGCATGTGCAAATCTTCCTCCGGGATCGCCGGATCGACCACGGCCACGCCGCGCGCCTTGCCGTTCGACGCCGCAATCGCGTGGAGCGTGGCGGAATTATCGGTGCCGTGGCAGCTGGCCTGCACGATCACATTCTTGTCGAAGCCCAGATGGTCGCGCAGGGCGAACAGCATGTCCGGCCCGGCATCTTCGGGCAGGTACTTCGCCTTGGCGCTGAAGGGGAACTCGGCCATCGGCCCGAACACATGGCAATGCGCATCCACCGCGCCGGGGGGCGGCGTGAACTTCGGCTTCGAAGGGTTGGCGTGCCAGCTGATGATGCGATCGGTGCTCATTACCAATAACTCCGTCTGCCCCGAGCTTGTCGAAGGGCCGTTTTGTTCTTCACCCGTGTCCCGGCCTCATGGAGGAAGGGCGGTCCTTCGACAGGCTCAGGACGGACGGGTTGTGGAAGGGATCAAACGAACACCACCCCGTCCATCAGCTTGCGCGCGGTGCGCAGCAGGGCGGAGCTGGTGACTTCCCCGGCGTGGTTCACTTCCAGCACGCAGCTCATTTCCCCGGTGGGATGTTCCACCGACAGGGTCTTGCGGCTGCCTTCGGGAAGCTGCGCCACATCGTTGGCGGGCGAGCCTTTCAGCAGACTGGCCGTCGCCACGCTGACGGCGGCGAGCACGCCGATGGTCGCATGGGCGCGATGCGGAATGAAGCTGCGGGTGCAGATCGCGCCGCCCGCGCGCGGCGGGGCGACGAGGAACATCTTGGGGACGCTCTTTTCCTTCACATCGCCCAGATTCATCAGCGGCCCGGCGGCAAGGCGGATGCTCTCGATCTTCGCGCGGATGGCAGCAAAGCCTTCGCCCTCCAGATCCTCACGCGTTTCATAGCCCGAAGCGCCAAGGTCCGCCGCCTTCATCACGATGCAAGGCATACCATTGTCGATCAGCGTGCAGGCCACGCCTTCGATCACATCCACCACATTGCCCGTAGGCAGCAGCGCCCCGCAGGAGGAACCGGCGGTGTCGCGGAATTCCAGCGGCACGGGCGCATGAGTGCCGGGCACACCGTCGATCCGCGCCGCGCCCTTGTAGGTCACCACTCCGCCCGGCGTCTGCACCGTCGCGACGGCGGCCTGGCCGGTGTTTTCCATGAAGATCGAGACCTTCGTCTCGTCCCCCGTGGCAGCCACCAGCCCGCGCTCGATCGCGAAAGGGCCGATGCCCGCCAGGATATTGCCGCAATTCTGCGCATCGGTGACGATGGCCTGATCGACGAAGACCTGCAGGAACAGATAATCGACATCGATCCCTTCCCGCTCGCTCTTCTTCACCACGGCCACCTTGCTGGTCAGCGGATCGGCGCCGCCCATCCCGTCGATCTGGCGCGGATCGGGGCTGCCCATCACGCCCAGCAGGAAGGCATCGCGCTCCGCCACATCGGCGGGCAGATCGCTGGCGAGGAAGTAGCCTCCCTTGGAGGTACCCCCGCGCATCCACATGACGGGTGCAGAGTTCATGTCAGATCCACTTCAGCCCCATGTCGATCAGCTTCTGGCGGAAGCCGTACATGTCGAGGCCCAGTTCGCCCGAAGCGAGACGTTCGCGCTTGGAGCCTTCATTGGCCTCGCGCGCCTGTGCCTTCTTGAGCACTTCTTCCGCATCGGCGCGCTTGACCACGCAGACGCCGTCATCGTCGGCCACGATCACGTCGCCCGGTTCGATATAGGCGCTGGCGCAGACCACCGGCACGTTGACGCTGCCGAGGCTGGCCTTGATCGTGCCCTGCGCGAAGACGCGCTTGGACCAGACGGGGAAGTTCATTTCGGTCAGGTCGCGCACGTCGCGCACGCCGGCGTCGATGATCAGGCCCTTCACCCCGCGCGCCTGCGCGCTGGTGGCGAGGAGATCGCCGAAATAGCCGTCTTCGCACGGGCTGGTCGGCGCGATCACCAGGATGTCACCATCCTGGCACTGCTCGATCGCGGCGTGGACCATGTAATTGTCGCCCGGGGGCACGCTGATCGTCACCGCCGAAGCGCCCACGCGCATGCCGGAATAGATCGGGCGCATATAGCTGGCGAGCAGGCCGGTGCGGCCCTGCGATTCATGCACCGTGGCGACGCCGCAGGCGCCGAGTGCTTCGACCACCTCGCGCGGCGCGCGCTGGATATTCTGGACGACGACTCCGCTCATCTTCGGCTCTCCCTTTGCAAAATGGTGCCTTTGGGTTGAAATTTCCACTCTAACGGAAAATGCAGAGGGCGCTTGCATCCGGCGACCGCCTCGCGTCAAGCCTTGCCGTGGGCTGCATGCGCCCGTGGGTAAACTTGTAAGTAACACTTACATTCATTAAGCGCGCAACCAGAGAGGAACAGGCGAATCCGAATCATGAGTGCGAACCTGCCCCGTCTGGCCCTGATCGGCTTCGGCGAAGCCGGTTCCACCTTTGCCCGCGCCGGGCAATGGGGCAGCAGCGCCCGCGCCTATGATATCCGGGACGATCGGCGGGCCGTGATGCGCGAATGCGGCGTCACCGCCTGCGCCAGCGCGGAAGAGGCGCTGATGGGCGCCGGGATCGTGCTCTCGCTGGTTACCGCCGATTCCGCCCTTGCCGTCGCGCGCGATTACGCGCCTTTCCTCACGCCCGGCACGATCTGGTGCGACATGAATTCCGTAGCCCCCGAAACCAAGCGCAAGGCCGCCGCCTGCGTGGAGGAGATGGGCGGGCTTTACGTGGATGTCGCCGTGATGGCCCCGGTCGATCCCGCGGCGCTTTCCGTGCCCCTGCTGATCTCGGGCGAGGCGGCAGCCGCGGCGATGGCCAATCTCAACACCCTGGGCTTCGGCCGCACCCGCATCGTGGGCGAGGAAGTGGGCCGCGCCAGCGCGATCAAGATGATCCGCTCGGTCATGGTCAAGGGGCTGGAGGCACTTACCGCCGAACTGGTGCTGGCCGCCGATTCCGCCGGCGTGCTGGACGAAGTTCTCGCCTCGCTGGACGCCAGCGAGAAACAGGTAAGCTGGACGGAGCGGGCGGATTACAATCTCGATCGGATGATCGTCCACGGCAAGCGACGTGCGGCGGAAATGCGCGAATCCGCCAAGACGGTAGCCGCGCTGGCCATTGCGCCGATGATGACGGAAAATACCGTCAACTGGCAGCAGGCCATCGGCGATCTTGCAATTTCGCCGCCAAAGGGCTTGCGGGCGAAGATCGATGCAATCAAGGCATCGCCGGGCTTCAAGCGCCCGGACTGAACGGAGAGAGTCTAGACATGACAATGGTGATCGACTGCCACGGCCATTACACCGTCCTGCCCAAGGGGCACGATGCCTGGCGCGAGGAGCAGAAGGCCGCCTTCAAGGCAGGCGTGGCCGCGCCGGCCTATCCGGAAATTTCCGATGACGAGATTCGCGAGACCATCGAACAGAACCAGCTGCGCCTGATCAAGGAACGCGGTGCGGATCTGACGATCTTCTCCCCCCGCGCCAGCGCCATGGCCCCGCATGTGGGCGACCAGTCGGTCGCCGTGCCATGGGCGCGCGCCTGCAACGATCTGATCGGCCGCGTCGTCGGCCTGTTCCCCGAAACCTTCGTGGGCGTATGCATGCTGCCCCAGTCGCAGGAAGCGGACATGACCAGCTCCATCGCGGAACTGGAACGCTGCGTGACCGAACTGGGCTTCATCGGCTGCAACCTGAACCCCGATGCCAGCGGTGGCTATTTCAAGCAGCCGGCGCTGACCGACAAATTCTGGTATCCCTTCTACGAGAAGATGGTGGAGCTGGACGTTCCGGCGATGATCCACGTCTCGGGCAGCTGCAACCCGGCGATGCACGCCACGGGCGGCTATTACCTTGCCGCCGATACGGTGGCCTTCATGCAGCTGCTGGAAGGCGATCTGTTCTCCGACTTCCCGACCCTGCGCTTCATCATCCCGCATGGCGGCGGCGCGGTGCCCTATCACTGGGGCCGGTATCGCGGCCTGGCCGACATGCTTAAGAAGCCCAGCCTCGACCAGCATCTGATGAACAACATCTTCTTCGATACCTGCGTCTATCACCAGCCGGGCATCGACCTGCTGGCCGACGTGATCGAGAACAAGAACATCCTGTTCGGCAGCGAAATGGTGGGCGCGGTGCGCGGGATCGACCCGACGACCGGCCATTATTTCGACGACACCAAGCGCTATGTCGATGCGCTGGACATCTCCGATGCGGAACGCCACGCCATCTTCGAAGGCAATGCCCGCAAGGTGTTCCCGCGGCTTGATGCGAAGCTGAAGGATCGCGGCCTGTGACAGAAAGCGAAACCGCCCCCGTCGATAGTGCGCAGGCCGACACTCCCTGCGTGGCAATCGGCTTTGCGCCCTGCGCCAAGCCGGATCGCTACATCCAGCAGATCGTCAGCCACTGGAGCCACAAGATGGCCACCAGCTATGTCGACGGACTGGGCGCGTTTCCCTTTTCCGAGATCGAGAGTGCGACGATGCAGGCCCGCCCGGAGGGGATCGCGATCACCCTCGTCACGGGCGATGCCGAACGCAACCACCACCTGCGCGGCGTGATCGAGCGCCATATTGACCGGTTCGCCTTCCGAGAGGCGCCCCTGAGCTACGAATGGAAAGACCAATGAGCGAAAAGAAGCAGAGGATCGACATCCACGAATACCTCGCGGCATTCGACGATATCCCGGGCACCCGGGTGTTCACCGCGAAGCGCGCGCGCAAGGGCTACTGGCTGAACCAGTTCGCCATGAGCCTGATGAAGGAAGAGAACCGCGAGCGGTTCAAGGCCGACGAAAGCGCCTATCTGGACGAGTGGAACCTGACGCCCGCCGCCAAGCAGGCCGTGCTGGACCGCAATTACAATGCGATGATCGATGAAGGCGGCAACGTCTACTTCCTGTCCAAGCTGTTCTCCACCGATGGCAAGAGCTTCCAGTTCGCCGCCGGTTCGATGACCGGAATGACCCAGGAAGAATATGCACAAATGATGATCAATGGTGGCCGTTCGCCCGAAGGCGTGCGCTCGATCAAGGGAGGTTTCTGATCATGGCACGCGTTACTACGGGCATTACGTCCAGCCACATTCCCGCGCTGGGCGCCGCCCTGCAGACCAAGACTTCGGACAATGAATATTGGGGTCCGGTGTTCAAGGGCTACGAACCGATCAAGGAATGGATCAAGCAGCCGGGCAACATGCCCGACGTGGTCGTGCTGGTTTATAATGACCACGCTTCCGCCTTCGACATGAACGTGATCCCGACCTTCTCGATCGGTTGCGCCGAGAGCTTCAAGCCGGCCGACGAAGGATGGGGCCCGCGCCCCGTGCCCGACGTGATCGGCCATCCCGACCTTGCCTGGCACATCGCCCAGAGCCTGATCCTCGACGATTTCGACATGACCATCTTCAACAAGATGGACGTGGACCACGGCTGCACCGTGCCGCTTTCGATGATGTTCGGCGAGCCTGACGAATGGCCCTGCAAGATCATCCCCTTCCCGGTGAACGTGGTGACCTATCCGCCGCCGTCGGGCCGCCGCTGCTTCAACCTGGGCGATTCCATCCGCGCCGCGGTGGAAAGCTTCCCCGAAGACCTGAACGTCCATGTCTGGGGCACGGGCGGCATGAGCCACCAGCTGCAGGGGCCCCGCGCGGGCCTGATCAACAAGGAATTCGATCTCAACTTCATCGAGAAGCTGATCGAAGATCCCGAAACGCTCAGCATGATGCCGCATATCGAATATCTGCGCGAAGCAGGCAGCGAAGGCATCGAGCTGGTGATGTGGCTGATCATGCGCGGCGCGCTGGGTGACAAGGTGAAGGATCTCTATCGCTTCTACCACATCCCGGCTTCCAACACCGCGCTGGGCGCGCTGATCCTCCAGCCGGAAGAAACGGCCGGCGAAGCGCTCGACCCGCGCGTGGTGATGAGCGGCCACAGCCTCGCCGCCGGGGCCTGATAGTTACACGTCGTCCCGGATCAAGTCCGGGACGACGAGAATTTTGGAGAAGAACCATGCGCATTGCACTCGCCGGCGCCGGCGCCTTCGGTGAAAAGCACCTCGACGGCCTGAAGAATATCGACGGCGTCGAAATCACCTCGATCATTTCCCGCCGCGCCGAACAGGCCGCGGAAGTTGCCGCCAAATATGGCGCCAAGCACTCGGGCACCGAATTGTCGGAAGCGCTGGAGCGCGACGATGTGGACGCGGTGATCCTGTGCACCCCCACCCAGCTGCACGCCGAACAGGCCATCGCCTGCATGAATGCGGGCAAGCATGTACAGGTGGAAATCCCCCTGTCCGACAGCTGGGCCGATGCCGAAGCTGTCGTGAAAAAGCAGCAGGAAACCGGGCTGGTCTGCATGGTGGGCCACACCCGCCGCTTCAATCCCAGCCACCAATATGTTCACAACAAGATCGTGGCGGGCGAGCTGAACATCCAGCAGATGGATGTGCAGACCTATTTCTTCCGCCGCAAGAACATGAACGCCAAGGGCGAGGCCCGCAGCTGGACCGACCATCTGCTGTGGCACCACGCGGCCCACACGATCGATCTGTTCGCCTATCAGGCAGGCAAGATCGTCACCGCCAATGCCATCCAGGGACCCAAGCACCCCGAACTGGGCATCGCGATGGACATGTCGATCCAGCTCAAGAGCGAAACGGGCGCGATCTGCACTCTCTCGCTCTCGTTCAACAATGACGGCCCGCTGGGCACCTTCTTCCGCTATATCGGCGACAGCGCGACCTATATCGCGCGCTATGACGATCTCGTCACCGGCAAGGAAGAACCGATCGACCTGACCGGCGTCACCGTGTCGAACAATGGCATCGAGCTGCAGGACCGCGAATTCATCGCCGCGATCCGCGAAGGGCGCGAGCCCAATTCCTCGGTCGCCAGCGTGCTCGATTGCTATCGCGTGATCGGCGAACTGGCCGCCAGCCTGGAAGCGCAGGACGGCTGGTCCTGATTTCCGCACCGCCGCGCCGATTCTCCAACCTTTCGGCGCGGTTCCGGTTGCGGATTTAACATTCCAGAGTAAATCATTGCACGGGCTCAACGATTTAGGCGTTGGGCCCGTGTTTTTGCGAGACTTGGGGGAGTATTCGCGTTGGCTGAGCTTGAGCGCATTTTAGGCAGTATGGACCGGATCAACCGGCAGATGCGCGTTGTCGTCCAAAAGGCGGGGCCGGACGTGAGCCAGCAGATCGTTTCCCTGAGGCAGGAATTCTCGACCGAGACCGGCAATCTGATCGGCAATCTGCCAGCGGACGAACGGCTGCGCTACCGCCCCGAACTGTTCGCCGAGTTCCAGCACCGGCTCGACAATGTGCGCAACCGGCTGGCGAACCATCAGGCCAAATGGTCGATGCACGCGATCGCCACCAGCCGCGAGGACTATATCCATTCGTCCGAAGCGATGCATGCCAGCATCACCGACTATCTCGACTGGGCGAAGAGCGCACTGTCTTCACACTGAGCGCGCCCTTGGCTCATCCACCCATTTGCCATCGCGCGCCGTCTGGCTAAAGAGGGCCGGCACGGCGGCCTGCCGCCTCCATCCGCAGAACCCTCCACGCTCCTGACGAGGAAATCCATGAAGCGCCAATTGGCAAACCGTTCCGTCCATCCTGTCGGCCTCGGCTGCATGAACCTGTCCTGGGCCTATGGCACGCCGCCCAGCCATGAGGATGGCGTCAAGCTGCTCAACCGCGCGCTGGACCTTGGCTATGACCATCTCGACACGGCGCGGATCTATGGCGCGGGCAAGAACGAGGCGCTGATCGCCTCCGCCCTGAAGGGACGCCGCAACGAATTCTTCCTCGCGTCCAAATGCGGCATCGTGGTGGAAGGCCCCAAGCGCGGCGTCGATTGCAGCCCCGAGGCGATTGCCGCCGCCGTGGAGACCAGCCTCAAGCTGCTCGAGACCGATCATATCGACCTTTATTACATGCACCGCTTCGATCCCAAGGTCCCGATCGCGGATTCCGTCGGCGCGCTGAAGGATGCGATCGATGCGGGCAAGATCGGCGCCTATGGCGTGTCCGAATGGAGCTCCGCCCATATTCGCGAGGCGCATGGCGTCCATCCGGTGGGCGCGGTGCAGACCGAATATTCGCTGTGGACCCGCAATGTCGAACTGGGCGTGCTCGACACCTGCAAGGAACTGGGCATTGCGCTGGTGGCGTTCTCCCCCGTGGGGCGCGGGGCGCTGGGCGGCGTGCTGAAAGACCCGGCGACGCTGGAACAGGGCGACCTGCGCCTCCAGATGCCGCGCTTCAATGCCGAAAACTGGCCGAAGAACCTGGCGCTGATCGAGCAATTCGCCGCTCTTGCAGCCGAGGCTGACGTGACGCCGGGCCAATTGGCCAATCGCTGGGTGCTGAGCCGCGGCGACAATATCCACGTCATTCCCGGCACCACCAGCCTCCAGCATCTGGAAGACAATTACAACGCCGCCAGCGTGGCCATATCGCAGGATGTGCTTGACCGGGCCGATGCGTTGATCAACCAACAGACCGTGGCCGGCCATCGCTATCACGATGCGATCAGGCCGACGATCGACACGGAAGACTTCGCCTGAAGGCGGAACGCCGTAACGGAGAGGAAGCGGGACATATGGCAGGCGGCAGCGTGCGTGCGGAAATCGGCTATACCGAGGATACCGGCACGCAGCCTTATTTCTACGCCAACGCCCATGAGAAGGACTATGTCCCGCTCGCCCCGGTGGAAGTGGAGATCGCGGACGCGCGGGGGATGGACACCTCGCTCGACCGCGAGGGCTTCATCCTCGTCAGCCATGCCAGCGCCCTGTCCGATCTGACCGACATGGACGCCATCGCCCGCATCCATGCGGGCGAGATCGAGGCGCTGCTGAAGGATGTCACCGGGGCAGATCATATCGCCATGATGCCGCGCGGCATCCTGCGCTATTCGGAGCGCAGCGGCCGGACCGGCAGCACCGACAATTCCCATCCTGCCCGCTTCGCCCATGTCGACATGTCGGTATCGGCAGCGGCGGCGGCCCGCGACCAGAGCGCGCCCGGCCCGGACATCACCGGCACCCGCAAGATCGTCCGCAGCGCGCAATATAACGTCTGGCGAGTGCTTTCCGACCCCCCGCAGGATGTACCGCTGGCCCTGTGCGCCTGGCCCAGCGTGGACGAGGGCGATCTGATCGACTGCCTTGCGATCTTCGATCCGCCCGACGGCTCGCCCGAATGGAGCTTCGGCAATTACGTCATCCGGCATAATCCGGCGCACCGCTGGTATTATTACAGCGACATGCGACCCGACGAGGCGATCGTGTTCAAGACCAGCGAGAGCGATCCGGAAAAGGCCCAGCTGATGCCGCATGGCGCCTTCGATAATCCGCTGGTGGGCGAGGATGCGCCCGCGCGGGTCAGCCTGGAAATGCGGGGAATGGCCTATTGGTTCGAATAGAGCCGCGAGAAAAGAAGGGGAAGGCGATGAGGATGAAGGCGAATTATCTGGCCGGGGTACTGGCCATGCTGGCAACGGCCGGCATGGCGGCGCAGGCCGCCGCACAGAACACACCGGCCGACGAAGCCAAGCTCGAAGCGGAGCGGGACAAGGTGCCCGATACGTCAGGCGACGGGCCGTTCCCCTCCCTGATCGAGGTCGATCCATCCCTGCCCGATCATGTGATCTACCGCCCGGCGGATCTTTCCAAGGTCGGCAAGGGCAAGCTGGGCCTGTTCGTATGGGGCAATGGCGCCTGTGCGGACGATGCCACCAGTTCGCGCCTGCATCTCTCGCAGATCGCATCCTATGGCTATCTGGTGATCGCGCCCGGCAAATGGCGCAGCGGCCCCAATGCGCATGATCCCAAGGCCCCGCCGCGCGGGCGCAATGCCGATGGCTCCTATCCTCCGCCGCCCACCACAGCCGCAGACCTCACCAGTGCGCTCGACTGGGCGCTGGCCGAAAATGCCCGCAGCGGCAGCCCCTATTCCGGCCTGATCGACGAGAAGGCGATTGCGGCGGGCGGCTTCAGCTGCGGCGGCATTCAGGCGCTGGAGATCGCGCCCGATCCGCGTCTCGACACGCTGGTGATCCAGAACAGCGGGCTGCTGACCGATCCCAGCCTGGGCATTCCCGGCATGGAACTGCCCAAGAGCGCGCTGGCGAAGATCCACACGCCCGTGATCTACATTCAGGGCGGGCCGACGGACATCGCATATGCCAACGGGATGGACGATTTCGCCCATATCAACCACGTGCCCGCCGTGATGGTGAATTTGCCCAAGGGCCATGGCGGCACCTATCACGAGCCGCTGGGCGGCAAGGGCGCGCGGATCGCGGTGGACTGGCTGGACTGGCAATTGCGTGGCAGCCAGAAAGCCGCAAAGAGCTTCACCGGCAAGGATTGCGGGCTTTGCGGCGATCCCGAGGTGACGATCGAGCGCAAGAATCTGCGCTGAGGCGAACGGGAAAGAAAAGGCCCCGCCTCACCTGGTGAGACGGGGCCTGTTTCGAAGGCTGACTGGCGAAAAGCCCGATCAGCCCATCTTGGAATAATTCCACAGAGAGAGGGTGCGGGCCCGGTCGGCCTCCACCTTTTCATAGGCGGCCGAATCCACCGTGCACCAGCCATGGTCGGCGGCGAAGACTTCCACGCGTGCGCCCACGCCCGCATCTTCCGCCGCATGGCGCAGGGCCACCTTGTCATCCGGGCTGCGCTTGTCGTCATTCTGGGCGATGGCGAAGAGATAGAGCGCCGAGGTGCCCTTGAGCAGCTTATGCGGGCTGTCAGGAGCGGGGGTGACGAGACCGCCGCCATGGAAGGAGCTGACAGCGCCCACCCGGCCGGGCACGGCGGTGGCCGTGCGCACCGCGTAGGAGCCGGTCATGCAATAGCCTTCGGCCGCGATCTTCTTGGTCGCATCCACGGCCGGGTTCGCATCGAGCCAGGCGACGATCGCCTTGGCATCGCTGATAATCGCCGGGGTGGTGAGCTTGGCCATCATCGGCCCCAGCTTCTCGCGCCCTTCGGGGGCGAAGAATTCGGAGATCGTGTTCATCACCGGCGCCTTTGCACTGCGGTAATAATGGTTCACCGCCACCACCGCATAGCCGGACGCGGCCAGCGTGCGGGCCATCGCCTTATAGGCATCGCGCAGGCCCGCAATATCGGGATACATGATGACAGCGGGATGCTTGCCCTCTGCCGGGTGGACGAAGAAGGCGTCCATCTTCCCGTCGGGCGTGGTGATGGTAACGGTCGATTCGGTCAGTGCCGGGCCGCCGGTCTGGGCAGCGCAGGCGGAGCTGGCGGCAAGGGTTCCCACAGCAGCCGCGCTGATCGCCGCGAAGTCCCTGCGGCTAAGTCCCCGTTTCGCCAGCGTGGCATCATCGGCCAGGGCCGTGAATTCATCGCACATCGATTCTCTCCTTAACTTCTCCCGTCCAGCCGGTGGACGTTGCCCCGCCGGATCGCCCGACACTATGTTGTTTTTGTCCGGGCCTGCCAATGCCCAATACGGTACCGGCAGGCGGAAGGTGCGATTACGTCAGGTCATCAAGGCGGATGATCAGCCCCTCCTCGGCCGCCTTCATCGCATCGCGGCGCAACTGCTCGATCTTGAGGCGCCCAGCGGGTGCTTCCTCCACCGGCAGGGCGGCCATGGTGGCCTCGTGGATTTCCTCGAAATCGGGGCCATGTTCGGGATGGGTCAGGATCAGGCCCTTCTGTTCGGTCATCCCGGCAAGGATCTTGGTGCCCACCTCATAGGGGTCCATCCCTTCCTCGAAGGCGGTGCCGAACTGCTGCAACTCCCCCTCGGCCACTTCGGGGAAGCCGCTGGTTCCGAAGCCTTCGGGGCGCTTCAGCGCGCTGGTCCAGGCATTGGTGCGGGTCAGCGCCGGGCAGCACAGCGAACAGCCGATCTTGTGCGGGGCGAGGTTGTAGCGCAGCGATTCGGTAAGCCCGCGTACGGCGAATTTGCTGGCGGTATAGATCCCCGCCTGCGGGCCGGGCAGGAATGCTGCCATGCTGGCGATATTCACCACATGGCGGCGGCCATGGCTGGCCTTGATCTTCGGCAGGAAGGAAACGAGCCCGTTCACCACCCCGCCGAAATTGACGCCCATGATCCAGTCGTAATCGTCATAGCTCGCCTCATCCGTCGGCCCGAAGACCGAGACGCCGGCATTGTTCACCAGCACATGCACTTCGCCGAAATGCTGCACCACTTCCTCCGCCACCTGGGCGAAGCGGGCGCGGTCGGTCACGTCGAGCTTGAGGAACAGGGGCTGTTCATAGCCCTTGGCCCTGAACCATTCGGCCACGCGCGCCTTGTCGTCCTCGTTGCGGTAGGACAGCGCCAGCCGCATCCCCGCATCGGCAAAGGCCTGCGCCACGCCCAGCCCGATACCCGTGACCGCGCCGGTGATGAAAGCGACCCGGCCCTCCCAGGGCCTTTCCGCATTGCTCATGTCCGAAAATCCTCTCGCCAAAATTATCACGATCGTTAGTAACGTCTCCAAAGCAAATTGGGAGAGAGCAAATGAGCGATGTGGAAGCCCGCCTGGCGGAGCTTGAGCACAAGGTCGGCGTGCTGGAGGATGTTCAGGCGATCCGGCGGCTGCATTGGGCCTATGGCTATTACATCGATTTCAACCGCCCCGACGAAGTGGCGGACCTGTTTGCCGAAGATGGCGCGGTGATCTTCCTGTCTGGCGAATATATCGGCCATGCGGGCGTGAAGCGCCTCTATGGGGACTGGATCGCTGGCCGCTTCACCGGTGGACGCCCCGGCCCCGTCAACGGGTTGCTGCTCGACCATTTCCAGATGCAGGACATCATCACCGTCGCGCCTGACCGGCAGACCGCCAAGGGCCGCTTCCACGGCATTCTGCTGGGCGGCTGGCATGACGACTTCCTGGAAACCAAGGAAGAGATGATGCCGCAGCAATTCCTCGAAGCAGGCATCTACGAGAATGATTACGTGAAGGTCGACGGGATCTGGAAGATCAAGCGGCTGGATTACATGATGCAATGGCAGGGCAATTACGAGGAAGGCTGGGCGCATACCACCGCCCACCTCCAGCCGGCCGAAAAGACCTTCCCCGAAGATCCGCTGGGCCCCGACGTGCTGCTGCCCGCCGACCAGCACCGCCAGACCTGGCCCTATCGGCAGGACGTGCCGATGCACTTCGCCCATCCGAAGTTCGGCGCGATCCTGGCCGGGCAGGAGAAGAAGTGACCATGGCGGGCGGGGAGACAGGGTTCGATCCGCGCGACATTTCGAACCGCACGCACCTCTCCGTCCGCGAAGTGGCGGAGAGGTTCATCGAGCTGTTCCACCATCAGGACAATCCCACCGACGCCTTCCTGGCCTGGGTGCATCCGGACTATATCCAGCACAATCCCAACGCCCCCACCGGCCGCGATGCGACGCTGGAAGTGCTGGCCGCCGCCGTACGCAACAATCCCGAACTCACCCATGACGTGAAGCGCGTCATTTTCGGGGAGGAGAAAGATGGCGAGGGGCTGGTAATGGTCCACCACCATTTCCGCCGCCGGAAGGACGAGCGTGGCTATGCCGTGGTAGATATATTGCGGATCAAGGATGGCTATGTCGTGGAACATTGGGACGTGATGCAGGAAGTGCCTGAGACTGCGCGCAACGATAATGGGATGTTCTGACCGGCCACGGAACGCCGGCTTCATGAGGGGATGAGTCGATGCCGCTTCTGCCGGATGGTAGCGAAAAGGGCCTCAAGGGCCATTTCGAGGAAGATTTCAGCGTCAGGACCCGGATCGGCCTTGCCCCGCGCGCCGGGCATATCGACCGCGACGCGCCCTATAAGCGCATCGCGACGGAAGAAGCCTGGACCTTCCCCGTGCTGGTGGCGGCACAAGTGAAATATCTGGAAAGCGGCGCCGCGGCAGGTGACGATTCGCTCAAGATGGCGGGCATGTTCGCCCGTATGCCCAGCCTGCAGACCATGCTGCAGGACCTTGGCGATCTGCGCATCTCCCATATGGACGAATTCGGGATCGACCGGCAGCTGCTGCTGCTTACCGCGCCGGGCGTGCAGGTGGTGAAGCCGGGAGAAGGCACGCCGCTGTCGCGCGAGGCGAACGATATTTCCGCCGAGGCCTGCGCCCGCCATCCCGACCGTTTCTCCGCCCTCGCCGCCTTCGATCCGCGCGATGTCGCCGGATCGGTGAAGGAACTGGACCGGGCGCTGGGAACGCTGAAGCTCAGCGGCGCGGTGCTCAATTCGCACTGGCAGGGCCATTATATCGACGAGCAGGATTACTGGCCGATCCTGGAAGCGCTGGAGGCGCATGACGGGGCGCTCTACATCCACCCCACCGCGCCCTTCAACGCGCCGCATTACGAAACGCGCGGCTTCTTCGGCGCGCTGGGCGGTTTCCCCCACGATGTGTGGCTGCACACGATGGGGCTGATCTTCTCGGGCGCCTTCGACCGCTTCCCGAAGCTGAAGCTGGTGATCGGCCATCTGGGCGAATGCCTGCCGCTGCATCTCTATCGGTTCGACTGGATGCAGGGCAATGCTGACAACCGCGCGGGCCTGCGCGGCGGCCAGCCGCCAGTGAAGCTGAAGCATCCGGTGAGCTATTACTTCCGCAACAACATCTGGGTGACGACCAGCGGCGTGGGCTGGGAGCCGGGCATCAAGTTCTGCATGGATGTGCTGGGGCCGGAACGCGTGCTCTACGCGATGGACTATCCCTATCAGCAGTCGAGCGACGAGGTTGCCGCCTATGACCGCCTCTCGATCAGCGACGAGCACAAGAAGATGCTGATGGAAGGCAATGCCCGCAAGGTCTTCAACCTTCCGGCGTGATGTAGCCGGGCTCACATGCCGTATATTCAGGGGCGGTGCCTAGCCTGAGCTGAGCCGGCTTCGATAGTATTACGTGGGCCTGTTCGGCCCAGGCCCGGCACGCTCCTCATCCGGCAAGACCCGGCCCGGCTTTGCACCCGAACGGATGCCGAGCGCCAAGAAATCGCTCTTGCGGGATGATTTGCCTGCCAAGACGGTACGAGCGCGGGCATTCGGCGGCCCTATCTTTTATTCAAACACATAAATCTGATCGACTGTCGGACGACGCCCCGCTCCACTTGGCCCGCGGAACAGATACTGGCCGCGCCAGCAAGCTGATCTGCGACAATACTTGAAGCAGATCATACAGAAAATCGTTCTATTTGGAGAGCGGCGAGTGCTCCCTCCAGTTTGCCTCCGTCAAACTGTTGATTTCGTGCACCACTCGTTGCTCATGCGCGCAGAACCGGGCCTAAACGGTTGCGAAAGCGACTTTCCGTTCTATGTGCCGGCGCACCAGGGGAATCATTAGCCAGGCAATTGCATCCCCCGCAATTGCGCCCTTCTGGAGAGGTACATGACCACATACAACCGTTCCACGGCAAATCGCCGTGCGCTCGCCCTTGCCGTTTCGACGCTCGCCGTCGTCGCAAGCACTCCCGCTTTCGCCCAGGAAGAGTCCGAGGCACCCCGCAGCAATGAAATCGTGGTGACTGCCCAGTTCCGCGAACAGAAGCTGCAGGACACTCCGCTGTCGATCACCGCAGTCGACGCCGCGCTGCTCGAATCGCGCAACCAGGACGATATCAAGGCCGTCGCGGCCCAGGCCCCCAGCGTGACGCTGACCGAACAGGGCGGCGCCTATGGCGCGTCGATGTCGGCTTCGATCCGCGGCATCGGCCAGTACGATTTCAACCCCGCCTATGAACCCGGCGTGGGCATGTATATCGACGACGTCTATTATCCGACGCTGACCGGCGCGAACTTCGACCTGCTCGACCTCGAGCGCGTCGAAATCCTGCGCGGCCCGCAGGGCACGCTGACCGGCCGTAACTCCATCGGCGGTGCGATCAAGCTGTTCTCGAAGAAGCCCGGCCCGGATTCGGAAGCCTATGCCGAAGCCAGCTATGGCAGCCGCAACCGCGTCGAACTGCGCGCCGGTGCGAACTTCGCGATCACCGACAGCCTGTTCGCTCGCTTCTCGGCCGTGCACAAGAACCAGGAAGGCTATGTCGACCAGGTCGATTATGGCTGCGCCAACCCGAACAACCCGGAAGGCATCCCCGCCATGATGGCGGCGCATCCCGGTTCGGATGAAAGCTGCGTGGTCGATAAGCTGGGCGAGCAGAACTATACCGGCCTGCGCGGCGCGCTGCGTTATGAAGGCTCCAAGCTGGAGCTGATGGTGACCGCCGATTACCAGAAGTCCGACCGCACGAGCTCGGCCGACGTCCTGTCTGTCACGAACAATGCCCAGTCGAACTTCATCTGCGGCAAGTACTGCACCTATGCCAGCTGGTTCCTGGATGCTGAAGGCCAGACCGGCGCCTGGAACACCGGCAACCGCAACGTCTTCGAAGGCTGGGGCCTTTCCGGCCATGCCAACTACGAAATCAGCGATTCGCTGAACATTCAGTCGATCACCGCCTATCGCGCCTATAACAACAAGTGGGGTTCGGATGACGACTTCACGCCGAACCCGGCGATTGCCGCGGGCGGCTACAACGATCTCGATTTCTGGTTCTTCAGCCAGGAACTGCGCCTGAACGGCAAGATCGGCGACCTGATCGAGTACACTCTGGGCGGCTTCTATTCCGACCAGAAGAGCACCTATTACACGATCCAGGACATCCGTTACGGCCCCTATGCGGGTAACCCGCTGCAGTTCGTGGGCAACGACCCGGTCAATGCCGACACGATCGCCGCCTTCGGCACCGTGATCATCCGTCCGTCCGACAGCTTCACGCTGACCGGCGGCCTGCGCTACACCGACGAGCACAAGGACTACACCTTCGTGCGTCGCCGGCTGGACTACAGCCAGGGCGTTGTTGGCGGCGGCGTCGAGAACCTCGACGGCCTCGTCTCGATCTATGACGGCAACCGTGTCGACTGGCGCGTTTCGGCGGATTACCGCTTCAACGACCAGCTGCTGGCCTATGCAACCGTCAGCACCGGCTTCAAGGGCGGCGGCGTCACGGCGCGTCCGTTCTATCCCGAACACGCCACGATGGGCACCTTCAAGCCCGAAACCGTTACGTCCTATGAGCTGGGCGTGAAGTCCGACCTGTTCGACCGCCGCCTGCGCCTGAACATCTCCGGCTTCTACAACAGCTACAAGGACATCCAGCTCGGCCTGTCCGACTGTACCGCTTACGGTGGCCATCCGGCTCCCTGCGCGGTGCGCGCCAATGCCGGCGACGGCGAGATCTGGGGCGTGGAAGCGGAACTGTTCGCCGAACCGATCGACGGCCTGACCATCGACGGCTCGCTCAGCCTGCTGGATTCCAAGTACACCTATCTCGCGACGGAAGTCGGCGCGAGCGTGACGCTGAACGATCCGATCGTTTCGCCGACCTTCCAGGGCAGCTTCGGCATCCAGTACGAAGTTGGCCTCGGCGACAAGGGCTCGATCACGCCGCGCTTCGACGTGTCGTATCGCGACAAGCAGTATATGGGCCACCAGCTGGACTCGATCAGCACCGATCTCCAGTATCTGGACGCCTATACGCTGGGCAGCGCACGCCTGACCTATCGCAATGCGGACAAGGACGTGGAAGTCTCGCTCGAAGTGACCAACCTCTTCGACGAATATTACACGCCCACCCGCTTCGCCTCGGTCTATGCCCTCAGCGGCACGGCCTATTCGACGGTCGGCGCACCGCGCGAATGGCGCGTTTCGGTGAAGAAGACCTTCTGATCCGAAACTCCGGCATATCGGAAAAAGAAAGGGCGGCCTTGCGGGGCCGCCCTTTTTGTATGTGCAGCTGGCACGTCCCTCCCCCCGCCCGCTCGTCCTGAGCCTGTCGAAGGACGCGGGAAACCGCCAGCCCAACACTCCTTGCTGGGCGAAGGCCGATGCGTGTCCTTCGACAGGCTCAGGACGAGCGGAGGGTGGAAGAATTCGTCATTCCCGCGAGCGCAGGGGCCCGACAACATCCGTCTGGTGGCATTTCCGCGTCCAACCGAGCATAGGCCCCACACAAGAGGCGATTAAGCCAACGGGAGGAACACCTATGCCGCAAATGACTTCGGGTTCGTGCCAATGCGGCGCGGTGCAGTTCGAGATCGAGGGAGCCTTCCAAAGCTTCTTCCTCTGCCACTGTGGCCGCTGCCGGAAAGACACAGGCTCCGCCCATGCGGCGAACCTGTTTTCAACGACGGCGGCAATCACATGGCGAACCGGTGAGGAGAAGATCACTCACTATCAGGTGCCCGCCACCCGCCATGCGAAGAGCTTCTGCTCCGTTTGCGGAGCCGCTGTGCCGGGTGTGCAGATGGAAGGGGCCCTGCTTGTGGTGCCCGCGGGGAGCCTTGATGGCGAGGCGGGCATTTCCCCCACTGCCCATATCTGCGTGGCCAGCCGGGCAGACTGGGAGGACGCCATGCACGATATTCCGAAGTTCGAGGGCCTTCCGGCCTGATCCGCCCGCTTGTCACTGCGAGGGACAGATGCCCTCGCAGTGACGAAACAGGCGGGACTGCTTAGCCCCAGACTTCCTCGGCCACTTCGATCACCAGACGGATCTTGGCCGCCTGCTGTTCGGTGGAAATGTCATTGCCATGCACCGTGCTGGCAAAGCCGCATTGCGGCGAGAGGGCCAGCTGGTCGAGCGGGGCGAACTTGGCGGCCTCGTCGATCCGGCGCTTGATATCGTCCTTGGTTTCCAGCTCGCCGAGCTTGGTGGTGACGAGGCCCAGCACCACGGTCTTGCCCTTGGGCAGGAAGCGCAGCGGGGCGAAGTCGCCGGAGCGGGGATCGTCATATTCGAGGAAGAAGGCGTCGATATCGAGTTCGTTGAACATGATCTCGGCCACCGGCTCATAGCCGCCTTCGGCCGCCCAGCTGGAGCGGAAATTGCCCCGGCACAGATGGACCGCCTTGATCATGTCGGCCGGCGCGCTGGCGAAGCTCTCGTTGATCAGCTTGGCATATTGGCGCGGCGTATCGTTGGGATCGACCCCGCGCGCGGCGGCATCGGCCCGGTGGCTGTCGTCGCACAGATAGGCGAGGTTGGTATCGTCCATCTGGATGTAGCGGCAGCCGGCAGCCGCCAGACTGTCCACTTCCGCGCGATAGGCGGCGGCGACGTCGGCATAGAATTCGTCCATCGTGGGATAGACGTCTTCGGGAATGCCGCTGCGCCCGGCCCGGAAATGCAGCATGGTGGGCGAAGGGATCGAGACCTTGGGCGTCTCTTTCGTCAGGCTGGCGAGATATTGGTAATCGGCCAGCTGGATCGGCTCGACATGGCGGATCTTGCCCGAGACGACCATCTTGGGGGGTGCGAAATGCACGTCCTTGCCGGTGTCGTTCTTGAAGGCCTTGGCGATGCCGCCCTGTTCTTCCACCCCGTCCAGCTTCAGCAGGAAGTCGGTATGGAAGAAGTAGCGGCGGAATTCGCCATCGGTGATCGCCTTGAGGCCCAGGTCCTCTTCCCACTTCACGAGGTCGGCAATCGCCTTGTCCTCGATCTTGCGCAGGGTGTCATAGTCGATGTTATTGGCCGCGCGATGTTCGCGCGCTTCGATAATCTCGCGCGGACGCAGGAAGGAACCGACATGGTCGGCGCGCGAAGGCAGTTTGGTGCTCATTGAGAGTGTCCTGATCTAAGCTTTGCGGGTGCTAAGCCAGGGTCATAACGCGGGCTCGCGCTCTTCTGACGCGCTTCCGATACAGGCAATCCGGCAATGGAGGCAATGGGAAATCTGTGCGCTGCTGCACACGCAATCCCGCGCTTTCTGCGCTTGACCGCAACCGGGGCGCAATCGTAGGCACTGCTTACAAATTGTCCGGACCGCGCGAAGACGGCAGGGCACACTGGGAGTGGAACGGATGCGGTTCGGACTTGTCGCGGCACTGGCCGCTTCTCTGGTTCTGGCAGGTTGCAGCAAGAGCGAGAGCGCCACCGGCGGCGTGACCGAGGCGATGATCGTCTCCCCTCCCGATGGCGAATGGCTGACCTATGGCCGCGATTATGGGGAACAGCGCTATTCCCCGCTCGACAAGATCAACCTCGACAATGTGAAGGATCTGGGCCTCGCCTGGTCGGCCGATCTCGATACGGCGCGCGGGCAGGAAGGCACGCCGCTGATGATCGGCGGCAAGCTCTACATCACCACGGCCTGGAGCAAGGTGAAGGCCTATGACGGCAAGACCGGCAAGCTCCTGTGGGAATATGATCCCAAGGTGCCGGGCGAAACCGGCGTGAAGGCCTGTTGCGACGTGGTCAATCGCGGGCTGGGCGCCTGGGGCGACAAGCTGTTCCTGGGCACGCTGGACGGCCGCCTGATCGCGCTGGACCGCGAGACGGGCAAGGAAGTCTGGTCGCAGGTCACGGTAGACCAGTCCAAGGCCTATACGATCACCGGCGCCCCGCGCGTGGTGAAGGGCAAGGTGATCATCGGCAATGGCGGCGCGGAATATGGCGTGCGCGGCTATGTCAGCGCCTATGATGCCGACAGCGGCAAGCAGCTGTGGCGCTTCTACACCGTGCCCGGCACGCCGGAGGAAGCAAAGGACGAGCCCGAATATCTCGCCAAGGCGCGCAAGACCTGGAACGGCGAGTTCTGGAAGTTGGGCGGCGGCGGCACGGTGTGGGATTCCATGGCCTACGATCCGGAGCTGGACCTGCTCTATATCGGCGTCGGCAACGGCTCGCCCTGGAACCAGTCCTATCGTTCGCCCGGCGGCGGGGACAATCTCTACCTCAGCTCGATCGTGGCGATCCGGCCCGATACGGGCGAATATGTCTGGCACTATCAGGAAACGCCGGGCGAGACCTGGGACTTCACCGCCACCCAGCACATCATGCTGGCCACGCTCAAGATCGACGGGAAAGACCGCAAGGTGCTGATGCAGGCGCCCAAGAACGGCTTTTTCTATGTGATCGACCGCGAGACGGGCAAGCTGATCTCCGCCAAGGCCTATACTCCGCAGACCTGGACCACGGGCGTGGACATGAAGACCGGGCGCCCGATCGAAAATCCGGATGCCCGCTATGACAAGACGGGCAAGCCCTTCGTTTCCACCCCCGGCGCGGGTGGCGGGCACAGCTGGCACCCGATGGCCTTCAGCCCCAAGGAAGGGCTGGTCTATATCCCGGTGATCGAGGCAGCCTTCCCCTATTTCCCGGAAAAGAACTGGAAGCCCAACACCAAGCGCGGCTTCAACGTGGGCATCGATCAGGCCGCTGGCGGCATGCCCGCCGATGTCGCCGTGCGCAGCGGCGCGCGGGCCGCGACCCGGGGAGCGCTGGTGGCGTGGGACCCGGTGGCGCAGAAGGAACGCTGGCGCGTGGCCTATCCCGGCCCGTGGAACGGGGGCCTGCTTTCCACCGCCGGGGGCCTGCTGTTCCAGGGAACGGCGGCGGGCAATTTCGTCGCCTATGATGCGAAGGACGGCAAGCAGCTGTGGAGCTTCGGTGCGCAGACCGGCGTGGTCGCCCCGCCGATGACCTATATGATCGATGGCGAACAATATGTCGCCGTGCTGGCCGGCTGGGGCGGCATCTGGCCGCTGGCGCCCGGAGGCGTGCTGAACGAAGGCTCCGGCCCGGTGCCCAATATTTCGCGCCTGCTGGTGTTCAAGCTGGGCGGCAAGGGCAGCCTGCCCCCTGCCCCGCCGCTGGCGCGCATGCCGCTCGATCCGCCGCCCTTCACCGGCGATGCGGGCAAGCTTGCCGGGGCCACCTATAATTTCGGCCGCTATTGCGGGCAGTGCCATGGCGATGCGGCGATTGGCTCCACCGTGCTGCCCGACCTGCGCCGCAGCGCCCTGCTGGGCAGTGCGGAAGGCTGGGCAACGGTGGTGCACGATGGCGCGCTGAAGGATAATGGCATGGTCGGTTTTGCCGGCACGCTTTCGCGTGACGAGATCGAGGCGCTCCGCCAATATGTCATCTTCCGCGCCAATCAGGACAAGAAGCTGGGCGGGCCCGGCACTTGAACCATACAGAGGCTGCACCGGACGCATTTCTGAATCGACAGGGGCGTCCGGTAATTATAACGAGCGTTACGTTAATGCCCCGCCCGGATGGGCAGGAGCATGGATTTTGTGGTAGTTTGAGCGAGCAACAGGATTCGCTTCGGGAAAGGACCTGAGATGAACGAGATCACCACCATCGACCGCACCCAGCGGGAATATTCGGATGCCGCGAAGAAGGCGCTGGCGCGCAAGCCCCAGCTCTACATCAACGGCGAATGGGTCGACAGCTCGGGCGACAAGACCATCGACGTCGAAGATCCCTCTTCGGGCAAGGTCATCTCCAGCTTCGTGGAAGCGACCGACAAGGATGTGGACAGGGCCGTGGCCGCCGCGCGCATCGCGTTCGACGATGGCCGCTGGCGCAACCTGCCCCCGATCGTGCGTGAAAAGACCATGCACAAGATCGCCGACCTGATCGAAGCCCATGCCACCGAACTGGCCGAGCTGGAAGCGATCGACGTGGGCAAGCCGGTGGGCATGGCCAATGCGGTGGACGTGCCGGGCGCTGCCGCCCACTTCCGCTACATGGCTGGCTGGGCCGGCAAGATGGGCGGCGAAACGCAGGCCCCCTATTCCATGCCGGGCGGCACGATGTTCGCCTATACGCTCAAGGAACCCGTCGGCGTCTGCGCGCAGATCGTGCCGTGGAACTTCCCGCTGCTGATGGCCTGCCTCAAGATCGCCCCGGCGCTGGCCGCAGGCTGCACCACGGTGCTGAAGCCCGCCGAACAGACCAGCCTCACCGCGCTGCGCCTGGCCGACCTGATCAACGAAGCGGGCGTTCCCGCCGGCGTGGTCAACATCATCACCGGCTATGGCCACACCGCGGGTGACCGCATGGTCAAGCACCCCGATGTGGACAAGGTTGCCTTCACCGGTTCGACCGAGATCGGCAAGCTGATCAACCGCAACGCCACCGAAACGCTCAAGCACGTCACGCTGGAACTGGGCGGCAAGAGCCCGGTGGTGGTGATGCCCGACGTCGACGTGGCCGAAACCGCACCGGGCGTTGCGGGCGCGATCTTCTTCAATTCGGGCCAGGTCTGCGTGGCCGGTTCGCGCCTCTATGCGCATAAGAGCGTGTTCGACAAGGTGGTGGAAGGCATGGCCGCCACTGCCGATTTCTGGGCCCCGCGCCCCTCGCTCGACCCGACCGCCCATATGGGCCCGGTGGTGTCGAAGGAACAGCATGAGCGCGTGCTGGGCTATATCGAAGCCGGCAAGCGCGACGGCGCATCGGTGCTGATGGGCGGCGACGTGCCCAGCAACAACGGCGGCTACTACGTCAGCCCGACGATCCTGACCGACGTGAACCCGCAGATGAGCGTCGTTCGCGAGGAAATCTTCGGCCCGGTGGTGGTTGCCCAGCGCTTCGACGATCTGAACGACGTGGTGAAGGAAGCCAACGACACGCCGTTCGGCCTTGCCGCCGGTGTCTGGACCAAGGACGCCAGCGCCGCCGTGCGCATCGCCAGCCAGCTCAAGGCCGGCACCGTGTGGATCAACTGCCACGCGATGATCGACCCGGCGCTGCCCTTCGGCGGCTACAAGGAAAGCGGCATCGGCCACGAACAGGGCCGCCTGGGCCTCGAGGCTTACCTCGAAACCAAGTCGGTGCTGATGAAGCTGTAATTTCTTTGACAATGCAGGCCCGCCTCCGGCACCAGCCGGGGCGGGCCTTTTCATATCCGGGATACCGCACGTGCCAATCGACCTTACCAAGATCCGCGCCATCGACGTCCACGTCCATGCGGAGGTTTCGTGCCACGATCCGGAAGATCCGGTGATGGGCGAATTCTTCGATGCCGCCAGCACCTATTTCAAGGCGCCGCGCGAGCGGCCCAAGATGCCCGAGATCATCGAGCTGTACCGCGAAACCAACATCGCGCTGTGCCTGTTCACGGTCGATTGCGAGAGCGGCATGGGCGCCAAGCGGGTCAGCAATTACGAAGTGGCGGAACTCGCCGCGAAGAATGACGATATCTGCATGGCCTTCGCCAGCATCGATCCGCACAAGGGCAAATATGGCGCCCGCGAGGCGCGCGATCTGGTCGAGAATTTCGGGGTCAAGGGCTTCAAGTTCCACGGCATCGCCCAGAATGCCCACCCGGCCGACCGGATGGCCTGGCCGATCTATGAAGTGATCAACGAATATCAGCTGCCGGTGATCTTCCACACCGGCCATTCGGGCATGGGCACCGGGATGCGCGGCGGCGGCGGCATGCGTCTGAAATATGGCCAGCCCATGCTGATCGACGATGTGGCGGTGGACTTCCCCGACATGAAGATCATCCTGGCCCATCCCAGCTGGCCCTGGGTGGACGAGAGCCTCTCCATGGCTCTGCACAAGACCAATGTGTATATCGACCTGTCGGGCTGGAGCCCCAAATATTTCCCCAAGCAGGTGATCCAGTACGCCAACACCCAGCTCAAGCACAAAATGCTGTTCGGCAGCGACTTCCCGCTGATCCACCCCGACAAGTGGATCGCCGCGGCCAAGGAAGTGGGCTTCCGCGAGGAAGTGATGCCCGGCATCATGAAGGACAATGCCGCCAGGGTGCTGGGGCTGGCCTGACGAGCTTAAGGGCGGGTTGAAAAGACCCGCCCGGGCTGAGCCTGTCGAAGCCCTGTCTTTCTTCGTCGCCAAGGCCAGAGGAAGAACAGCCGCCCTTCGACAAGCTCAGGACGAACGGAGGTTGGGAGTTGGAGGATCCGGAGGACATCAGAGGCTGGCAACGCCTGTCTCCCCGGATGACCACTTCGGGGCGGATCGAGGATGCGGACATTGCCCGGCTGAAGGCCATCGGCGTTACCCATGTCATCAATCTGGCGCTCGACGATCACCCCGATGCGCTGGCGGATGAGGGCGAGAAACTCGCCGCAGCCGGGATCCTCTACACTCATATCCCCGTGCCCTTCGACGCGCCCGGTGACGATCACTTCAGTGCCTTTGTGCGCGCGCTTGGCTCCGTTGAGCACACGCTTCATGTGCACTGCATCGCCAATTGGCGGGTATCCGCCTTCTTCTATCGCTACCATCTGTCGCGCGGCATGGCCGAGGCCGAAGCCCGCGCGCTGATGGAACGCCAATGGTCGCCGGAAAAGAGCGACCACCCCGCCGCCCCCGCCTGGGCGGCCTTCATTGGAGAGAGGGAAAACTGATGGATTTCAAGGGCATGCATATCGTCGTCACCGGCGCATCCAGCGGCATCGGCCTCGTCACCGCGCGCATGCTGGCCCAGCGCGGCGCGCGCGTTTCGCTGATCGCGCGGCGCAAGGAAATGCTGGACGAAGCAGTCGCCTCGCTCGGCGCCAATGCCGCAGGCTTCGCCGCCGATGTTGGCGACAAGGCGCAGCTGGAATCCGCGCTGGAAGCCGCCGCCGCCCATTTCGGCCCGGTCGAGGGCCTGTTCGCCAATGCCGGGCTGACAGGCGGATTTACTCCTGCCGTCTCCTTCGATCCGGACGTGTTCGAACAGACGATAAAAGTGAACCTTATCAGCGTGTTCTGGGCAATCCAGAAAGTGCTGCCCGCCATGATCGAGGCGGGCAAGGGCACCATCCTCGTCACCGGTTCCATGGGCTCCAAGCGCGGCATGGCGATGAACCCGGCCTATGTCGCCTCCAAGCATGGCGTGCTGGGCCTCACCCGCGCAATCGCGGTGGAAATGGCACCGCACGGCATCCGCGCCAATTGCATCATCCCCGGCTTCATCCGCACCGAGGCGCTGGACCGCATCCCGCCCGAGCAACAGGGCAAGATCGCCGCCCGCGTCCCCCAGCGCCGCATGGGGAGCCCCGAGGAACTGGCCGAAGTCGCCTGCTTCCTGCTGTCCGACGCGGCGAGCCATGTCACCGGTCAGGACTGGGCCGTGGATGGCGGGGTGCTGGAGAGCATCGAGGTCTGATCCGGCCAGAACCGGACAGGAAGAGGAGAATGCCGCAATGGCCCTGAAATATTACCACGCCGAGCCGCTGGCCAATTCGCTCAAGTCCATGATCCCCTTGAAGGAAAAGGGGCTCACCTATGAGAGCCACTATGTCGACCTGCACAAGTTCGAGCAGCATTCCGACTGGTTTGTGGCGATCAACCCCGAAGGGCAGGTCCCGGTGCTGGACCATGACGGGACGATCATCACCCACACCACGGTGATCAACGAATATCTGGAAGATGCCTTCCCCGATGCCAATCCGGAGAGCGGCCCGCTGCGGCCCCGCACGCCGGTTGGCGCGGCGCTGATGCGCTACTGGAACAAATTCGTGGACGAGCATGTGATGAACCATGTCTCCATGCATGGCTGGCACCGCATGGTCAGCGTGATCGC
This sequence comes from uncultured Caenibius sp., assembly GCA_963662855.2. GTDB lineage: Bacteria > Pseudomonadota > Alphaproteobacteria > Sphingomonadales > Sphingomonadaceae > Andeanibacterium. The sequence goes on from CAXXWL010000001.1 coordinate 157,090, forward strand.
GCGCAATATCGACGCAGGCACTTTCGAGGATCTGCTGAGCCACATCCCCCTGCCCGACCAGCGCAAGAAATGGGCCGCCGCCCGCTCCGGCTTTTCGGAAGCCGACCTGCAGAACGCCAGCGACAAGATCGTCTATGCGCTGGAGAAGATCGAGCGCCAGCTGGAGCAGACCGAGTGGCTGGCAGGCGAGACCTATTCGCTGGCCGACATCAATTTCTATGCCCATTGCGGGTTGTCAGTGAACCGCATGTTCCCCGAAATGCAGGTGGACGAAACCTATCCCCGGATCGTGGCCTGGCGCGAGGCAGTCAGCGCGCGGCCTGCGGTGAAGGAAGCGCTCGCCAGCGAGGACCGGACCATGCCCGGCCTGCGCACCTGGAGCGGCGACCGCTGAGGGAAAGCGCCGCGGCCTGCCCGAAAGGGAACTTGTCAGCGACGCCTTCCGGTAGTCCGCAGCGGGATGGCCAATTGCGAAAATCGGCCTAAAACCGGTTCAACATTCCGATACGGAACCTTTGGGGAGAACGATAATGCGCGCATGGCTGATGCCCGCCGGGTCAGACGGTTTCGACAAGCTCTATCAGGACAATTTGCCCGATCCCACGCCCGGCCCGGGCGAAGTGGTGGTGGCGCCCAAGGCCTGGGCCATCAATTATCGCGACTTCGCCGTGGCGGCGGGCAAATATTTCGGCGGCGTGCTGCAGAAGCCCGCCGTGCCCCTGTCCGACGGCGCGGGCGAAGTGGTGGCCGTGGGCGCGGGCGTCACTTCGGTGAAAGTGGGCGACAAGGTGCAGTCCAGCTTCTTCCCCCTGTGGGTCGAAGGCCCGCCGCGCATGGGCCCGGCACTGGGCGACGGCATGTCCCCCGGCATGCTGGCCGAACTGGTCGTGCTGCCTGCCACCGGCGTCGTGCCGATTGCCGAGAGCCTGACCTATGCCGAAGCCGCCTGCATGCCCTGCGCGGGCGTGACGGCGTGGAATGCCCTGTACGAAGGCCCCCGCGCCCTGCGCCCGGGTAACCGCGTGCTGGTGCTGGGCAGCGGCGGCGTCTCCACGCTCGCGCTCCAGATCGCCCGCGCGGGCGGGTGCGAAGTGATCGCCACCTCCTCCTCCGATGCCAAGCTGGCGCGCCTCAAGGAACTCGGCGCCGCGCATGGCGTGAATTACAAGGACGTGCCCGATTGGGGCGTGCATATCGCCCGCACTTTCGGCGGGGTGGACAAGGTGATCGAAGTGGGCGGCGCGGGCACGGCCGAACAATCCATGTCGGCGCTGCGCACCCAGGGCGAAGTGGCCTTCATCGGCGTGCTCTCCCCCGAAGGCGGCCCCAATCCGCGCGCCCTGATGATGAGTGGCGGCTCCCTGCGCGGCATCTTCGTCGGCTCGGCGGCGATGGCCAAGGCGCTGAACGCCGCCGTGGACGTCAACGGCATCAAGCCGGTGATCGGCAAGAGCTTCGGCTTCGATCAGGCCAAGGATGCCTATGCCCACGCCTGGGGGCCGGAGAGCTTCGGCAAGACCGTGATCGAATTGTAAAGGCAGAGGGCGCGGCAGTCCAGCGGGCCTTTCCATCGCCATGGCATAGCTGCTAGGGCCAGCAGCAGCGCCCTTCATTGCCGGGGCGGTTGCCGATGTGCCCGGGGTAGTCCCGGCCCCGGTGGCCGCGCTGGCTGCCCTGTTCCTCAAGGAAACCGCCCCCGCAAGATGGGTGCGGCAATGGAGAGCTGATTCGATGTGGGAAGTGCGCGTCACGCCTTGCGGCGATTTCAACAATCATGCCGGCGAATATGAAAATTTCACGGTGAAGCCGCTGGCCGCCGCCATGGGCGCCGAAGTGATGGGCGCGCATCTGCCCGATCTCTCGGACGAAGGGATCGAGGAACTCAAGCAGGCGCTCTACCGGCACAAGATGCTCTATCTGAAGGGCCAGCATCTCGACCACGCGGAGCATGAGCGCTTCGCCTCCCGCCTCGGGCCCTTCGCGGTCGATGCCTATACGCAGGGCGTGCCCGGCCACCGCGACGTCCACCCGATCATCAAGGAAGCCGACGAAGTCACGCCGTCGCTGTTCGGCGGCGGCTGGCACACGGACAGCCCCTTCCTGGCCGAACCGCCCAGCATCACCACCCTGCGCCAGATCGAAGGCCCGCCCTATGGCGGCGATACCTGCTGGACCAATTGCGCGCTGGCCTTCCGCCACCTGTCGAAGACCTATCAGGATATGCTGCGCGGCCTTCGCGTGCATATGAGCGCAGCAAACAATTTCGCCACCCAGGCCAAACTGCGCGGCGAAGCCATCGGTTTCGGCGATGCGAGCAAGCAGGAACAGGGGCTGAAAGGCAGCTTCCACCCGCTGGTGCGCACTCACCCGGAAACGGGCGAGGAATCCCTGTTCATCTGCGACACCTATGCCGTGGGAATCGAAGGCATGACCACGCATGAAGCGCGGCCGATCATCGAATTCCTGGTGCAGCATACGGTGCAGCATGCCTTCACCTGCCGCCTGCGCTGGGAACCGGGCATGGTGGCCATGTGGGACAATCGCAGCACCATGCATCTGGGCCCCAACGACTATGATGGCTTCCGCCGCGAGATGTACCGCACGACGACCGCGGGCGGGGTTCCGGCGTAAGGGAATCTGCACAGCGCGATTTTTCGTCGGGTGAGGCGAAGATGGTGGCTTGCGAGAACCGGCGCGCAGCGACCTTTAGGGTCGTGAGCACCGGAAGCGCAGAAAGCCGCCATTTGCAGCCCGCCCCGGCGGAAAATCAATCCGCGAAAAAGTTGAGTTCCAGCAACACGTTATTGGGATCGGGCGTGAAAATCTGGCGCAGGCTGATCGCGGAAACCAGGTTCTCCTGATACTCCGCGCCCATCGCCTTGAGGCGGCCCAGCACCTCTTCATAGCCGGTGCATTTCAGCGCAACATGGTGCAGCGCGCCGGTCAGTTCGCCGGGCTTCACTTCGCGATCATAGGCGCGATAGCAGTCGGTGGAATTGATGTGGATGATCGCCCGGTTCTCCGAATCGAACATCCATGTTGCAGTCTCGGGCGTGAGCGGCGGAGGGGCGTCGCGGCGTTCGAGACCGAGCAGATTCGCGTAGAAATCGGCAGTCTCGTCGAGCCGATCGGTGATGATGTTCACGTGGTCCAGCGCCTCGACGTTCATGCTACCCATCTCCTGTGCATTTCGGGCTATTTTCGCTTGCAGCCATAGCCCAATATTGTATGTGCCGCATACAATTTCGCATATATGATTCTTTCATAAGTGAGAGGAAAAATCAGCATGGCAAAGAACCTCCAAGAAATCGTGCAGGGCAGCAGCGACATCGTCGCCACGCTCCGCAACTCGCAGATCGGTGCCTATGTGTACCCGGTCGTCGCTCCCGAATTCTCGAACTGGCGTTCGGAACAGTGGGCCTGGCAGCACAGCGCCGTTCTGTTCGACCAGTCGCACCACATGTTCGACCTCTACATCAAGGGTCCTGACGCGCTGAAGCTGCTGTCGGACACCATGGTGAACTCGCCCAAGGGCTGGGAAAAGAACAAGGCCAAGCAGTACGTCCCGACCACCCCGGCCGGCCACGTCATCGGCGACGGCATCATCTTCTGGCTCGAAGAAGACGAATTCGTCTATGTCGGCCGCGCCCCGGCTGCCAACTGGCTGATGTTCCAGGCCCAGAAGGGCAACTACAACGTCGACATCATCAACGATCCGCGTTCGCCGAGCCGCCCGATGGGCAAGCCCGTCAACCGTATCTCCTGGCGCTTCCAGATCCAGGGCCCGCAGGCCTGGAACGTGATCGAGAAGCTGAACGGCGGTTCGCTCGAGAAGCTCAAGTTCTTCAACATGAGCGAGATGAAGATCGGCAACAAGACCGTCCGCACTCTGCGTCACGGCATGGCCGGCTCGCCGGGTCTCGAAATCTGGGGTCCGTATGAAGAGCAGGATTACATCCGCGACGAGATCCTCAAGGCTGGTGAAGAATTCGGCCTGATCGCCGTCGGTTCGCGCGCCTATCCGTCGAACACGCTGGAATCGGGCTGGATCCCGAGCCCGCTGCCTCCGATCTACACCGGCGACGAACTCAAGGATTACCGCGAGTGGCTCGGCGCCGACAGCTACGAAGCCACCGGCGCCATCGGCGGTTCCTTCGTCGGCAAGTCGATCGAAGACTACTACCTCAACCCGTGGGAACTGGGCTACGGTCCGTTCGTGAAGTTCGACCATGACTTCATCGGCCGCGAAGCGCTCGAAAAGATCGACCCGTCGGTCCAGCGCAAGAAGGTCACCCTCGAGTGGAACAAGGAAGACATCCAGAAGATCGTCTCCTCGCTGTTCGAACCCGAAGGCGAACAGTACAAGTTCTTCGACCTTCCGCTCGCCAACTATGCCAACAGCAACTACGACTCGGTCGTTGACGCTGACGGCCGCAACGTTGGTCTGTCGCTGTTCACCGGCTTCTCGTTCAACGAGAAGAAGGCACTGTCGCTGGGCACCGTCGACCACGAAATCCCGCTGGGCACCGAACTGCACGTTGTGTGGGGCGAAGAAAACGGCGGCACCAAGAAGACCACCGTCGAGCCGCACAAGCAGCTCAACGTCCGCGCCATCGTGTCGCCGGTGCCGTACAGCCAGATGGCTGGCGACACCTACGCCGCCGGCTGGCGCTCGGGCCGCAAGGCGATCTAATCGCCCCGGCCTTACGGCAAGCTAGAAGGGGCCCGCTACCGCAAGGTGGCGGGCCTTTTTCTTTGCGCGATCCGGGCGGGTAACGGCCCCTCTTCCCTTCGCCCTTTCCCTGCGGCATTGCTCCGGCAAGACCAATCGGGAGAGAAAAATGGCGAATTACGTTCTGGTCCACGGCGCCTGGGGCGGCGGGCAGAGTTATGACAAGACCCGCGTGGATCTGGAGGCTGCCGGCCACAAGGTGCTGGTCTGCGCGCTGACGGGTATCGGCATCCGCCAGAAGGAACTGCACCCCGGCATCACCCTGTCCGACCACATCAACGACGTGCTGGTGCAGATCGCCACTGCCGGTTTCGACCGCTTCATCCTGGCGGGCCATTCCTATGGCGGCATGGTGGTGACCGGCGTTGCCGCACAGCTGGGCGCGCGGATCGATGCGCTGGCCTATCTCGACGCCTTCTGGCCCGAAGACGGCCAGTCGCTGTGGGACATCACCGGCGAATTCGAGCACAATTGGTATATCGACGAGCAGAAGGCCACGCCCGGCCTGGTGCCCCCGATCGGCGGGATCGATTTCGAGATCATCCCCAATCAGATCGGCCTCCACCCGCTGCTCACCCTGCTGGAAGGGGTAAAGCTGACGGGCGAGGAAAAGAAGATTCCCCGCCGCGCCTATGTCTATGCGACCGGCTGGCAACCCACCCCCTTCACCCGCTTCGCCGAAAAGGCGAAGGCAGACCCGGCCTGCGACTATCACGAAGCCGACGCCAGCCACATGGTGATGGACGACCAGCCGGAACAGATCGCCCAGATCCTGCTGGGGCTGGCCTGAGCCATGTCACGCTGTCCCGGCTTTCGCCGGGATGGCGAATGGGGCGGTCGAAACCATTTTCCTACAGCCGGGCCTCCGGGCTATGCCGTGCCCGGCTTTTTGACATGGTGAGATGAGTGAAACCGGGCAGTTTCCCCCGAACTGCCGCTTGTGGCGAAAGTCACATTTGCGCGGCGCGGGAATCGTTATAACATATTGATCAAAATCGAAATTATGGATCAAAAGTCACAGGGTTTCGCAGGCGTTCCTGCGTAAACTTTCTAAAGTGCCAGCCGGTAGGTCAGGAAGGCATCGTCGCGCAGCCAGCCCTCGCGCTCATAGAGAGCCTGGGCGGTGAAATTGTCGGTTGCGGTGGAGAGCACAAGCCGCACGGCGCCTTCTGCGCGCCCGAACTCCGCCGCATGGCGCAGCAGGGCCGTGGCCACGCCCTGCCCGCGCGCTTCGGGCGCCACGAACAGATCGTTGAGGATGAATATCCGCGCCATCCCTGCCGATGTGAAGGAAGGGTAAAGCTGCGTGAAACCCGCCGGCTGCCCGTCCAGCTCGGCGAGGAACAATACGGATTCCGCTTGTGCGATCCGCTCCGCCAGAAACGTCCGTGCCCCCGCGATATCCGCAGGCTGGCGATAGAACTGGCGATAGGCGTCGAACAGCACCGCCAGCGCATCGAGGTTGTCCGCCCCGGCGCGCCTGACAGTGAGCCCCGTCACTTCCGGCTGAGTGCGCCCTCGCACTCTTCCATCAGCGTCTGGATGATCTGGGCGGCGGGTTCTTCCGCCTTCACCATGCCGACCGACTGGCCCGCCATGATCGAGCCGGATTCCACATCGCCGTCGATCACCGCGCGGCGCAGGGCGCCGGCCCAGAAATGCTCGATCTGCAACTGGGCCTCGCCCATGTCGACCTTGCCCTCGTCCAGCAGCTGGGCAACTTCGCGCTGCTTGGCGGTGAATTCCTCGGTGCCCTTGTTCTTCAGCGCGCGCACCGGGATCACCGGCAGGCGCGGATCGATCTGCACGCTGGCCACCGCATCGCGCGCATTGGCGCGGAAGAAGGCCTTTTTGAAATCGGGGTGAGCAATGCTTTCGGTGGCGCAGGCAAAGCGGGTGCCCAGTTGCACGCCCGATGCGCCCATTTCCAGATAGGCCGCGATCATCTCGCCCGTGCCGATGCCGCCCGCCACGAAGACGAGGTGATCGGCGGCGAGTTCCGGCAGGAATTCCTGCGCCAGCACGCTGGTGGCCACCGGGCCGATATGGCCGCCGGCCTCCATCCCTTCGATCACCAGCGCATCCGCGCCGGAACGCAGCAGCTTCTTGGCCAGGGCCAGGGTGGGCGCGAAGACCAGCACCTTGCCGCCGAATTCCTTGATCGCTTCCACGCTGCCCTTGGGCGGGATGCCGCCCGCCAGCACCACGTGGCTCACGCCGTGGCGCTTGCACACCTCGATCAGGTCGAACAGCATCGGGTGCATGGTGATGAGGTTCACGCCGAAGGGCTTGTCCGTCAGCGCCTTGGTCCCGGCGATTTCCGCATCGAGCAGGTCCGGCGTCATCGCGCCGCAGGCGATCACGCCGAAGCCGCCGCCATTGCTGATCGCGGCCACCAGATTGCGTTCGGAAACCCAGCTCATCGCGCCGCACAGAATGGCATATTCGCTGCCGAGGAATTCGGCGCCGCGGCGCATCAGGGCGGAAGTCTTGGGGAATGCGGTCATGTGTGGGATAATCTCGGTGCGGCGCCCCGGCAGGGCAGGTTCCGGCGCGTTTTGACGAGCCATCACGCGCCACGCAAGTATTTCGCGCAAAAACGGTTCAGACGATCACTGTGACGATTTTAATCGGTTTTGTCGAAATATCGTCAGCGCGTAACCTGCCTGCAGCCAATCGAGCAAACCACTTGAGCACACATACCCACGAACAACCGACGAGGGAGATGTCATGAACGCCGAAGCAAAATGTCCCGTCATGCATGGCGGCAACACCACCACCGCCATGGCGACCATGGGCTGGTGGCCCGAAAGCCTCAATCTGGAGATCCTGAGCCAGCACGATCGCAAGACCAACCCCATGGGGCAGGACTTCGATTATCGCGAGGAACTGAAGAAGCTCGATGTCGAGGCGCTGAAGCGCGACATGCATGCCCTGATGACCGACAGCCAGGATTGGTGGCCGGCCGACTGGGGCCATTATGGCGGGCTGATGATCCGCATGAGCTGGCACGCGGCCGGTTCCTATCGCATTGCCGACGGGCGCGGCGGCGGCGGCACGGGCAACCAGCGCTTCGCCCCGCTCAACTCCTGGCCCGACAATGTCAGCCTGGACAAGGCGCGGCGCCTGCTGTGGCCGATCAAGAAGAAATACGGCAACAAGGTGAGCTGGGCCGATCTGATCGTGCTGGCCGGGACCATCGCCTATGAGAGCATGGGCCTCAAGACCTTCGGCTTCGGCTTCGGGCGCGAGGATATCTGGCACCCGGAACTGGACGTCTATTGGGGCTCCGAAAAGGAGTGGCTGGGCAAGGATCGCTATGCCGCCGCCGATGACGAAACCTCGCTGGAAAACCCGCTGGCCGCCGTCCAGATGGGCCTCATCTATGTGAACCCGGAAGGGGTGAACGGCCAGCCCGATCCGCTGAAGACCGCGCAGGCCATCCGCGAAACCTTCGCCCGCATGGCGATGGATGACGAGGAAACCGTCGCCCTCACCGCCGGCGGCCACACGGTGGGCAAGGCGCATGGCAATGGCGACGCCAGCCTGCTGGGCCCCGATCCGGAAGCCGCCCCGGTGGAGGAACAGGGCTTCGGCTGGAAGAATCCCAAGGGCAAGGGCATGGGCCGCGATGCCGTGACCAGCGGGATCGAAGGCGCATGGACCACCCATCCGACCGTGTTCGACAATGGCTATTTCGACCTGCTGTTCAAATATGAGTGGGCGCTGACAAAAAGCCCTGCAGGCGCACATCAGTACGAGCCGGTGAACATCGCCGAGGAAGACATGCCGGTGGACGTGGAAGATCCTTCCATCCGCCTCAACCCGATGATGACCGATGCCGACATGGCGATGAAGGTGGACCCGATCTATCGCGAGATTTCCGAACGCTTCCACCGCGATCCGGACTATTTCCGCGAGGTCTTCGCGCGCGCCTGGTTCAAGCTGACCCATCGCGACATGGGGCCGAAGGTCCGCTATTTCGGGCCGGACGTTCCGGCCGAGGATCTGATCTGGCAGGACCCGGTTCCAGTCGGCAGCACGGCCTATAATGTCGAGGCAGTGAAGGCGAAGATCGCTGCCAGCGGCCTCAGCATTGCCGATATGGTCTCCACCGCGTGGGACAGCGCCCGCACCTTCCGCCAGTCCGACATGCGCGGCGGGGCCAATGGCGCGCGCATTCGCCTCGCCCCGCAGAAGGATTGGGAAGGCAATGAACCGGCCCGTCTGGCCATGGTGCTGCCGGTGCTGGAACAGATCGCCGCCGAAGCGGGGGCGAGCGTTGCGGATGTGATCGTGCTGGCAGGCAATGTGGGCGTCGAACAGGCGGCCCGTGCCGCCGGTTACGACATCGCCCTGCCCTTCTCCCCCGGACGCGGCGACGCCAGCCAGGAGCAGACCGATGCCGCCAGCTTCGCTCCGCTCGAGCCGATCCACGACGGGTTCCGCAACTGGCTGCAGCAGAATTACGCCGTCCGCCCGGCGGAACTGCTGCTGGACCGGGCACAGCTGATGGGCCTCACTGCGCCGGAGATGACAGTACTTGTCGGCGGAATGCGGGCTTTGGGCGCCAATCATGGCGGCACGAAGCACGGCGTGCTGACCGGCCGCGAAGGCGCGCTGACGACCGACTTCTTCGTGAACCTGACCGACATGGCCAACAGCTGGCATCCGGTGGGCCGGGGCCTCTTCGAAGTGCGCGACCGCAAGACCGGCGCGGTGAAGTGGACCGCCAGCGAAGTGGACCTGACCTTCGGATCGAACTCGATCCTCAGGGCCTATGCCGAAGTCTATGCCCAGGACGACAATCAGGAGAAATTTGTCAGGGACTTCGCAGCCGCCTGGACCAAGGTGATGAACGCGGACCGTTTCGACCTCGATTGAGGTCGCCCATGTCTCCCCCGCCCCGGGCCATTACCCCCCTTCCCGATGGCCCGGGCGCCCTCCCCGTCCCTTGCGGACGGGGAGGTTCCCTTTTCGATCCGGCCCCGCATTGTTCGCTTGCTCATCACGCCCGCGGCATTAGGGTCCGCTCCCGACGTTGCCGCACAAGATGGCGCGAAGAATTGGGAGCCTGGACATAATCATGAAAGCAAGACTGACAGGAATCGGCGCGGCGCTGTGCCTCGCGCTGGCGATTGCCGCACCGGCCGCCGCGAAGACCGCGCTCACCGCGCAGGCGGTGATCGACAAGGCCGAGATCGAAGACCTACTCACCACCTATTACGCCCATTTCGGTGGCGGCGTGCAAGACAAGGTGGGCGAATATTTCACCGCCGATGGCGAGATGATTCTCGGCCCCAACAGCTACAAGGGGATCGAGGCGATCAAGGGTGCCTATGCAGCCGTGCCAGCCGATGCGCCGCAGCGTAAGAGCTTCGCGCTGAACATCCTGATCGGCAATCCGCTGATCAAGGTGGATGGCGATACCGCCACCGCCCGCCTCGTCTTCACCGAATATGTCGTGGACAAGGAAGGCGATGCCCCGCGCATCCTGATCATGGGCCGCGAGTTCGACTGGCTGGTGAAAGAAGGCGGCCAGTGGCGGATCAAGAAGCGCCAGATCATGGGACCCAAGGGCACTCCCGAAGGCTGGGTGGATTAACCCTCCTTTGCTCTTGCGAATGACTTGCAGTAGTAAATAAGGCCTGCTAGCGAGCCCCCCGACGTCCCGGAAGGCATGGTGCCTCCGGGCGCAGGGGATATTTCATGTCGCTTCGCTTGCCGTTCTCGCTGTCCCTCTTCGCGCTTGCCGCCGCGCTGGGCGCCCCCGCGCAGGCGCAGACTGCTACAGGCGACACGAGTGCAAATAGCGAAGATGATAAAGTTATCATCGTCAGCGCCGCCCGCACCACCCTGCCCGCAAATGCCCTTCCCCTGACGATCGACGTGATCGACGAGGAAGAGCTGAACCAGCAGGTGATCATCGCCGGATCGGTGACCGATGCGGTAGCGAACCTGCTCCCCTCCTTCTCCCCCACCCGCCAGAAGCTGTCCGGCGCAGGCGAAACCCTGCGCGGCCGCTCGCCGCTCTATGCGATCAACGGCATCCCGCAGTCCGCCCCGATGCGCGACAGCAGCCGTGACGGTTTCACTATCGACGCCTTCTTTGTGGACCGGGTGGAAGTGATCTTCGGCTCCAACGCGCTGCAGGGCATCGGCGGCACCGGCGGCATCGTCAATCAGGTGACCGTGGGCGCCCCGCGTCAGGAAGGCATCAGTGGACGGGTGCTGCTACAGGGCACGGCCAGCGACGATTTCAACGGCGACGGGTTCGGCGGCAAGGCTGCCGGGCTGGTGCAATACAAGGCCGGACGTTTCGACGCGACCTTCGGCGCCGCCTATGAAAAGCGCGGCGTGTACTACGATGGCGAAGGCCGCCGCGCGGGCATCAATCTCACCCAGGGCGAAACGCAGGATTCGCAAACTGTCTCGCTCTTCGCGCGGCTCGGCTACGAAGTGGGCGACAGCGGCAGGCTGGACCTGATCGCCAGCCGTTTCGAACTGGACGGCGACGGCGATTACATCCCGCTTGCGGGCAATCGCACCAATGGCATCCCCACCAGCGCCGTGCGCGGCACGCCCCCGGGGATACCGGCCGCCAACCGCGCGGAAAGCGTCGCCCTGTCCTTCACCGATACCGATCTGGCGGGCGGCAATTTCATCAGCCAGGTCTTCTTCAACCGCACCCACGACACCTTCGGCGGAGAGCCCAACGCGATCCCCACCTTCCAGGACCCGGCCATCGCGCCCGTCGGCACTCTGCTCGACCAGTCCGAGAACCGCAGCCGCAAGCTGGGTGCGAAGTTCAGCTATGAGCGGGCCGTTCCCGGTTTCGAAGCGCTGACCGCCACGGTGGGTCTGGACATCCTGACCGACCGGACCGAGCAGCGCCTGATCATGACTGACCGCGTATGGGTGCCGCCCAGCGAATTCCGCAGCATCGCACCCTTCGCCCAGCTCAATCTCGGCCTGTTCAACGATATGCTGCGCCTGGCGGGCGGCGTGCGTTATGAGAACGTCCAGATCAAGATCGACGATTACCATACGCTCGCTTCCACCACATCCCCATATGGCGGCGTGGCGGTTTCCGGCGGCAAGCCGACTTTCGAGGATCTGCTGATCAATGGCGGCGTGATTCTGGAGCCCTGGGCGGGCATCCGCGCCTATGCCAGCTATGCCGAAGGCTTCACCGTGCCCGATATCGGCCGCATCACCCGCGCGGTGAAGCTTCCGGGCGTCGACATGGACAATTATCTCGACATCAGCCCCATCGTTTCGAACAATCGCGAAGTGGGCATCGAAGCCAAGCGCGGTATCGTGGATGCCAGCGCAACCTATTTCTGGTCTTCCAGCGACAAGGGCCAGCTGCTGATCGCCGCGGGCAACGGCATCTTCGATGTGCAGCGCCAGCGGGTGGAGATCGAAGGGCTGGAACTGAACCTTGCCGTCACTCCCACGGACGGACTACGTCTTTCGGCCGGCTATGCCCGGATCAAGGGTCGTTACGACAGCGACAGCGCCAATCCAGATGGCATTGTCGACACCGATCTGGACGGCACCAATATCTCGCCCGACCGCGTGAATCTGGCCGCCAGCTACAGCGCCGGGCCGATCTCGGCGCGGGTGCAGACGCAGTTCTATCTAAAGCGCAGATTCGATGCCGATGCCGGCAAACCCGTGCCGGACGTGCGCAACGATTTCGGCGGCTATAATGTCACCGATGCCAGCATCCGTTACGACACGGGGGTCGGCGGCGTGACGCTGGCCGTGCAGAACCTGTTTGACCGGTTCTACATCGATTACAGCAGCGACACCCGCCTGCCGAACGACAATCTGGCCTATTTCGCCGGACGGGGCCGCACCTTCACGCTCGCCTGGGACGCCCGGTTCTGAGCCGCACGTCGGTCCGAAGCGGGGCATAAAAGATGATGCAGATAATCGACCTCGTCCATCGCTGGGCGGGCGGCATTGTCGGGCTGGTGCTGGCAGTACTGGGGCTGACGGGCGCGATCCTGATCCATAAGGAGGAATGGATCGCGCTGCCCCATGCCGGTGACGCGCGCGTAACCGATGCCGGGGCAATCGCCGATACTACGGCGAAGATGCTCGCTGCCGAGCCTGAGGCCGAGAGCATCATCTATGCCAGCGATCGCTTCGGCCTGCACCAGCTGCGCCTGCCCGAAGGCGCAGCTTATTACGACCAGTCCGGCCATCTGGTGAGCCGCTGGACCAGCCAGTGGGAGCGGCCCGAAGTGTGGCTGTTCGACCTGCACCACCATCTCTTCACCGGCGAGGTGGGGGAATGGGTTTCCGGCATAGCGGGCCTTTGCGCGATCCTGTTCGTCATCACCGGCGCGATCCTGTGGTGGCGCACCCGCAAGACCTTCAAATTCCGCCTCTTGCCCAAGCGGATGAGCCGCCCCGCCATCGTGATGCAGCATCGCGATCTGGGGATCGTGGCCGCGCCCCTGCTGCTGCTTTCGGCGCTGACCGGGTCGATGCTGCTGTTCCGCCCGGTGGCCGAAGTGGTGGTGGCGCCCTTTTCCGGCTATGGTTCGATTGCCGCAGCGTTCAAACAGCCCGAACTGGAAAGCGGCCCAGGCGCGCAGAATCTCGATGTGCAGGCCATCGTACTGGCCGCCCATGCGCGCTTCCCGGATGCGCAGATCCGCATCCTTTCGTTTCCCGATGTGCCTGAAGCGGGCAAGCCCGGCCGGCCGATCACCATCCGTATGAAGCGTGCGGCCGAATGGCTGCCCAATGGCCGCTCAACCTTGTGGTTCGATGCTTCGGACGGGCGCCTGCTATACGCGCGCGATGCGCTGGCGCTATCCGCAGGCGCGCAGGCCTTCAACGCCTCCTACCCGCTCCATGCGGCGAAGGTGGGGGGTCTGCCCCATCGCTTGCTGATGACCTTCTCCGGCCTCGCCATGGCGATCCTGGGCAGTTTTGCGGTCTGGACCTTCTGGTTCAGAAGGCCCAGAGCCAAGCGCGGCTGATCAGGCCGCCTCGTCCGTCGCGTCCAGCCCATAGGCGGTGTGCAGCACGCGGACAGCCAGTTCGGTTTCGTCCTCGTCGATCAGCACGCTCACCTTGATCTCGCTGGTGGAGATCGCCTGGATGTTAATCCCGCGATCGGCCAGTGCCTTGAACATGGTGCTGGCAACGCCTGCATGGCTGCGCATACCGACGCCCACGACGCTGACCTTGGCGACCTTGTCGTCGCTGATCATGCGGAAGAAGCCGATCGCATCCTTATGCTCTTCCAGCAGCGACTGGGTGCGCAGCAGGTCCGCCTTGGGCACGGTGAAGGTGACGTCGGTCTCGCCCTTGTCCTTGGCGATGTTCTGGATGATCATGTCGACGTTAATGTTCGCAGCCGCCAGCGGCTCGAACACGGTGGCTACCACGCCGGGGCGATCCGCGATGCGCGTGAGGGTGACCTTCGCTTCGTTCTTGTCGGCGGCGATGCCGGTGATCAGCTGGCGTTCCATGTCGAGTCCTTCAAGTTCCTCATCGCTGACGATCATCGTTCCGGGGAGCGTGTCGGCAGCCGGCGCATCGTCGTCGATAAAGGACGAGAGCACCTGCACCCGGACCTTCTCCTTCATGGCGAGGCTGACCGAGCGGGTTTGCAGCACTTTCGAGCCGACCGAAGCCAGTTCGAGCATTTCTTCGTAAGTCACGTGGCTGAGCTTGCGCGCCTTGGCCACGATGCGCGGATCGGTGGTATAGACGCCGTCCACATCGGTATAGATGTCGCAGCGATCGGCATTCACTGCCGCCGCCACGGCCACTGCCGAAGTATCCGAACCGCCACGGCCCAGAGTGGTCACGCGACTGGCAGACGACAGGCCCTGGAAGCCGGGGATCACCGCGATTTCGCCAGCGGCCATGCTGGCCAGCAGGGCGGCGGAATCGATATCCTCGATCCGTGCCTTGGCATGGGCATCGTCCGTATGAACCGGCAACTGCCAGCCCAGCCAACTGCGCGCCTTGCAGCCCATAGCCTGCAGGGTGAGCGCGAGCAGGCCCGACGTCACCTGTTCGCCCGCGGCGACCACCACGTCATATTCCGCAGGGTCGTAAAGCGGGTTCGCCTCGCGGCAGAAGTTCACCAGGCGATCGGTCTCGCCCGCCATGGCGGAAACCACCACGGCCACTTCATGCCCCGCGGCCTGCTGACGGCGCACGATATTGGCGACGCGACGGATACGTTCCGTCCCGGCCATCGAGGTGCCGCCGAATTTCATAACGATCCGGGCCAAGTCGTTCTTGCTCCTGCACGCTGGAATCAGGTCTGGCGCGCTGTTAGGAGGGAGGCATGCCTAATGCAACTGTCGCATCTGCAACGATCCGTCCCGAGGAGGCCGAGCATTTCGGCGCGCTGGCGGCGGACTGGTGGAACCCCAAGGGCGCATCCGCCATGCTCCACAAGCTCAACCCGGTGCGGCTGGGCTTTTTGCGGGAGGCAGTGAACCTCCATTGGGGGGCGGATCCCGCTTCGCTGAAACCGCTGGCAGGGCGCAGCGCGCTGGATGTCGGCTGCGGTGCGGGGCTGCTGGCGGAACCGCTGGCTAGGCTGGGCGCGGCAGTGATCGGGGTAGACGCGGCGGCGCAGAACATCGCGGCGGCGCAGGCCCATGCGGCGGGTAGCGGGCTTGCCATTGACTATCGCCATGGCGAGCTGGGCGCGCTGGGCCTCGGTCAATTCGATCTGGTCACGGCGATGGAAGTGATCGAGCATGTGGCGGACAAAGCGCTGTTCGTGGGCCAGCTGGGCGAGCGGCTGGGTGCTGGAGGCCTGATGGTGCTTTCCACCCCCAATCGCACCCCTCAATCGCGCCTGCTAATGGTCGGCGCGGCGGAGGCTCTGGGCGCGATCCCCAAGGGCACACACCATTGGGAAGATTTCATCACGCCGGACGAGCTGGGCGAGCTGCTGGCCGAAACGGGGCTCATCATGGGCGAGCCGCGCGGCATTGCCTTCTCGCCGATAAAGGGCCTGCATCTTTCGGGCGATCTTTCGCTCAATTACATCGTCACCGCGCGGGCGGCCTGAGGCCAATGCCGGAGCGCCTGCGATGATCCTGCGCGACAAGCCGAGCTGGCTGGAACTGTCCTTCGCCATTCGCGGATCGATCGTGCCGCTGATCGCGCCGCGCATTATCGGCCTGATGCTGTTTTCCGCCGGCATGGTGCTGCTGCACCATCGCTATGCCGCCTTTCCCGAGATCGAGGCGGTGGGCTTCACCGTCTTCGGTATCGCGCTCTCGCTGTTCCTCGGCTTCCGCAACAATGCCGCTTATGACCGGTGGTGGGAAGGGCGCAAGCTGTGGGGTGGCCTGCTGGCCGACATGCGCAGCTTCGCGCGCGAGGTGGAGCTGTTCGTTGCGGGGGAGGAACGCCAGCGGCGGCTGATCCGCGCGGCGCGGGCCTTCATTCACTTGCACCGCGCCAATCTGCGCAAGCTGCCGGATGACGAACGCGCCCGAGAACTGGGCGGCGTTCTGGCCGACGCCTCGCACCCGCCGTGCGCCGCGCTGGATGCGATCTCGGCCGATCTGGGCGATGCCCTGCGCGAAGGGGCGATGGACGGCTTCGGCGCCAAGGCCTTGCAGGAACGCCTCGCCAATGTCGCCCTGCAGCAGGCCGGGTGCGAGCGGATCGCCAATACGCCGCTGCCCTATGTCTATTCGCTGCTGATCTATCGTACGACCTATGTCTATTGCCTGCTATTGCCGCTGGCGCTGGTGGGCACTGCAGGCTGGATGACGCCGGTGTTCGTAGGCATCGTGGCCTATGTGTTCCTGGGCCTGGCCGAAGTGACGGAAGACCTCAGCCATCCTTTCGGCACCACACCCAACGCCCTGCCGCTGGATGCAATCTGTCGTTCGGTGGAAATCAGCCTCGCCCCCCATCTGGGCGAGGAGCCACCCGAACCGTTGAAGGCGCAGAATTTCTATCTGAGCTGAGGCGCCGCAACCCTATGGAGCCGCAACCGCATCGACCCAGGTGCAGATCAGCACGCGTCAGAACCAACCGTCGAACGGTCCATCCACATCCTCTGTCGCCAGTTCCGGCAATCCGGCATCGAGCCGTTCACGCTGGACATTTTCGAGGAGATTTCTGTTTGTTTCGTTTGCTTCGCAGCTGGCCAACGAGACCGGTGGACTATCGCCCGAACCGCCTACTCGGACGATCCCCGCGTAGGTGAAGCCTGGCGTTTCACTCAGTTGACCGTTTACACCTTCGAAGAAAATGTAATGGGCTCGCCCGTCAGTCAGCCGCAAATGGCTCTGGTGTCCCCCTTGCTGGCCGATGACATATCCGGTCCGAGCCTCCGTCCACCGAACAAGCCAAGCGCTGACACCCGTCGGCCCCTGTCGGGCTTCTTCGATCTCCAACGCGAAATTTCCTTCGCCAGAGCCATACAGGCGATAGTGGCCTGTCTCGCCGGCACAGTCGAACAAGAGGGGAGACGGCTCACCCTCGTCGGCAAATACCGCTAGTGAGAGGGCGAGGGTAGCAAGGCACTTCATGGCCATTCACCCTAGCGCAGCCGCCCACTCATCAACCTTGAAACCCACCAGCAGCCCGCCGGGATATTCCACCACCGGGCGCTTGATCATGCTGGGCTGCTCCACCATCAGTGCCACAGCCTTTGCCGTATCGAGATCCTGCTTCGCGTCATCCGGCAGCTTGCGGAACGTGGTGCCCGCACGGTTCAGCAGCTTTACCCAGCCCACCGAATCCGCCCAGCCTTCCAGCTTCGCCCGGTCCGCCCCTTCCTTCTTGTAGTCATGGAAGGTGTAGGAAAGCCCCTGCCCGTCGAGCCATGTGCGCGCCTTCTTCACCGTGTCGCAATTGGGGATGCCGTAGAATTGAATCGTCATGTCAGGGTCTCGAAATCTGGGGTTTGATCGAGCGCACCGTATCGCTCAGCCTTGGCGCGTGAAATGGCGCACGCGCGGATCGGGGCAGGAATAGACGGTGTAGCTCTCGTAATAATCCACGCGTCCCCGGCCCTGCACCATTGCGTGCTCCGCATGGCGCGCCCAGGCGCGGGCATGATCCTCGCTTTCCCATTCGGACATGGACAGGGTTTCGCCATCGTCCGCGCGATAGCTGCGATAGGATATATAGCCGGGCTGCTGGCGCGCCAGCGCCTCCATCCGCGCGGCGTCCTCGGCATAGGCGGCCGCGTCCATATCGGCGCGTTTCCGGCTGCGGAAGACATTGAGATACATCAGGCCCGTCCTCCCAAATGTGCATCGGCAATCGCCACGGCCAGCGCGTCGGCCGCATCGGCACCCTCCACTTTCGCGCCGGGCAGCAGCACTTTCAGCATCGCCTGCACCTGCTGCTTTTCCGCCGCCCCCGTGCCGACCACGGCCTTCTTCACCAGCCGCGTGGCATGTTCGGAAACCACCAGCGATCCGCGCGCGCAGGCCACCAGCACTGCTCCGCGCGCCTGGGCGAGCTTCAGGGTGGATTGCGGGTTCTTGTTGACGAAGATCTCCTCCACCGCCGCCCGGTCAGGCTGATAGGTGGCAATCACCGCGCTGATGACATCCTGCAGATGCAGCAACCTTTCGGGCAGCGGCGCCTTGGGATCGGTGGGAATCTGGCCATTGGCGACATGGCTGAGGCGCGAACCTTCGCTGCGCACGATCCCCCAGCCGGTGCAGGAGAGCGAGGGGTCAAGGCCTAGAATCAACATCTTAGAGCCGCAGGCCGAGGCGCGGCGCTACCGCCATAAGCAGTGCATAAAGTGCCACAGTGAGTACACAACCCGCCACAAGCGACAGCCAGAAGGGCATACCGGCGCGCAGCATCGCCGGGATCAGCAGGAACATGGGCAGCGAAGGCAAGACGTACCAGAAGGTCGCGCTCGCATGCACGGCCATGTTCTCCGCATCGGGCCTCGCCCACCACAACAGGATCATGCCCAGGATCGAGACCAGCGGCAGCGAGGCGACCAGCGCGGCGAAGGCCGGCAGGCGCTTGCCGATTTCAGAGATGGCCGCGATCAAGGCGCCGGAAAGCAGCGCCTTGGCGACCAGCCCCCACATCAGCCCAGCTTTTCCATCACTTCGTCCGAAATCTCGTAATTGCCCCACACGGCCTGAACATCGTCATCATCGTCCAGCGTGTCGATCAGCTTGAGCAGTGTGGCTGCGGTGCCTTCATCGACATCGGTCTTGAGGCTGGGCTTCCACGCCAGCTTCACGCCCTCGGCCTCGCCCAGGACCTTTTCCAGCTCGCGCGCGACTTCGTGGAGCGAATCGACCGAAACCCAGATCGAGTGGCTGTCCTCGTCGCTCTCGACATCGTCGGCGCCAGCTTCGATCGCGGCTTCGAGGACCTTTTCCTCATCGCCCACCTTGCCGGGATATTCGATCAGGCCCAGCCGCTCGAACCCGTGGCTCACAGCGCCCGAAGCACCCAGATTGCCGCCATTCTTGGAAAAGGCCGTGCGCACATTGGTAGCGGTGCGGTTGCGATTGTCGGTCAGCGCCTCGACGATCAGGGCAACGCCGCCGGGGCCGTAGCCCTCGTAACGCACTTCCTCGTAGTTCTCGCCATCGCCCTTGGTCGCCTTGTCGATGGCGCGCTGGATATTGTCCTTGGGCATGGACTGTGCCTTGGCCGCGTTGACGGCGGCGCGCAGGCGCGGGTTCATGTCCGGATCGGGCATGCCCATCTTGGCCGCGACGGTAATTTCGCGCGAAAGCTTGGAAAACATCGCCGAGCGCTTCTTATCCTGCGCGCCCTTGCGGTGCATGATGTTCTTGAATTTGGAATGGCCTGCCATGGAAACCCCGGAAATCTGTGTTCTTGCGGACTCCGGCGGGCGGAATCCCGTGTGGGCGCGCTCCTAGCTTACAGGCGCGCGCCGGGCAATGCACCAGCGTCACACGATCGTCAGAGCAGCACCGCCGTCCCCGAGGCGCTGACCATCAACATCGAGCCATTGGAGCCCAGCACCTCATAGTCGAGGTCCACCCCCACCACGGCATTTCCGCCGCGCTCCAGCGCCTGGCCCTTCATTTCCGAGATCGCCTGGTCCCGCGCACGGCTCAATACTTCTTCATATTTCCCGGAACGCCCGCCGACGATATCGGTGATGGAGGCGAACAGATCGCGGAAAATATTGGCACCCACGATCACCTCGCCGGCCACGATGCCAAGATATTCCTTCACCGGGCGCCCTTCCACCAGAGCGGTGGTGGTGACGATCATCCCTTCCTCGCGCGAACTCCCCCAGGGGCTGGCCATGTCTGTTTACTCCCAGATACGATTGATGCGAGGAAGATAGCGCGGCTGGCGCGCCTGCCAAGCCAATCGGACCAGACATGCGATGATCGACACCAATTACCCGCCGCCCGTCACCATGTTGCGCGAATTTGCCGGCTGGCTGCGCCGCCCTCACAGGCTGGAGCCAATGGGCCTGCGCGCACCGGGCGCCTTGCGGCGGCTGGCGGTGCTGACGGCGCTGATGGTGACTGGGCTGCTGCTGGTGCTGCTGCCCATGCTGGGCCTGTGGCAGAGCCTGTTCGAACTGCCCTCGCCCGATGCCTTCGGCAAGCTGGAGCCCCGGCTGCTGGTACCGGTGGTGGTGCTGATCGCGCCGGTGCTGGAAGAAATGCTGTTCCGCGGCTGGCTGACGGGCCGGGTGCGGGCGCTGTGGCTGCTGTTCTGCGCGCTGGCCTGCGCCGCGCTGCTCTATGGCAGTACGCAGGGGCTAAACCCGCTGGCGGTGGGGGCGGGCTTCCTGGCCCTTGTGCTGGCCGCGCCGATCGGCTGGTTCCTGCTGCGAAAAAAAGGCACCCCGCCGTGGTTCGACATGGGTTTCGCGCCGATCTTCTATCTGGCTGCGGCCGGCTTCGCGCTGGTCCACATGGCCAATTATCCCAGCTTTTCGGCCCTGGCCCTGCCGCTGGTTCTGCCGCAGCTCTGGGCCGGGCTGGTGCTGGGCTTCATCCGCATGAGAATCGGCCTTGTCGGCTCGATCCTGGCCCACGCCCTCGCCAACAGCGCATCCCTGACGGTGGCGCTGTTGGCGAGCTGAGCAGGGTTAGCCGATGCCGAGGGCGGCCTTGTAGGTGTCGAGGATGGCTTCCATCTCGGCCCGGTCGTCAGGCGACATCTTACGCAGGCGCACGATCTGGCGCATGATCTTCACGTCATAGCCCACGGCCTTGGCCTCGGCATAAACGTCGCGAATATCGTCGGCGATGCCCTTCTTTTCTTCTTCGAGGCGTTCGACGCGCTCGATCAGCAGGCGCAGGCGGTCATCGGTGGTTTCGGCCATCGTGTGGGCTCCGTTGGAATGAGAATCGGTTGGCGCGCTGATAGCGAGCGGGGCCGGAGGGGTGAAGACGGAGCGTAAGTTCCTCCCCAGAATGGGAGGATCTAGTGCGTGCCCCCATTCTTCTTCAGGCTCTCCTCCATCCGGGCCATCTGCTCAGGCGTGGCCTCGGTCTGGTATTTCGCCTTCCATTCTTCCATCGGCATGCCGTGGATCAGCGCGCGGGCATCGGGCTTGGAAAGGCCGGCCCCGGCATCGTTGATCCAGTCGGCCAGGCAATTGCGGCAGAAGCCGGAAAGCCCCATCAGGTCGATATTCTGGGCATCGTGGCGTTTGCGCAAATGGCGCACCAGGCGGCGGAAAGCCGCGGCTGCGACATCGTCGGGCAGGGCGTCGAGCGGATCGGGTGCGTCTGTCATCAATATTTCCCGCAAAGCTGTAGTTGTAATGTCCCGCGCCTCTGACATAGGCACGGTCCCATGGCAAAGTTCGAACAGCCCAAGCTCACGCGTCGCAACCGCAACGTAAAGATTCTCGCCACCATCGGCCCCGCCAGCCGCGACCCGGAGATGCTCCGGCGGCTCGTGCTCGCAGGCGCGGATGCGTTCCGCGTGAATATGAGCCATGGCGATCATGCCACGCATGAAGAAACGATCAAGGCGATCCGCGCGCTGGAAAAGGAACTGGCGCATCCCATCGCCATCCTGTGCGATCTGCAGGGGCCGAAGCTGCGCGTCGGCACTTTCCGCAAGGGCGACCGAGTGGTGATCCGCCATGGCAGCCACTTCACGCTGGACCGCAATCCCGAGCCGGGCGACGAAAACCGCGTCTGCCTGCCGCATCCGGAATTGTTCGGCGTCCTCGAAAAGGGCCAGCGCCTGCTGATCGACGACGGCAAGATCCGCCTGCGCGTGATCCGGGCGGACGAGAACGCAATTCTCACCAGCGCCGAAGTGGGCGGCGTGATTTCCGACCGCAAGGGCGTGAACGTGCCCGACGCAGTGGTGCCCGTCCCCGCCCTGACCGAGAAAGACCGCAAGGACCTGGCCTTCGCGATCAGGCATGGGGCGGACTGGATCGCCCTCTCCTTCGTCCAGCGTCCCGAGGACGTGGCCGAGGCGCGCAAGCTGATGGGCGGCTATGGCGCGCTCTGCGCCAAGATCGAGAAGCCCGCCGCGATCGACCGGCTGGACGAGATCATCGAACTGGCTGACGGCGTGATGGTGGCGCGCGGCGATCTGGGCGTGGAGCTCAATCCCGAAGACGTGCCCCCGCTGCAGAAACAGATCGTCAGCTGCGCGCGCAATCAGGGCAAGCCGGTGATCGTGGCGACGCAGATGCTCGAATCCATGATCGAAAGCCCCACGCCGACCCGAGCCGAAGTGTCGGACGTGGCCAATGCCGTTTATGACGGGGCCGATGCGGTGATGCTTTCGGCCGAAACGGCGGCGGGCCAGTGGCCGGAAGAAGCGGTGGCGATGATGGACCGGATCGCCGCCAAGATCGAATGCGACGCCAGCTATCGCACGCGCATCCGCCTGCATGAAACACGCCCCGATCCGACCACGGCCGACGCATTGTCCCACGCCTGCATGAGCATTGCCGAGACCATGCCGATCTCCGCCGTGGTGGTGTTCACCGGATCGGGCTCCACCGCCCGCCGCGTGGCGCGCGAGCGGCCTTCGGTGCCGGTGATGGTGCTCACCCCCTCGCTCAAGACGGCGCGGCGCGTGGGGCTGCTGTGGGGCGCCCATGCGGTGACCACGCGCGACATCGGCAGCTTCGAGGAGATGATCGCCAAGGGCAAGCGCATGGCCCTGCGCCACGGCATGGGCGAGGCAGGATCGCGGCTGGTGATGCTGGCCGGCGTCCCCTTCGGCACGCCGGGCTCCACCAACCTGCTGCATGTGGTGCGCCTGACCGGCGACGAACTGGACCGGCACGGAGCATGAAAGTGACGCCGAACGGCCCGCGAAACTTTTTCGGATTGCGGGGTTTCTCAGGCGTTTTCAGTGGGATATTGCAGGCTAGCTGCGCGCAGGTGTGACATTCCGGACGCGGAATGTGCGCATCCGCCATGCAAGCGGGAAATCGACCATGGGAATGAGCCAGGTGCGCTTGTTTCAGATAGAGGCGATGTAGGAAAGTCTTTCGCGCAGCCGGGCGCTTATTCTTCGATCCACGCGATCCCATCGGCCAGCGCCGCGCGAGAGAGTTCCCCGATCTGCGTTTCCACGATCCGGCCCTGCCGGTCCACGAACAGGGTGGTAGGCAAGGCCGTGCTGCCCAGCGCAAGCGACAGGCCGGAGGTGCGATCCAGCAGGACGGCGTCGCCCGCGATCCCCTCCCGCTTCAGAAATGCGCGCACGATGCGCGCATCCTCGCCCTGGCTGACCAGCAGGATCGGCACGCCCGCCCGCCCGGCCTCCTCCGCCAGCATCGGCAATTCTCGGCGGCAGGGCGGGCACCACGTGGCCCACAAATTGATGACATAGGGCCTGCCAGCAAGCGCGCCGGGCGCGAAAGCCCGGCCTTGCAAATCGGCCAAATGCGGCAGTTCCGGCATCGGCCGTGGCGGCGGACGCAACAGGGCCGATCCGCCGAACCACAGGGCGGCGATGGCCGCCAGCATTCCCAGCGAGCGCAGCAGGGCCGGACGTGGCCTGACCCGCCATGCAACTATGGCCCCGGCGCCTAGGAGCCCTGCCCAGGCGGTAAACCCGCCCTGCCAGATGGCGAAGGCCGATGCCCAGTCCTGCGCGAAGGCATTGTAATGGGTGAGGACATAGGCCAGCCGCGCGGCGACAATCCCCACGGCCAGCGCGATCCCGCCGGTCTTGGCAGGCAGGCCATGGCGCAGGGCTATCCGTTCGAGGCCGAACAGGAACGCCATGATCAGGGCGAGCGCGAGCAGCCGGTCGCTGGCCATCACCAGTGGCCCGATCTGGACGATACCCGGCATGGCGCCTTACCGCCTCACCCCCGCGCCGCCCGCTCCAGCCTCGCGCGCGCTTCGGCTTCCCCGATCAGGGGCAGCAGCGCCTTCATGTCCGGGCCGGAATCGCGGCCTGTCAGCGCAAGGCGCAGCGGGTGGAACAGGGGCTTGCCCTTGCGCCCGGTCGCTTCCTTCAGCGCGTTGGTCAGCACGGGCCATGGGTCCTCGCCCCATGCCAGCAGGCGGGCGGCCTCGGCCAGGAAGGCGCGGTCTTCCTCCGAGAACTCCGCCGCCTCTATCGGCCCGGTGACCACCTGCCACCATTCCGCCGCCTCGCCCAGATGGGCAAGGTTCGGGCGGATGGCCAGCCAGCCTTCCTCGCCCATGCCCGCGGGCAGGCGGTGCTGCACTTCCGCAAAGGTGAGCTGGTGGACGATGCCCGCATTCACCCGCTCCAGCTCCGCCTCGTCGAAGCGGGCAGGCGCGCGGCCGAAAGTGGAAAGGTCGAAACTGGCGACCAGCGCGGCGCGATCCGCAATCGGCTCCACCGGCTGCGATGTGCCCAGCCGCGCGAGCAAAGCCACCAGCGCGGAAGGTTCGATCCCGCGCTCGCGGAAGGCGTCCGCCCCCAGCGAGCCGAGGCGCTTGGACAATTTGCCTTCGCTCCCCACCAGCAGCGCCTCATGGGCGAAGCGCGGCGGGCGGGCGCCCAGCGCGGTGAACATCTGGATCTGCAGCGCGGTGTTGGAGACATGGTCCTCCCCGCGCAGCACATCGGTCACGCCCATCTCGATATCGTCGATCGCGCTGGGCAGCATATAGAGCCACGATCCGTCCGCGCGGCGCACCACCGGGTCGGAAAGCTGCGCGGGATCGAAATGCTGGTGCCCGCGAATGCCGTCTTCCCATTCGATCGGCGCGGAATGGTCCAGCTTGAAGCGCCAGTGCGGGGCAATGCCCCGTGCCGCGAAATCCCTGTGCTCCGCATCGGTCAGCGCCAGCCCCGCCCGGTCATAGATCGGCGGCAGCCCGCGCCCCAGCAGCACCTTGCGCTTCAGCTCCAGTTCCTGCGCGGTTTCATAGCAGCGATAGAGCCGGCCTTCGCTCTGCAGATATTCGAGCTGCATCTGGTAGAGCGGGAAGCGTTCGGACTGGCGCGCCTCGGCCTCCGGCTCCAGCCCCAGCCACGCCAGATCGGCGCGGATCGCCTCGACATATTCTTCCTTGCTGCGTTCCCGGTCGGTATCGTCGATCCGCAGCAGGAAGCGCCCGCCCGCCTTTTTCGCGAGCATCCAGTTATGGAGCGCGGTGCGGATATTGCCGACATGCAGGCGCCCGGTGGGCGATGGGGCGAAACGGGTGACGGTGCTCATGCAGCGCCGTTAGCGGTTCGGCCCACCTTTGTCATTTGCTGCGGAAGCTGTGGGTGATCGGATAGCGCCGGTCGCGCCCGAAATTGCGCATTCCCAGCTTCACCCCCGGCGGGGCCTGGCGGCGCTTGTATTCGGCCAGATTGAGCAGATGCTCGATCCGTTCCACCGTGGCGCGGTCCAGCCCTTCGGAGGCGAGCTGGTCCACGCTCTTCTCATGCTCCACCAGCCCCATCAGGATGCGGTCCAGCACCGGATAGGGCGGCAGCGAATCCTCGTCCTTCTGGTCGGGGCGCAGTTCCGCGCTGGGCGGCTTGTCGATGATGCGCTGGGGGATCACTTCGCCCGAAGGACCAAGCCCGATGCGCGGCACGCCCGTGTTGCGCCATTTGGCGACGCCGAACACGGTCATCTTATAGGCATCCTTCAGCGGATTATATCCGCCCGCCATGTCGCCATAGATCGTGGCATAGCCCACGCTCATCTCGCTCTTGTTGCCGGTGGTCACCAGCATCGGGCCGAATTTGTTGGAAAGCGCCATCAGCGTCACGCCGCGAATGCGCGACTGCAGATTCTCCTCGGTGATATCCACCTTGGTATCGGCGAAACTGTCTTCCAGCATGGCGTCGAAGCCTTCGACCGCCGGCTGGATCGGGATGATCGAATAGCGGCAGCCCAGCGCCTCGGCACAGGCCTTCGCATCGTCGAGGCTTTCCTGGCTGGTGAAGCGGCTGGGCAGCATCACGCACCACACCCGCTCCGGCCCCAGAGCATCCACCGCAATGGCGGCGCAGACGGCGGAATCGATCCCGCCGGACATGCCCAGCACCACGCCGGGAAAGCGGTTCTTGTTCACATAATCGCGCAGCGCCAGCACCATGGCGCACCAGGTTTCTTCCGCATGGTCGCTCAGCCCTTCCAGCTCGCCCCGGTTGCAGTTCCACCCGCGCGCGACCTTGGTCCACTTGGTTTCGACCACCTGTTCTTCCCAGTCGCGCATCTGCACGGCCAGCGACCCGTCGCCATTGATGACGAAGCTCGCCCCGTCGAACACCAGCTCATCCTGCCCGCCCACGCGGTTGAGATAGGCCATGGGAATGCCCGTATCGACCGCGCGGCGGCGGGCGATCTCGTCGATGCGCAGCACATCCTTGTCGATCTCATAGGGGCTGCCGTTCACGCAGATGAACAGGCCCGCGCCGAAATCGGCCAGATGGCGGCATACGTCGGGGTGCCAGATATCCTCGCAGATCGGCAGGCCCAGCATCGCGCCGCGGAACAGCACCGGCTCCGGCAGAGGGCCGGGCGTGAAATAGCGCATCTCGTCGAAAGTGCCGTAATTGGGCAGCTCGTGCTTGAAGCGCGTGGCGGTGACCCGCCCGCCATCGAGCAGCGCCACCCCATTATGCAGCGCCCCGTCGCGCACGAAGACACTGCCCACCAGCATCGCCGGGCCGCCATCGCCGGTGCAGAGCGCCAGCCGCTCCAGCTCCGCCGCCGCACGCTCGATCAGGGCGGGCTTGAGGATCAGATCCTCCGGCGGATAGCCGATCAGGTGCATTTCGGGGAACACGACAAGGTCCGTCTTCCCCGCCTCCGCCCGCACCTTGAGCATGGACTCGGTATTGCCGGAAATATCGCCCACATTCTGGTTGAGCTGGGCGAGCGTGATGGAAAGAGTATCGGCCATGGGGAAGCTCTAGCCCATCGGAAAGACAAGAGGGAACCGGTTTTGCGGTCAAGGGGCAAAGCCATGAGTCAGATTGGTTCTGAATCGGGCGAATCCGGGCTTGCGCATCATTTGCGCAATCTTTTAGCAGTTTCATTGCGGGCGTGGGGACCCGCTTGGGGGCATCGGAAAATGAAGAAGATTTTTCTCGCAGCAGCTGCTGCTGCGCTGGCAGTACACGGGCCGCTGGCTGCTGAAACGGACGCCGAGAAACTGGCGGCGAAAGAACAGGAAAAGAAGCTCGGCTCGCTCTATCTGCGCTGCGACGGCAAGCCCAACAACATGAGCGACGGGGAGAGCTTCGCCCGGATTCTGGGTGCCGTGACCCTGCTGGGCATCTTTGCCAAATCGCCCGAAGCACCCGATTCCTCGAAGCGGCTGTTCGCGGAGGCCGGCGTCGATGCCTGCACCCAGCTGATCGACGGGGCGAAGCCCGAAGGCAATGGCCTGCGCCGCATTCCACTGATCCTTGCCCGTGCGATTCACCGGATCGAAGCGAAGGACTATCAGGCAGCGCTGGGCGATGTCGCCAAGGCGCGCGAGGAGGCAACCGCCCTGGGCCTGGTGGGCAATCCCTATTTCGATCGCTCGATGGGCTTTTCTTTCGACAATATCGAAGCCGAAGCCCTCTTGCGGCTGGACGATGTGGCCGGGGCGCAGCGGGCCTCGCTCAGGCGGGCCAATGGCCTGGCCTTCAGCTTCATTCCGCTGCTCACTGCCAACACATATTCCGAATTCAGGCGGGAAAGCGTGCCCGAGGCGACGGCAGCGTTGGAAAACGTCGCGCGCATCCTGCCCTTCCAGCTGGCCGGCTATGCCGAGATATTGGAGGAACAGGGCCACTTTGCCGAAGCCGTGGCGAAACGCGAGGCGCTGCTGAGCACGCTGGAGGAAGTGAAGCCGAAGGAGGCGGGATCGCTGTCCTACGCCGGGACCGCGCTTGGCCACGCTTTGGCCGGGAACTGGGAACAGGCTGCCAAGCGCGCCGAATTCGCGCGCAGCAACATGGCAGACCGGCGCGCGCGGGGTGCCGGAGGAAAACGCTTCGCGAACGGTGGAACTGCTCGACCTGTATGACATCCTG
This sequence comes from uncultured Caenibius sp., assembly GCA_963662855.2. GTDB lineage: Bacteria > Pseudomonadota > Alphaproteobacteria > Sphingomonadales > Sphingomonadaceae > Andeanibacterium. Next base: position 185,258 of record CAXXWL010000001.1, read on the forward strand.
CGGCTCGCCCACGATGGCAATATTGTGCAGGCGCGACGAAATTTCGGGGCCCGCTCGCAATGGAGCGAGCCGGGCCTTGGCGCGGTGATGGAAGCCAACCGTATCCTGCGCGAAGGTGCTCCGGCGGAAGAACTGACCGGCATGCTGGCCCGCACTCCCGAAGAATTGTGGAAGGACCGCCGCGACGCCGCAATGGCGGTTAAGTTGAAGAAGGATACGGATAACGACACCTTGTTCGCCCTGTTCTGGCCCTATGCCAAGATCGACGAATTCGAAGGTCGCTCGAAAGACACCTGGCGCGTCACCAAATCGAAAATGATGGGAGCCACGCCCCTCAAGGATAATGGCCTGTGGCGCATCAGTGCCTTCGGCAACCCGCTGGTGACAATTGATTCCATCGTGCTGCACTCGGCGTTGCAAGCCAAGGCCGTCGGCAAGAAGGGCTTCACGATGTTGCTCACCCTGCCCACCAGGAACAACGGCTATTACGTCCCACTTACGAGCGCCTTCGTCCGCTTCGTCGATCCGGACGAACCGGATGTGCGCGCCGAACGCTATCTGGCAGCGGATGACGTTATCGCGGAACTGAGCCAGGTGATCCCCTCGCCCGAAGAAATCAAGGCGAGGAAGAAGCAGAAGAAGAGCTAAGTAGCGAAGGGCGTCGCCCCCGTGCGAGGCTGCGCCCCCCTGACAATAGCTGAACGCACGAAAAACCCCGCCGGATCGCTCCGGCGGGGTAATTCATATGCCCGGGTGAAGGGGCGCGAAGGGGGTGAGGCTTATTCCTCGCCGGTCGCTTCGCCCGTGGCTGCGTCGGCCGCTTCGGGGTTCAGGTAATCGCCCGCATCGGCGTCGGTGCCGTGGGTTTCGCCTTCGACCTTCGCCAGCGCGTCATTGCCGGTATCGTCGGCCGGATCGCGCAGCAGCTCGGCGGCGTGTTCCTCGGCCGCGCTGTCGGGAGCGATGATCACTTCCTGCAGCTTGCGGTAGGAAGCACGCAGCGCGGCATCGCGGCTGGAAGCGGCGACGCGGATGCGGTTCATGCCCGCGCCGGTACCGGCGGGGATGAGACGGCCCACGATCACGTTTTCCTTCAGGCCGATCAACTGGTCCTTCTTGCCTTCCACGGCCGCCTGCGTGAGCACGCGGGTGGTTTCCTGGAACGACGCGGCCGAGATGAACGAGCGCGTCTGCAGCGAGGCCTTGGTGATGCCCAGCAGGATCGGCTTGCCCACCGCGGGCTGCTTGCCCTTGGGCAGCTTGGAGTTGATCTCGTTCATCTCCTCCAGATCGACTTCCTCGCCCGGGAGCAAGGTGGTGTCGCCGCCATCGGTGATCTCGACCTTCTGCAGCATCTGGCGAACGATCACCTCGATGTGCTTGTCGTTGATCTTCACGCCCTGCAGTCGGTAGACTTCCTGGATTTCCGCGACGAGATATTCGGCCAGAGCCTCCACGCCCATGACTTCGAGAATGTCATGCGGGTTCGGGCTGCCCGAGATCAGATTGTCGCCCTTCTTGACGAAGTCGCCTTCCTGAACGTCGATCACCTTGGTCTTGGGGATCAGATATTCGATCGGATCGCCCTCTTCCGGGATAATCGCGATCTTGCGCTTAGCCTTGTAGTCGCGGACGAATTCGATCCGGCCCGAAACCTTGGCAATCACCGAATTGTCCTTCGGGATACGGGCTTCGAACAGTTCGGCAACACGCGGCAGACCGCCGGTGATGTCGCGGGTCTTGGCGGCTTCGCGGGTCGCACGGGCGAGAATGTCGCCCGCTTCGACGCGCTGGCCGTCTTCCACCGAAAGGGTCGTACCCGGGGCAAGCATATAGCGTGCCGCTTCCGTATCGTCCGAACCTTCGTTCAGCAGGGTCATGCGCGGACGCAGATCCTCCTTCTTGGAACGACCGGCCGAGGCGCGATATTCCGTCACCACGCGGCTGCTCATGCCGGTGGCTTCGTCGGTATGCTCGGTCAGGGTCTTGCCATCCAGCAGGTCCTGGTAACGCACCACGCCCGACTGTTCGGTGATGATCGGCAGGGTGAACGGATCCCACTCGGCCAGGCGATCGCCTTCCTTCACCTTGTCGCCGTCCTTGTGCATCAGGACGGTACCGTAAGGCACCTTGTGGATTTCGCGTTCGCGGCCTTCCGCGTCGATCACCACGATTTCGCCGTTCCGGGCCAGCGAGAGCATGCGCCCGCGCTTGTCCTTGATGGTCGGCATGTCGCGATATTCGATCCGGCCTTCCGAGATGGCTTCGAGATGCGAGGTTTCGTTCACCTGCGCCGCGCCGCCGATGTGGAAGGTACGCATGGTCAGCTGCGTGCCCGGTTCACCGATCGACTGCGCCGCGATCACGCCCACGGCCTCGCCGATATTCACCGGCGTACCGCGAGCAAGGTCACGGCCGTAGCAGGTGCCGCACACGCCCTGGGCCGCTTCGCAGACCAGCGGGCTGCGGATCTTGGCCGACTGCACTTCCGCTTCCTCGATGGCCTTGACCATCGGCTCGTCGATCAGCGTGCCCGACTTGACCAGCACTTCGCCGGTCTTGACGTTCACCAGATCCTCGGCCGCGGTACGGCCCAGGATACGCTCGCCCAGCGAGGCGATGGTGGAGCCGCCCTGCACGATGGCGCGCATTTCCAGCGCGTTCGTGGTCTTGCAGTCTTCCTCCACGATGACGCAATCCTGCGACACGTCGACCAGACGGCGGGTCAGGTAACCCGAGTTCGCCGTCTTCAGCGCGGTATCGGCCAGACCCTTACGGGCACCGTGGGTCGAGTTGAAGTACTCGAGAACGGTGAGGCCTTCCTTGAAGTTCGAGATGATCGGCGTTTCGATGATCTCGCCCGAAGGCTTGGCCATCAGGCCGCGCATACCGCCCAGCTGCTTCATCTGCGCCGGCGAACCACGCGCACCGGAGTGGCTCATCATGTAGATCGAGTTGATCTGGCTCTGACGGCCGTTCTCGTCCTTCGGAGTGGCGCGCAGTTCTTCCATCATGGCGTTCGCCACCTGGTCGCCGCAACGGCTCCAGGCGTCGATCACCTTGTTGTACTTTTCCTGCTGGGTGATGAAGCCGTCCTGATACTGCTGCTCGTAATCGGCAACCAGCGCCTTGGTCTGATCGACCAGCTCGTTCTTCGAAGCCGGAATGATCATGTCATCCTTGCCGAAGGAAATGCCGGCCTTGCAGGCGTGGCGGAAGCCCAGCGCCATGATGGCGTCGGCGAACAGCACCGTGTCCTTCTGGCCGGTGTGGCGATAGACTTCGTCGATCACGTCGCCGATGTCCTTCTTGGTGAGAAGGCGGTTGACGATCGGGAAGGGCACCTTGTGGTTCTTCGGCAGGCATTCGCCGATGAGCATGCGGCCCGGCGTGGTTTCGAACCGCTTCATGTACTGATTGCCGGCCTCGTCGGTCTGCGGCACGCGGCTCACGATCTTGGAGTGCAGCGTCACCGCGCCGACTTCCAGGGCCTGGTGAACTTCCTGCATGTCCGACAGCATCATGCCTTCGCCCGGCTCGCCTTCGCGGTCCATCGAAAGGTAATAGAGGCCCAGCACCATGTCCTGCGAAGGCACGATGATCGGCTTGCCGTTGGCGGGCGAGAGGATGTTGTTGGTGGACATCATCAGCACGCGCGCTTCCAGCTGGGCTTCCAGAGAAAGCGGCACGTGGACGGCCATCTGGTCACCGTCGAAGTCGGCGTTGAAGGCCGAGCAGACGAGCGGGTGCAGCTGGATCGCCTTGCCTTCGATCAGCACGGGTTCGAATGCCTGGATGCCCAGACGGTGCAGCGTCGGCGCGCGGTTGAGCATCACCGGATGTTCGCGGATCACTTCGTCCAGGATGTCCCAGACTTCCTTGCGTTCCTTCTCGACCCACTTCTTCGCCTGCTTCAGGGTCATGGACAGACCCTTGGCATCGAGGCGGGCGTAGATGAACGGCTTGAACAGCTCGAGCGCCATCTTCTTCGGCAGGCCGCACTGGTGCAGCTTGAGTTCCGGACCGGTCACGATCACGGAACGGCCCGAATAGTCGACGCGCTTGCCGAGCAGGTTCTGACGGAAGCGGCCCTGCTTGCCCTTGAGCATGTCGGACAGCGACTTGAGCGGACGCTTGTTGGCGCCGGTGATGACGCGGCCGCGGCGGCCGTTGTCGAACAGGGCGTCAACCGCTTCCTGCAGCATGCGCTTTTCGTTGCGGACGATGATGTCCGGCGCGCGCAGCTCCATCAGGCGCTTCAGGCGGTTGTTACGGTTGATCACGCGGCGATAGAGATCGTTGAGATCCGACGTCGCGAAGCGGCCGCCGTCCAGCGGAACCAGCGGGCGCAGTTCCGGCGGGATCACGGGGATCACTTCCAGGATCATCCATTCCGGCTTGTTGCCGGAATCGATGAAGCTTTCCACCACCTTCAGGCGCTTGATGATCTTCTTGGGCTTGAGCGTCGACTTGGTGGTCGCCAGCTCTTCCAGCAGTTCCTCGCGCTCGCGCTCGAGGTCCAGATCCATCAGCATGTGCTTGACGGCTTCCGCGCCGATGCCGGCGGTGAAAGCGTCTTCGCCATATTCGTCCTGCGCGTCGAGCATCTCGTCCTCGGTGAGGAGCTGATACTTTTCGAGCGGGGTCAGGCCCGGTTCGGTGACGATGTAGCTTTCGAAGTAGAGCACGCGCTCAAGCTGCTTGAGCTGCATGTCCAGCAGCAGGCCGATGCGCGAGGGCAGCGACTTGAGGAACCAGATATGCGCGACCGGCGCGGCCAGTTCGATATGGCCCATGCGCTCGCGGCGCACCTTGGTCACGGTGACTTCGACGCCGCACTTTTCGCAGACGACGCCCTTGTACTTCATGCGCTTGTACTTGCCGCACAGGCACTCGTAATCCTTCACCGGGCCGAAGATGCGGGCGCAGAACAGCCCGTCGCGCTCCGGCTTGAAGGTACGATAGTTGATCGTTTCCGGCTTCTTGATCTCGCCGAAGGACCAGCTGCGAATACGCTCAGGCGATGCGATCCCGATCTGGATCTGGTCGAAGGTATCCGGCTTGGCCAGCTGGTTCGTGAATTTCGTCAGGTCATTCATATTTTCAGTCCCTCTGCAGGGTCAATCTCTGGTGCGAAGCGGCGGGGCCCTGCCCTAGAAGCGCAGGGCCACCGGGCTCACTCCGCCGCCGCGGCGAAACCGTCGTCGTCCTCTTCGTCCTCGATCGACTTGAGTTCGACATTGAGGCCGAGGCTGCGCATTTCCTTGACGAGCACGTTGAAGCTTTCGGGAATGCCGGCCTCGAACGTGTCGTCACCCTTGACGATCGCGTCATAGACCTTGGTGCGGCCGACCACGTCGTCGGACTTCACCGTCAGCATTTCCTGCAGCGTATAGGCCGCGCCATAGGCCTGGAGCGCCCAGACCTCCATTTCCCCGAAGCGCTGGCCACCGAACTGGGCCTTACCGCCCAGCGGCTGCTGGGTGACGAGGCTGTAGGGGCCGATCGAACGGGCGTGGATCTTGTCGTCCACAAGGTGGTGCAGCTTCAGCATGTAGATGTAGCCCACGGTAACCTTGCGGTCGAAGGCCTCGCCGGTACGGCCGTCATACAGGATGACCTGGCCCGACGTGTCATAGCCCGCCTTGGCGAGCATGGCCGAAACATCCGGCTCGCGCGCGCCGTCGAACACCGGGGTGCCCATCGGGATGCCATTGGTGAGGTTGCCGGCCAGTTCGATCACTTCCGCAGGCGAACGGGCCTCGATCTCGGCGTGGTACTGCTCGCCGTAGATGTCCTTCAGCTTCTCCACCACGGCTTCCGGCGGGGCCGCCGTTTCCGGGTTCGGATTGGCATAGCGCCATTCCTCCAGCGCCGCCTGGACCTGCTGGCCCAGACCGCGCGCCGCAAGGCCCAGGTGGGTTTCGAAGATCTGACCGACGTTCATGCGGCTCGGCACGCCCAGCGGGTTGAGCACGATGTCCACATGGGTACCGTCCGCCAGGAACGGCATGTCCTCGCAGGGAAGGATGCGGCTGATCACACCCTTGTTCCCGTGGCGGCCGGCCATCTTGTCGCCCGGCTGCAGCTTGCGCTTCACCGCGACGAAGACCTTGACCATCTTCAGCACGCCCGGAGCGAGTTCGTCGCCCCGTTCCAGCTTCTCGCGGCGGTCTTCGAACTTGTCGTTGATGAGCTTGACCGCCTCGTCATACTGGGCCTTCACGGCTTCCAGCTGGCTCTGGCGGGCGTCATCGGCGACGGCGAACTTGAACCAGTCGTGACGGTCGACGCTGTCGAGCACTTCCTCGTCGATCTCCACGCCCTTCTTGAGACCCTTGGGGGCCGAAGAAGCGACCTGACCCACCAGCATTTCGCGCAGGCGGTTATAGGTGGCGCGGTTGAGGATCGCGCGTTCGTCCTCGGCATCCTTCTTGAGGCGTTCGATTTCCTCGTTCTGGATGGCGCGGGTACGGTCGTCGATCTCGATACCGTGGCGGTTGAACACACGCACTTCCACGATCGTCCCGGCAACGCCCGGCGGCAGGCGAAGCGAGGTGTCGCGCACGTCGCTGGCCTTTTCGCCGAAGATGGCGCGCAGCAGCTTTTCTTCCGGCGTCATCGGGCTTTCGCCCTTGGGCGTGATCTTGCCCACCAGAATGTCGCCCGGATGCACTTCGGCGCCGATATAGACGATGCCCGCTTCGTCGAGGTTGCGCAGGGCTTCCTCGCCGACATTGGGAATGTCGCGCGTGATGTCTTCCGGCCCGAGCTTGGTGTCGCGAGCCATGACCTCGAATTCCTCGATGTGGATCGAGGTGAACACGTCGTCCTTCACGATGCGTTCGGAGATCAGGATGGAGTCTTCGTAATTATAGCCGTTCCAGGGCATGAAGGCGACGAGGCTGTTACGGCCCAGTGCCAGTTCGCCCAGATCGGTCGACGGGCCGTCGGCGATGATGTCACCTGCTTCGAGCACGTCGCCCACCTTCACCAGCGGACGCTGGTTGATGCAGGTGTTCTGGTTCGAACGCTGGAACTTCTGCAGCGTATAGATGTCCACGCCCGACTTGCCCGGCTCGATATCGCCGGAAGCGCGGATCACGATGCGGGTCGCGTCGACCTGGTCGACGATGCCCGGACGCAGCGCGGTAATCGCGGCGCCGGAATCGCGGGCCACCGTCTCTTCCATGCCGGTGCCCACGAAGGGAGCCTCGGCGCGGACCAGCGGCACGGCCTGACGCTGCATGTTGGAACCCATCAGCGCGCGGTTGGCGTCATCGTTTTCCAGGAAGGGAATGAGCGATGCCGCGACCGAAACCAGCTGCTTGGGGCTGACGTCCATCAGGGTGATCTGTTCGCGCGGCAGCATCACGAATTCGCCGTTTTCACGGGCGGAAACGAGATCTTCCACGAAGCGGCCATCATCGTCGAGTTCGGCCGAAGCCTGCGCCACCGCGTGCTTCTGTTCTTCCATGGCGGAAAGATAGACGACCTCGCCGGTCACCTTGGCGTCCACCACCTTGCGGTAGGGCGTTTCGATGAAGCCATATTTGTTCACCCGGCTGAACGAGGCCAGCGAGTTGATCAGACCGATGTTCGGGCCTTCCGGCGTTTCAATCGGGCAGATACGGCCATAATGGGTCGGGTGAACGTCGCGCACTTCGAAGCCCGCACGCTCACGGGTAAGACCGCCCGGCCCGAGCGCCGAAACGCGGCGCTTGTGAGTGACTTCGGACAGCGGGTTGGTCTGGTCCATGAACTGCGAGAGCTGGCTGGAGCCGAAGAACTCGCGAACCGCGGCAACAGCCGGCTTCGCGTTGATGAGGTCGTTCGGCATCACGGTCGACACGTCGACCGAGCTCATGCGTTCCTTCACCGCGCGTTCCATGCGCAGCAGGCCGACGCGATACTGGTTTTCCAGCAGCTCGCCCACCGAGCGGACACGGCGGTTGCCGAGGTTGTCGATATCGTCGACTTCGCCCTTGCCGTCCTTCAGGTTCACCAGTTCCTTCACAACGGCGAGAATATCGTCGCTGCGCAGGGTGGTGACGGTATCCTCGCATTCGAGGCCCAGGCGCATGTTGAGCTTCACGCGGCCCACGGCGGAAAGGTCGTAGCGGTCGCCATCGAAGAACAGGCCTTCGAACAGCGCCTCGGCGGTTTCCTTCGTCGGCGGCTCGCCCGGACGCATGACCTTGTAGATCGCCTCAAGGCCCTCGTCGCGGTTCTCGGCCTTGTCGACTTCCAGCGTGTTGCGGATCCAGGGCCCGGTATTGACGTGGTCGATATCGAGCAGGGCAAGGCGGTCGATGCCGGCCTTGTCGAGCTGGTCGAGATTTTCAGGCGAAACCTCGTCGCCCGCTTCGATGTAGATGCGGCCGGTCGACTCGTCGATCATGTCGTTGGCGGCATAGCGGCCGAAGATTTCCTCGGTCGGGATCAGCAGGTCGGCCAGGCCGTCCTTGGCGGCCTTGTTGGCGGCGCGCGGGCTGATCTTCTGGCCTGCGGGGAACACTTCCTCGCCGGTCGCGGCGTCGATCAGGGCGAAGCCCGGCTTCTGGCCGCGCCACTGCTCGGCCACGAAAGGGATCTTCCAGCCATCGCCGACCTTGCCGGAGACGCGCTCCCACACGATCGTGTTGTAGAAGTGGTTGAGGATCTGCTCGCCATTCAGGCCCAGAGCATAGAGCAGCGAAGTGACCGGCAGCTTGCGCTTGCGGTCGATACGCACGTTCACGATGTCCTTGGCGTCGAATTCGAAGTCCAGCCACGAACCGCGATAGGGGATCACGCGGGCAGCGAAGAGGAACTTGCCCGAGGAGTGGGTCTTGCCGCGGTCATGATCGAACAGCACGCCCGGCGAACGGTGCATCTGGCTGACGATCACGCGTTCGGTGCCATTGACGATGAAGGTGCCGTTCTCGGTCATGAGCGGCATGTCGCCCATGTAGACGTCCTGCTCCTTGATATCGAGGACCGAGCGGGTTTCCGTCTCGGCATCCACCTCGAACACGATCAGGCGCAGCGTGACCTTCATCGGCGCGGCGAAGGTGATGCCGCGCTGGCGGCATTCGGTCACGTCATACTTGGGCTCTTCCAGTTCGTAATGAACGAAGTCGAGCTCGGCGGAGCCGGCGAAATCGCGGATCGGGAAGACCGAGCGCAGCGTCTTTTCAAGGCCGGAAACATAGCCGGTTTCCTTGTTGGAACGCAGGAACTGCTCGTAGCTTTCGCGCTGAACCTCGATCAGGTTCGGCATCTGCACCACTTCGTGGATGTCGCCGAAGATCTTGCGGATGCGCTTCTTGGCGGTGCCGGAAATGGCGGGAGCTTTCGCCTTGCTTGCCATGGAGGAGTGTGCCTCTTCTTTATAGCGCCGGCGCCTCTTCGCGCCGGCAATCGTTAATCTGCCACACGCGAGTGGCCCATAATGCGAAACGCCAAAAAGCCGCGAGCTTACGAACCCTTATCCGGGCGGCAGCTGCAGCTTGGTCGCGATTATGGATAGCCGACGCTTCCTTCCTGAGTGAGCCCCCGCGCAGGGCCCGCCTTGCTCGAAGCGATCCGACAGCGCCCCATATAGGAAAGCCGCGCCTTTGAGTCAAACGCTGCGGCGCAGCATCGCGGCTTGGCAGGCCGCGCATTGGGGCGCAACTCGGCCATTTTCAGCAAAACGATAAGGCTCATATCGTTTTTCGATATTATCGATTGACGATAATTGCGAATCGTTTTATTGAATATCGATATCAGCCATATCAGAGTTCGAGAAATGACCAAATATTCTTCCAACCTCGCCGCGGCCTTTGCCGCCCTCTTCATCGCCGTCGCGCTCTGGGCCCCGGTCGTCACCGTGCCCGGCGCAACCGCTGCCCCCATGCTCGCTCAGCCGCTGCTGGCCTGACGCACAGAGGGAAGGAACCAAGCCATGCTCAAAGGCAAAAAGGACCCGCTGCTGGCCGTCGCCAAGGCAGGCACCATCCTGGTGCGGATCGGCCTCGTGATCGGGATGATCGGGCTGGGCGTCGCCATGGCGGTGAGCATCGTGGATTCCAGCCTCATCGCGGACCACGTGAAGGTGTCGGTCGAACCGGCCAGCGTTGCCGAGATCACCGGCGGAGTGGCACTCGCCCTGTTCCTCGCGCTCATCTCGCTGGGACTGACCTATGATTTCGTCACCCGCCTTGCGCAGATCATCGACACGGTGGGCCAGGGCGATCCTTTCACAACCGCGAACGCGGGCAGGCTGCGGCGCATGGGCTGGCTGGCGATCATCGTCCAACTGGTGAACCTGCCCCTGTCCCTGCTCTCGATCTGGCTGGAGAGCCATGTCGACGACGGCGGCTTCGAGCTGGACAGTGACATCTCGCTTACCGGCATCGGCCTTGCCGTGGTGCTGTTCATCCTCGCCCGCGTCTTCAGCCGCGGCGCGCAGATGCGCGAAGATCTGGAAGGAACCGTCTGATGCCAGTCATCGTGAAACTGGACGACCTGCTCCACGCCAGGCGCATGACGCTGACCGAACTGGCCGAACGCATCGACCTGACGCTCGCCAATCTGTCGATCCTCAAAACCGGCAAAGCCAAGGCGATCCGCTTCTCCACGCTGGAGGCGATCTGCCGCGAACTGGATTGCCAGCCGGGCGAATTGCTGGGCTATGAAAGCGGGGAAGGCGAAGGGGCCTGACAGTCCGCCTCCTGGCCGTCCCACGCAAACTGCAAGAGGCCTGCTGTAACTGGCAGGCCCTTTGCCTCTCGGCCTGTGGCCATCCACTCAATCGTCAAGAAAGCCGCCCGAACCTGGCAATTGCTTGTAAGTGACGAAAGCCGAAAGCAGAAATCCGACAACCTTTACAGCAGCGAGCGCGCTCACGAGATCACCCGATTCATTCTGGAATGTTCGGCCACGCATCACGATCTGGGCCTGTGTGAAGTGCAGCTGCAGATAATCCTGAAAGCCGAAATAAGGTGCGAGCGATGCGCCCGGGAGAAAACCGCCATGATAATCGAACCAGAAGATCAGGAATTGTGAAAGGCATGCGGCGGATACCATCGCGATGAGCAACATCGGATAGGGCCGCTGGCGCCCCTCCCGCCTCGCGACGACAACGAAACCCGATACCGCTGCGTAACCGCAGATCAGCGCACCAACGGGTATGAAAAGCATAATCGAAAAATCGTAGGGACTGAAACCGATCAGCGCCGACAGAAGCGCACATACATATGCCGTTGCGAACGCCGTGCCGAACCCGGCAAGCATCAGCTTGCTATCTTTTCCCATATACCCCCGCCCCCAGATATTACTAAAGCGCTCGCTTCAACAGCATAGCGCACGCAATATTTCATCCTCCGGACATCAATAGCAATCCTTGACTCACATCGCGGAAGCTGTAGAGGCCCCGTGACCGTTCACGCGGTCATCCGTCCGAGACAGTTGGTGGAGGCAATCTGGCCTCCTTAATTTCCAGCCTAGACGGGAAAGAGTTTCAAGGCATTCGCCCCGTGCAATGCCCTACCCGCGCCCCTTGTCCAATCGGATGGTGCGCACCTCCTTCCCATCACGGACTCGCCCATGCCGGATTGCGGCATGGTCAAACGTAGCCGGTCGTCCGGAGCCAACCGGGCGGCCATTGTGAAGGAGTAAGGCATGGATCGTTCGCAAAAAGCCGATTCGGTCGCCCAGCTCAACGCAAACTTCAACGAGGTTAGCGTGGTGGTGATCACCCGCAATCTCGGCCTGACGGTGGCCCAGTCCACCGCTCTGCGCTCGAAGATGCGGGAAGTCGGTGCGTCCTACAAGGTTGCGAAGAACCGTCTTGCCAAGCTTGCCCTCAAGGACACCCAATTCGAAGGTCTGGAAGATTATCTTACAGGCCCGACGGCTCTGGCGACTTCGGTCGACCCGGTTGCCGCCGCGAAGGCTGCCGTGGATTTCGCCAAGGCGAACCCGAAGCTGGAAATCGTTGGTGGTTCGATGGGCGGCACCCTGCTCGATGAAGCAGGCGTCCGGGCTCTCGCCTCGATGCCGTCGCTTGATCAGCTGCGTGCCACGCTGGTGGGTCTCGTGAATGCGCCGGCGACCAAGGTCGCCCAGCTTTCCACGGCCCCGGCAGCCAAGCTTGCCCGCGTTTTCGGCGCATATGCCGCCAAGGACGCCGCGTAAGAGGTTTTTCCAGCGAATTCACCCGGCACCGGATGATCCGGACCGGGCCAAGCTATCAGATTGGAGTAAGTTCAAATGGCCGATATCGCCAAGATCGTTGAAGAACTGTCGCAGCTCACCGTTCTCGAAGCTGCTGACCTCGCCAAGGCTCTCGAAGAAGCATGGGGCGTTTCCGCCGCTGCTGCCGTTGCCGTTGCCGCTCCCGCCGGCGCCGGCGCTGCTGCCGAAGCAGTCGAAGAGAAGACCGAATTCGACGTGATCCTCACCGGCGACGGTGGCAAGAAGATCAACGTCATCAAGGAAGTCCGCGCCATCACCGGCCTGGGCCTGGGCGAAGCCAAGGCTCTGGTTGAAGAAGCGCCGAAGGCCGTCAAGGAAGGCGTCTCGAAGGCTGAAGCCGAAGAGATCAAGAAGAAGATCGAAGAAGCCGGCGGCACCGTCGAGCTCAAGTAATCTTCTTCCGGTTCGCCGGACGAATTACGCGAAGGGCGGTGCCGCAAGGCGCCGCCCTTTTGCTTTGGGCGCTGCCTGCGGCACCCTCATATTGATTAGCATCCTAATCGTGTTAGGGTTTCTCCCTCGAAAGGGGAGAGAGATGATTACTGGAAGAACCGGCCTGCTGGCCATCGCAGGCCTGGCGGCCATGGCGTCGATTGCCCATGCCGAAGAGGCGGACCTTACGGTGCTGCCGAAGGTGCCCACCACCTATGTCGCGAAGAAAACGTCATGGGGCGAGCCCGATCTGCGCGGCACCTGGCCGATCGACTATCTGAACGGCACGCCGATGCAGCGCACGCCCGAACAGGGCAACCGCATCTTCATGACCGATGCGGAATATAAGGAACGCGCCGACCGGATCACCGCCCTCGCCTCGCGCTATGACAATGAGGAATCGCAGGACCGCCTGGGCCAGGGCCATTGGGTGGAAATGGGCGAGGTCAATCGCCGCACCTCGCTGCTGGTCGCCCCGGCCAATGGCCGGCTTCCGGAAATGACCGCGGAAGGCAAGCGCCTGTCTGCCCTGATGCGGTCGAGCTGGCGCAAGGACCAGACCTATGACCGGCCGGAGGATTTCGACAGCTGGGACCGCTGCATCACGCGCGGCCTGCCGGCCTCCATGCTGCCAATGATGTATAATAACGGCATCCGCGTGTTCCAGTCGCCCGGCATCGTGGCGATCCAGCTGGAGATGATCCACGAAACGCGCATCATCCCCACCGACGGCCGCGCCGCCCTGCCCGCCGCCATCGGCCACTGGATGGGCGAAAGCCGGGGCCATTGGGAAAATGGCAATACGCTGGTGGTGGAAACCACCAATTTCCGCCCCGGCCCTTCGGCCACCAATATCGTGACCAGCGGCTCCCCGCCGGAGAATGACACGCCGATCAGCACGGGCGCGAAATTGCAGGAGCGCTTCACCATCACCGGGCCCGACAAGGTGACCTATGACATGACCTGGACCGATCCCGCGATCTTCACCCAGCCCTGGAGCGTCCAGCTCGACTGGAAGCGCGACGATGCCTACCAGTTCTTCGAATATGCCTGCCACGAGGGCAATGTGCAGCTGCGCAATTACGTCACCGCCTCGCGCGCGACGCGGGCCGGAGTGACGCTGGACGACGTGGAATAGGCGGGGTGGAATAACATCCCCATCCGCCACAACGAAAAGGGCCGGAGCAATGCCCCGGCCCGTTTCTTTTGCCTGATCGACGGGCGAAGCCGCCCGCCAGACCGCTGATCTGTCTGCCGCTTACTTGAGCGACTTGAGATAGGCGATCACTTCCTTGCGCTTGGTCTCATCCTTGAGGCCCGCAAAGCTCATCTTGGTGCCCGGCACGGTGCCGCGCGGATCGGTGAGATATTTGTCCAGCGTGGCGTCGTTCCACTTGAGGCCCGATTCCTTCATCGGCTTGCTGAACTCGTAACCGGCAATGTCGCCGGCCTTGGTGCCGTAGATACCGGCCAGCGACGGACCGATGCCGTGCTTGCCCTTTTCCACCGAATGGCAGGCCTTGCACATGTTGAAGCCAGCCGGCGGGGTTGCCGCAGCGGCTGCAACCGTCGCGCTGGCGGCAGGCGTCGGCGTGGCGGCAGCCGTGGTGGCCGCTTCGCTCGGCGTGGCGCTGGCCGAGGGGGTTTCGCTCGCAGCAGTGGTGGCTTCCTCGCTCGGCGTGGCGCTTTCCTCGGCGGCCGGGGCAGCGGTGGTTTCTTCCGCAGCCGGTTCCTCGCTGCTTGCGCCGCCGCACGCGGCCAGAAGCAGCGCGAGCCCCGTCATCGAAGCGAGTTTCACAGAATTCATAGCTGGGCCTCCTGCCAGATTATGCGAGTCAATAAATCGGGCAGGCCAATGCACCCAAGCCGTGTCTCTGCCAAGCCCAAACTCGGCCCCAAAGGCCGTTTCCGGCCACTTGCGCAGCCAGCCTGTGGCACAGCTGCCGCAGAGGGTCCGCATTTCCCCGGCCGGTAACGATTGTTACTTCCTCCCCGGCACCCCCGCGCCTATCCGATCCGGCCGCATGTTCGAGGAAGACCTCCACCCCACCTGGCGCTCCGAACTCGCCGCCACGCTGCGCCTCGCGGTGCCGCTGGCGCTGGCCGGGCTGCTGCAGATGGCGACCCATGCGACCGACGTGATCTTCGTCGCGCGGCTGGGCGAACAGGCACTGGCCGCGGCGAGCCTTGCCGTCTCGGTGTTCGGCGTCATCACCTGGAGCCTCTCGGCGCTGACCGGCTCGGTCGCGGCGCTGATCGCGGCGGAGCTGGGGCGCAGGAAACATGCAATCCGCGAAGTGCGCCGCTCCACCCGCATGGCGATGTGGCTGGCCATCGCCAGCTCGGCACTGGGCATGATGCTGTGCACGCAGGGCGAAGGGCTGATGCGGCTTTCCGGACAGGACCCGGCGGTTTCGACCCTGTCCGGCGAATATCTGCGGCTGCTGCTGTGGGCGATGCCCGGCATGGTCGCGGCCAATGTGCTGCGCACTTTCGTCTCGGCGCTGGGCCGGCCGATCTACGCCACGCTCATCACCGGGCTGGGCGTGGTGGTGAACTGCCTTGGCAATTATGCGCTGGTCTTCGGCAATCTGGGAGCGCCCGCGCTGGGGCTGGACGGATCGGCCATCGCCACGATCATCGCCTCGCTGTTCACGCTGGGCGCCTATGTGCTGGCGATCCAGCATAATCGCATTCTGCGGCGCTATTATATCTGGGGCCGCTTCTGGCGCCCGGAATGGCAAAGGCTGAGGGACATCGTGCGGGTCGGCGCTCCGGTGGCGGTCACGGTGGTGGCGGAGGCCGGCTTCTTCAGCGGCGCGGCATTCCTGATGGGGCTGATCGGCCCGGCGGAACTGGCAGGCCATACGCTGGCGCTCAACCTCGCGGCCTTCGCCTTCCAGGTGCCCTTCGCCATCGGGCAGGCCGCCGCGATCCGGGTGGGCTTCCATTACGGTGCGAACAACCGGGCGGCGATCGGGCTCGCGGGCTGGGCGGCGATCGTATCGGGCACGGGTTTCATGGCGACCACGGCCGCCGCGATGCTGTTCGTGCCCCATCTGCTTCTCTCGGCCTATGTCGATGTCGATGCCCCGGCCAATGCCGCGCTGGTGGGCTTTGCCGTGCACTACATGGTGGTGGCCGCCGCCTTCCAACTGGTGGACGGAGTGCAGGCCGTGGCGATGGGTGCGCTGCGGGGTCTGCAGGATACGCGCATCCCGATGGCCTTCGCCATTTTCGGCTATTGGCTGCCGGGCCTTGGCTGCTCGCTGCTGCTGGGCTTCTACACCCCGCTGCGGGGGACCGGCGTGTGGATCGGCCTTGCCGTGGGGCTGACCGTGGTGGCCGTGCTGATGCTGCGGCGCTGGATGCGGCGCGAGAAGCTGGGGCTGGTCCCGGCCTGATATCCGGCGGCATCCATCCGGACGGTGCCACGCGCCGTCCTGCCCCGCGCACCAGCCCTCTCCTCACTCGGCGCGCGCGCCGTTCCGCCGGATAACAACGCCGCAAAAATACTCACCGGGAATCGCTTGACGGGCCGATGGGGCGCACCCATATGCCCCCCGCTGGCACTCTCATGGTAAGAGTGCCAACGCTGTTATCAATTTTATTTGGAAGAGGTCATCACCATGGCATTCCGTCCGCTGCACGACCGCGTGCTGGTTCGCCGCATCGAAGCCGAAGAAAAAACGGCTGGCGGCATCATCATCCCTGACAGCGCCAAGGAAAAGCCGAGCGAGGGCGAGATCGTCGCCGCCGGCAATGGCGCCCGTTCGGAAGATGGCAAGGTTACCCCGCTCGACGTCAAGGTCGGCGATCGCGTGCTTTTCGGCAAGTGGTCCGGCACCGAAGTGAAGGTCGACGGCGAAGACCTGCTGATCATGAAGGAAAGCGACATTCTGGGCGTGCTCGCCTGATGGATGCGTCGTCCCGGGCCTGACCCGGGACCGCCGGCCTCAGGGCCGATCGCTTTTCCGTACATATCACCGCGATCCCGGATCAGGTCCGGGATGACGATTTGAGAAGGAATTGAACAATGGCTGCCAAGGACGTGAAATTTTCGCGCGACGCGCGCGAACGCATCCTCAAGGGCGTCGACACGCTCGCCAACGCTGTGAAGGTCACGCTGGGCCCCAAGGGCCGCAACGTCGTGATCGACAAGAGCTTCGGCGCTCCCCGCATCACCAAGGACGGTGTTTCGGTCGCCAAGGAAATCGAACTCAAGGACAAGTTCGAGAACATGGGCGCCCAGATGCTGCGCGAAGTCGCCTCGCGGACCAACGACCTCGCCGGTGACGGCACCACCACTGCCACCGTGCTGGCCCAGTCGATCGTGCGCGAAGGCATGAAGTCGGTTGCGGCGGGCATGAACCCGATGGACCTGAAGCGCGGCATCGATCTGGCCGTGACCAAGGTGGTCGAAAACCTGCAGGCGCGCTCCAAGGCTGTCGCCGGTACGCAGGAAATCGCCCAGGTCGGCATCATCTCGGCCAATGGCGACGTCGAAGTCGGCCAGAAGATCGCGGAAGCGATGGAGAAGGTCGGCAAGGAAGGCGTGATCACCGTGGAAGAGGCCAAGGGCCTCGAATTCGAACTCGATGTCGTCGAAGGCATGCAGTTCGACCGCGGCTATCTGTCGCCCTATTTCGTGACCAACCCCGAAAAGATGACCGTAGAACTGGATAATCCCTATATCCTGATCCACGAGAAGAAGCTTTCGAACCTGCAGTCGATGCTGCCGGTGCTCGAAGCGGTAGTCCAGACCGGCCGCCCGCTGCTGATCATCGCGGAAGACATCGAAGGCGAAGCGCTGGCTACCCTGGTGGTCAACAAGCTGCGCGGCGGCCTGAAGGTCGCAGCGGTCAAGGCTCCGGGCTTCGGCGATCGCCGCAAGGCCATGCTGCAGGATATCGCGATCCTCACCGCCGGTGAGATGATCAGCGAAGACCTGGGCATCAAGCTGGAAAGCGTCACCGTCGGCATGCTTGGCCAGGCCAAGAAGGTCAGCATCGACAAGGACAACACCACCATCGTCGATGGCGCCGGCAATGCGGACGACATCAAGGCCCGGGTCGAACAGATCCGCGCCCAGATCGAAGTCACCACCAGCGATTACGACCGTGAAAAGCTGCAGGAACGTCTGGCCAAGCTGGCCGGCGGCGTTGCCGTGATCAAGGTCGGCGGCGCTTCGGAAGTCGAAGTGAAGGAACGCAAGGATCGCGTCGATGACGCCCTCCACGCGACCCGCGCTGCGGTTGAAGAAGGCATCGTCCCCGGCGGCGGTACGGCCCTGCTTTACGCCACCAAGGCTCTCGAAGGCCTGACCGGCGTGAATGACGACCAGACCCGCGGCATCGATATCGTCCGCAAGGCGCTCTACGCGCCGGTTCGCCAGATTGCCGAGAATGCCGGCCATGACGGTGCGGTGATTTCGGGCAAGCTGCTGGACGGCGCCGATGAGAACCTCGGCTTCAACGCCCAGACCGACGTCTATGAAGACCTCGTGAAGGCCGGTGTGGTCGATCCGACCAAGGTCGTGCGCACGGCTCTGCAGGATGCGGCTTCGGTCGCCGGCCTGCTGATCACCACCGAAGCGGCCATCGCGGAACTGCCGGAAGACAAGCCGGCTGCCCCCGCCATGCCCGACATGGGTGGCATGGGCTTCTAAGCCCGGCACGCCTCAGGCAAAAAGATCGAGGGCCGGGGAAGCGATTCCCCGGCCCTTTTTCATGTTGCAGACCCCCGGGCACTCCACTCGTCGTAATAGGAGAGTCCGTTCATCGGCACTTGATTGCAAAGCAAAAAAGCGTGATTAATGTTTCACCAAGCTTGATGGGGCATAATGATCACATGGCAGTCGGCAGGTTAGGCAGGGTATTCGCAGCGCTCGCACTTGGTGCGGCAGCGCTTGTACCTGTCCAGGCCGGGGCCGAGAATTTCGAGGCTGCGTTCGATCGCGCCTTTGGAACGGAACTGCGCTCCCCCCGCCTCTTCCAGCGTGAAGATGCCTCCCCGCTCGAACAATATGTCGCCCGGCTGGCCGATGGCACCAATGGGCGCATCGGCGTGGCCGCCGTCGATCTTACCACGGGCGAACAGGTTTCCGTGCTGGGGAGCCAGCGCTTCCCGATGGCCAGCACCAGCAAGGTCGCGGTCGCCGCTACTTTCCTTGAAGGCGTGGACAAGGGCCGCTGGAAGCTGGACGACAAATTCCCGCTGATGGTTCCGCTGCCGTCGCAGAAGCTTTCCACCAAGGCTGCACCGGTGAAGCCAGGCAGGCTGCTGACCGCGCGCGAGTTGATCAATCTGATGCTGGTGCACAGCAACAATCAGGCGACCGACGGGCTGCTGGCGGTGATCGGCGGGCCCCGCGCGGTGAACGATTGGGTCAGCCGCGCCGGGATCGATGGCTTCAGCCTCGATCGCGACATCGCCACTCTGGTGCGGGACGAAAAGGAATTCGATCCCTCGCTCTATATCGATCCGCGCGATTCAGCCACGCCGCTGGCCATGGTCAAGCTGCTCAAGGGGCTGCATGAAGGCCGCTGGCTGAGCAAGTCGAGCAGGGAATTGCTGTTTGCCACCATGGCGAATTGCAAGACCGGGCCGAACCGCATCAAGGGCCAGATGCCCGCCGATGTGCTGGTGGCCCACAAGACCGGATCGCTCTACAATACGTCGAGCGATGTCGGCATCATCACTGCCCCCAACGGACATTCGATCGCCGTGGCGATCTATGTAACGGGCGGCGGAATGAACAAGACCTATCGAATCGACCGGATCGCGACCATCGCCCGGGCGATTTATGATGGCTTTTCCGAGCCTGCCCGCGTGCAGCTCAGCGCCAGGGGCTATGGCTCCGGCGGGGAACATTGATCTTCAAAAACTGATTTTATCGCAGGTACTTACCGGCTGAATGCCGGTCGTCCTGCTGCGCGCCTGTCTTGCCAAAGCGTGCTGGGGCCGAAGCGTGCCGGCGGCGGGTCTGCGCGCATCGCGTACCCCGCATTCACACGCCGCTCTGCCGGACAACGGACAAACAAAAAGGGCGCGGCCTTGCGACCGCGCCCCTCGTGTTCGGTTTGAACCCCGAAATTATTCGGCAGCAGCCGACGAAGCGTCGGTAGCAGCAGCCGAAGCGTCGGTAGCAGCAGCCGAAGCATCGGTAGCAGCAGCCGAAGCGTCGGTAGCAGCGGCCGAAGCGTCGGTGGCTTCTTCCATTGCCGGCTCTTCGGTGGCTTCTTCGGTGGCTTCCGACTGGCAGGCAGCGAGGGTCAGGGCAGCGCCGGCAGCGGCAGCAGCGAGAACGATCTTGCGCATGAATAGTAATCCTTGAACAGCGAGTAGACTACGCACGGCAAGCTGCCGCACGCAAAGCCTGCCGTCTCAAGCAGACTTCGGGGGGGACAAATAATGTCCAAATCAGGGGGATGCAAGCATGTTAGGTGCAAGCGCGAAGCAATCTGCCACCCCGCACCTCATTATGAGCCCTTTCTGCCGCCGCTTTGCGTCCGATTCATGACGCTGTCCGCACGCCCGGCACAGGACGGACGAATGGGGCTGACCTGACCCCGGCGCGCTGCTACCAACGCGCCATGTCAGCCCAAATGCCAGTCCAAACCGAGCCTAAGCGGCACCTCTACCTCGTAGACGGCTCGTCCTACATCTTTCGCGCCTATCATCGCCTGCCCCCTTTGACCGACCCGCAGGGGACCCCGGTCGGCGCGGTCTACGGCTACACCACGATGCTGTGGAAACTTGCGGACGATTTGCACAAGGCAGACGGCCCAACGCACCTTGCAGTGATCCTCGACAAGTCCGGCACCTCGTTCCGCAACGAGCTTTACCATCAATATAAAGCGAATCGCCCCCCGCCGCCGGAAGACCTGGTTCCCCAGTTCCCCTTGATTCGCGACGCGACGCGCGCCTTCAGCCTGCCCTGCATCGAAGAACAGGGATTCGAGGCGGACGATCTGATCGCCTCCTATGCCCGCGAAGCCAACCGGCATGGCTGGGACGTGACGATCGTTTCCTCCGACAAGGACCTGATGCAGCTTGTCGGCACCGATCCGGCGACCGGCGCCACGATCGACATGCTCGATACGATGAAGAACCTGCGCATCGGCATTCCCGAAGTGGAGGAGAAATTCGGCGTGCCCCCCGGCAAGGTGGGCGACGTGCTGGCCCTGATGGGCGATTCGGTGGACAATGTGCCCGGCATCTTCGGCATAGGCCCCAAGACCGCCACCAAGCTCATACAGGACCATGGGGACCTTGAAGGCGCCCTGGCCGCCGCAGAGGGCATGAAGCCCTCAAAGCTGCGCGAGCGCCTTCTGGAGGGGGTCGCCATGGCCCGCCTCAGCCGCGAACTGGTGGAACTGAAGCAGGATTGCACCCTGCCCCTGCCACTGGACGCTTTCGAGCTGGGCGAGATTCCCAAGGACCCGCTCGCCACTTTCCTTGAAAAACACGGCTTCATCAGCCTGCTCAAACGCCTGGGTGACGGGCGCGGCAGCCCGGAACGCAAGACACAGCTCAATCCCGCCAAGGCGGATCGCAAGGGCGAGGTGGCCTCTTCCGAGGGCAACCGCCAGCCGCCGCCCGAAATGCCGCCGGTCGACCGCTCCGCCTATGCCACGGTGCAGACGCTGGAAGCGCTGGACAGCTGGATCGAGCGTGCCTTCGCCGCGCGAGTGGTGGCGATCGACACCGAAACCAGCGCGCTGGATGCGATGCAGGCCGATCTGGTTGGCGTCAGCATGGCGCTGGGGCCGAACGATGCCTGCTATATCCCGCTGGGCCACGGCGGCACGGACATGTTCGCCGAGCGTGCCGACCAGATCGATCTTCCCGCCGCGCTGACGAAGCTCAAGCCGCTGCTGGAAAGCGATGCGGTGCTGAAAATCGGCCAGAACATCAAATACGACCTCAATGTCCTGGCGCGCCACGGCATCGCGGTTGCGCCGATCGACGACACGATGATCATCAGCTTCGTGCTGGACGCGGGCCGCGCGCTGGACGGGATCGGCGGGGGCCACGGGATGGACGAGCTTTCCCAGCGCCACCTGTCGCATGCCCCGCTGGCGTTCAAGGATGTGTGCGGCACGGGCAAGAAGGCCATTTCCTTCGCCGAAGTCCAGCTCGACCGGGCGACCGAATATGCGGCCGAGGATGCCGACGTCACCTGGCGCCTGTGGAAGCTGCTCAAGCCGCGCCTCGCGCAAGAGGGCGGCACGCGCATCTATGAGCGGGTGGACCGCCCGCTTATCCCGGTGGTGGCCGAGATGGAGCGCAACGGCATCCGGGTGGACCGCGAACAACTCGCCCGCCTCTCCGGCGAATTCGCGGAAGAGCTGGGCGCGCTGGAAAAGCAGATCCACGAACTGGCGGGCGAGGAATTCACCATCGGCAGCCCGCAGCAGCTGGGCCGCATCCTGTTCGAGAAGCTGGGCCACAAGGGCGGCAAGAAAGGCAAGAGCGGGCAATATTCCACCGATCAGTCGGTGCTGGAAGGCCTCGCCGCGGGCGGCGCGCCCATCGCCCAGAAAGTGCTGGACTGGCGCCAGCTGGCCAAGCTCAAGAGCACCTATACCGACGCGCTGCAGGCCGCGATCAATCCCAAGACCGGCCGCGTCCACACCAGCTACAGCCTGGTGGGCGCGCAGACCGGGCGGCTCTCCTCGACCGATCCCAATCTGCAGAACATCCCGATCCGCAGCGAAATCGGCCGCCAGATCCGCAAGGCCTTCGTCGCAGAGCCCGGAAATGTCCTGCTCGCCGCCGACTACAGCCAGATCGAGCTGCGGCTTGCTGCCCATATGGCGGATGTGCCCGCGCTGAAGGAAGCCTTCGCAAGGGGCGAGGATATTCACGCGCGCACGGCGAACGAGATGTTCGGCCATGTGGACCGCGACACACGCGCCCGGGCCAAGACGATCAATTTCGCGATCCTCTACGGCATTTCGCGCTGGGGCCTCGGAACCCGGCTGGGCGTGCCGGCGGATGAGGCGCAGGCGATGATCGACCGCTATTTCGAGCGGTTCCCCGGCATCCAGCGCTATATTCACGAGACTTTGGAAGGCGTGCGCGAACGCGGCTATTCGGAAACCCTGTTCGGCCGCAAGACGTGGTTCCCGCGTATCCGTTCGGCCAATCAGGCCGAACGCGCGGGCAGCGAACGGGCCGCGATCAATGCCCCGATCCAGGGCACCAGCGCCGATATCATCAAGCGCGCCATGGCCCGGATGATGCCCACCCTGCGCGAGGCCGGGCTTGGCCATGTAAAGATGCTGCTGCAGGTGCATGACGAACTGGTGTTCGAACTGCCCGAAGCCGACGTGGCCGCCGCCCGCCCGATTATCGAGCGCGTGATGGCCGAGGCCGCTGGCCCCTCCGTGAAGCTCGACGTGCCGCTGGGCATCGAGATCGGCACCGGCAGCAATTGGGGAGACGCGCATTGAGCCGGATCTTCGGCGGCGATCTGCACCTGATGGCTCAGGAAGCCACCGGCGCGGCCGTCGTCGCCGGAATCGCAGTGGCCATCGCGCTGGCGCTTCATTTCATCATCTTCGCCATTGCCGGGCGCATCACGCGCCTGTCGCAAATGCAGTCGGACGAACTGGTGCTGGACCGGCTGCGCCAGCCGCTGCGCTGGTCACTGGTGGCGGTCGGCCTCTCCGTGGCGGCAGAGGCGCAGCCCGCCATCGCCCATCTGTGGGGCAGCGTGGCCCGCTTCGTGGTGCCCGCCCTGCTCGGCTGGGTCGCCTTCTCGCTGATCAAGGCCTTCGCGCTCGCCATGGACAGCCGGGCGGAGCTTTCCGCCGACGATCAGACCGCGCGCAGCCGCCGCACCCGCATCGCGATCTTCTCGCGCACGGCGGGCTTCGTGATCGTGTTCGTCACCGTGGCGCTGATGCTGTTGGGCATTCCCGGCGTGCGCAATGTGGGCGTCACCCTGATGGCGTCGGCCGGCCTTGCGGGCCTGGCCGTGGGCGCAGCCGCCCAGCCCGCGCTCAAATCGCTGATTGCGGGCATGCAGATGGCGCTGACCGAGCCGGTCCGTATCGGCGATCTGGTGGTGATCGAGCATGAAACCGGCCGGGTGGAGGATATCCGCCTGACCTATGTGGTGATCCGCACGGCGGACGAACGCCGCCTAATCGTGCCGACATCCAAGTTCCTCGATACCAGCTTCCAGAACTGGACCCGCGTTGCGGGCGGGCTCACCGGATCGGTGGTGCTGCCAATTGCCTCAGGCCATTCCATCGCCCCGATGCGGGAGGCCTTCCTCGCTTTGCTCGCCGCGCGTCCGCAATGGGACAAGCGCACGGGCGAGTTGCAGGTGTCTGACGTCACGATCGACGGCGTGCAGCTGAAACTGGTGGTCAGCGCGAAGAACGCAGCGGACTTGGCCCGCCTGCGCCTCGATATGCGCGAGACGATGATCGAATGGCTGCGAGAGAATATGCCGGAAGCGTTGAAGGGGTAGGGGCCTACCCACTTCCCGTATCGTCATCCCAGCGAAAGCTGGGATCGCTGTCGGCAGATTGCAGGGTCGAGAATTCGCCCGCCCCAAATAGGCAGACCTTGCTAACGCTCATTTGGCGAACTCGCATTGCCAGGTGAGCGATCCCAGCTTTCGCTGGGATGACGATTTGCAATAGCTCAGGCTACCCCGCCCCTCCCCACTAGGAGGAGAAGCGGGGCACCCGATCAATCGTGCTTCCGGCTGCGCGTGGATTCCACCATGCCTTCATGGATGAAACCGATCGGCTGGACTTCAGCGGCGCGCTTTTTCAACTCGCCCTTCATCTTCTGATATTCGGTTTCCATTTCAGGCGTCACGGTGGCGCGCGAATCCTTCAATGCTTCGTCGAAATCGGCAGCACTTACGGTCTGCACCTCCACCCCGGCGCGGCGGATGGCGACGAGGCCCGCGCGGCGGACGACGTCTTCCAGATCCGCGCCGGTGAAGCGGTCGGTCTGTTTCGCGATGTCCGCTAGCTTCACATCCTCGGCCAGCGGCATGTCGCGCGTGTGGATCTTGAGGATATGCGCGCGGCCTGCCTCATCCGGCGTGCCGACATAAACCAGCTCGTCGAAGCGGCCGGGCCGCAGCAGCGCGGGATCGACCAGCGCCGGGCGGTTGGTCGCACCGATCACCACGATGGACTGCAGTTCCTCCATCCCGTCCATTTCGGCCAGGATCGTGTTCACCACCCGCGCCGTCACCTGCGGTTCGTTGCCGCTGGTGCCACGCGCCGGCACGAGGCTGTCGATCTCGTCGATGAACAGCACGCAGGGCGCAACCTGCCGCGCACGGGCGAACAGCCGGCTGATCTGCTGCTCGCTCTCGCCGAACCATTTGGAGAGCAGGTCGCTGGACTTGATCGAGATGAAATTGGCCTCCGCCTCTTTCGCCACGGCCTTGGCCAGCAGGGTCTTGCCGGTGCCGGGAGGGCCATAGAGCAGGAAGCCTTTGGCCGGACGGATGCCCAGCCGGTGGAAAGCGGCGGGATTGCGCAGCGGCAGCTCCACGCCTTCCTTCAGCTTCTCCTGCGCCTCGCCCAACCCGCCGATATCGCTCCAGCCCACATTGGGGGCCTGCACCATCACTTCGCGCATGGCGCTGGGCTGCACGCGCTTCAGCGCCTCGACAAAGTCGGAGCGTTCGACGCACAGCTCTTCCAGCACCTCGTTGGGGATGGTCTGCGCTTCCAGATCGAGCTTGGGCATGATCCTGCGGACGGCCTCGATCGCCGCCTCGCGCGCCAGTGCCGCAAGGTCCGCGCCGACAAAGCCGTGGGTGGTGCGGGCCAGCTCGTCCAGATCCACGCCCTCGCCCAGCGGCATACCGCGCGTGTGGATCGAGATGATCTCGCGCCGGCCCTTTTCGTCGGGCACGCCGATCACGATCTCGCGGTCGAAGCGGCCGGGGCGGCGCAGCGCCTCGTCGATTGCATCGGGCCGGTTGGTGGCGCCGATGACGACGAGATTGGCACGCTTGTCCAGCCCGTCCATCAGGGTCAGCAGCTGGGCTACAAGGCGCTTTTCCGCCTCCCCATGCACTTCGCTGCGCTTGGGCGCGATCGAATCGATCTCGTCGATGAAGAGGATGGACGGCGCCATGCGGGCCGCTTCCTCGAACACTTCACGCAGGCGCTTTTCCGATTCGCCATAGGCGGAGCCCATGATCTCGGGACCGTTGATGATGAAGAACTCCGCCTCGCTTTCATTGGCGACGGCCTGGGCCAGGCGGGTCTTGCCGGTGCCCGGCGGGCCATGCAGCAGCACACCCTTGGGCGGATCGACGCCCAGCCGGCGGAACAGCTCGGGGTAGCGCAGCGGCAGCTCCACCATTTCCTGCAGCTGGCGAATGGTATCCCCCATACCGCCGACGTCGTCGTAATTGACCGACCCGCGCCCGTCGCGCGGCTCCTCGAATTCGGGACGCAGCTCCACCTCGGTATTCTCGTCGATGTGGACGATGCCCTTGGGCGAGGTGGAGACCACGGTGAGGCGGATCTGGGTAAGCGCATAGGCCGGCGCATTGAACATGCGCATCACTTCGGGCGGCACGTCGCGCACCGGCTGCTGGCCGGCTGTCGCGACCAGATCGCCCGCGACCAGCGGCTTGCGGAAGAAATTACGCTTCAGCGCCTGGCTGGGGCCCTGCAGGCGGATTTCGCGCTGGGCAGGCGCGAAGACCACGCGAGTGGCCGGGCGCGATTCGGCCTTGCGGATGGTGACATGCTCGCCAGACCCGGTTTCGGCATTGCCGCGCTGGAGGCCGTCCAGCCGGATCATGTCGATCCCCTGATCTTCCTCATAGGCAGGCACGGCAATCGCCGCCGTGGCGCGCTTGCCGGTGATTTCCACCACATCGCCTTCGGTGATGCCGAGGCGGGAGAAAGCCGATCGGGGGATGCGGGCAATGCCATGGCCGGATTCTTCCTGCCGCGCATTGGCGACCTGCAGCCGGACCGTGCCCTGGTCCAAAGTCGCGGCGTCCGCTTCTGCCATGAGTTTCCTATCCTTTCGGACCCGGGACCGGGCCGGATTGAGTGTCAGGAAGAAGCTAGGAATGGAGTGCGCCGATTGCAAACGATGATGGGCGCGCGAAGGGTGAGGACGCAGCCTGCCGGGCGCGGGGCTCCCTTGCGCGAAGGCCCGGATGCCGGGCGAATGCGCGACTGAACCTGCCCGCCGAAAGCGGGTAAGAAAAAAGGCCCGACCGTTGCCGGCCGGGCCATGGAAGTTTTGGGAGAGGATGCCTGAAAGGCCATTTTGATATGCTCCGGGGGGGTGTTTTGTGCAAGTGCGAAAAGGTCAATCTATGTTGCACGAGATGCAACAGTAGTTGCATGTGACGTATTTCCGCCAGTTTTAATCTCCCGTTCAGGCAGTTTCCCCGTTTGACTGTGTCCAGTTTTGATTTCTGCAAATTACTCTGCTGCAGTGCAGCATTCGAACATGACGCTACGGAAAGCTGCATTTTGCCGCTCGGACGGAAAAGCGAATCACTTTTCGGAAGGTCCGGCACAGCCTTGCACGGTCTCTTCGCCAAGCGTCCGTTCGACCGTCCAGGGATAGGAATTATCCGACATTCCATCGCTGCAAGCGCCCGGAGTCACGAGAATCTGGAGCACCTGCCCGTCGATCATCGCAGTAAACAGGGCGCTTTCCGCTCCATCGGCGCGTGTCACCTCGGCCTTTGACCCTCCGGCAGAGAGATTATCCGGTGTGGTATAGGTCACTTCGCCCTTGCGAATGTCGGCAGACCAGAACGGCTCGGTGCCCGTCGCGCGGAATTCGGCAGGCAGGAAGGATAGCGCCGCCGAATCGGGTTCGGGCGTGGCAACAGATGGCGTGGCCGATGGCGTTGCATCGCCTGCATCCGCACCCCCGCTGCCGCAGGATGCCAGCAGCGCCGCCGCAGCCACCAGCGCCAGACCATTCCACTTGACCATGACGGCCTCCAGTTTTCATCCACCCCAGACTTAGCCCGCGTTGCGGCACATGCACCATTGCAAAGTATGCTGCGTCGCAGCAGGATCATAAGGGCAACGCCGATTGCGCCGATGGCCAGGAGATTCGATTGAAAAAGCTCTACCCCGATGCAGCCTCCGCACTGGACGGTTTGCTCAAGGACGGGATGCTGATTGCGGCAGGCGGT
Organism: uncultured Caenibius sp.; assembly: GCA_963662855.2. Lineage (GTDB taxonomy): Bacteria > Pseudomonadota > Alphaproteobacteria > Sphingomonadales > Sphingomonadaceae > Andeanibacterium. The sequence continues at coordinate 213,087 of CAXXWL010000001.1, forward strand.
TTCGGCCTGTGCGGCATTCCCGAACGGCTGCTGGATGCGATCCAGGCCAGCGGGGTGAAGAACCTCACCTTTGCCAGTAACAATGCCGGGATCGACAATGAAGGCATCGGCAGACTGCTCCGCACGAAGCAGGTGGCCAAGATGATCTCGTCCTATGTCGGCGAGAACAAGGAGTTCGAGCGGCAATATCTGGCGGGCGAGCTGGAAGTGGAATTCTGCCCCCAGGGCACGCTGGCCGAGCGGATGCGGGCGGGCGGCGCGGGCATTCCCGGCTTCTATACCAAGACCGGCGTCGGCACCGCCGTGGCCGAAGGCAAGGAAACCAAGCTGTTCGACGGCGAGGAATATATCCTCGAACGCGGGATTTTTGCCGATCTTGCCATCGTCAAGGCATGGAAGGCGGATGAGACGGGCAATCTGATGTTCCGCAAGACAGCGCGCAATTTCAACCTGCCCGCCGCCACCTGCGGCAAAATCTGCGTGGTGGAAGTGGAGGAAGTGGTGCCCGCAGGCTCGCTCGATCCGGACTGCATCCACCTGCCCGGCGTCTATGTGCAGCGCATGATCGTGGGCGCGCCTTACGACAAGAAGATCGAATTCCGCACCGTGCGAGAGAGAGAAACGGCCTGATGCGCGGCGCAATCACGCGGGGCCTGATCTCGGCCTTGCTCGTCACTGCCATCGCTCTTGCCTCCCCCGCGCAGGCGCAGGATGCGTCCAAGGGCTTCCAGTTCCTTTATGGCTCAGCCGAAGGGGCGGCGATCAGTCGCCAGGCCTTCAACGGCGTGGTCAGCCTGGCCATGACCCGCAAGGCACAGCGCGAGGCAGGCCTGCCGCTGGTGCAGACCGTGCTCGCCCCCGGATCGACGCTGGAACACCCCGCCTTCGAAGCCTGCGGCGACAAGCCGCTGGCCGCCGTGTTCGACGTCGACGAGACGATGCTGCTCAATATCGGCTTCGAATATTGGGACGCCTCGCGCCCCGCCGGATCGGGTTTTTCCTTCAAGGCGTGGGAGAATTGGGAAAAAACCGGGGCCGACAAGGTGGCCGCAGTGCCCGGCGCTCTGGAAGCAGCCGCAAAGCTGAACGCGGCGGGCATCACGGTGATCTACAACACCAACCGCACTTCCGCCCATGCGGAAGAAACCGCACAGGCGCTGGAATTCGCAGGCTTCCCCAAGCCGGTTCCGGGCCGCGACCTGTTCACCGATGCCGATGGCAGCGGCCATAAGGACCCGCGCCGCGCCGCCATTGCGCAGACCTATTGCGTGGTGGCCATGGGCGGGGACCAGCTGGGCGATTTCTCCGACCTGTTCAGCCCCAAGCCGATGGATATCCATGCGCGCCGCGCCACCACTGCCGCGCCCGCAATCGCCAATCTGTGGGGGCAGGGCTGGTTCGTCCTGCCCAATCCCGTCTACGGCAAGAGCGTGGTGGGCGATCTCGATACCGTCTTCCCCGACCCTGCCCTGCGCTGGACCTATTCCGAAGGAAAGCAGCCATGACCATCCATGACGGCCTGACAAAAGGCTGGAGCCGCGACCAGATGGCCGCCCGCGCCGCGCAGGAATTGCAGGACGGCTTCTATGTGAACCTCGGCATCGGCATTCCCACTCTGGTGGCCAATCACATCCCCGCCGGGGTGGAAGTTACCCTGCAATCCGAAAACGGCATGCTGGGCATCGGCCCCTTCCCTTACGATGACGAGGTCGATCCCGACCTGATCAATGCCGGCAAGCAGACGATCAGCGAACTGCCGCAATCAGCCTATTTCGATTCGGCCCAGAGCTTCGCCATGATCCGCGGCGGCCATATCGACCTGACTGTGCTGGGCGCGATGGAGGTTTCCGAAGGGGGCGACATCGCCAACTGGATGATCCCCGGCAAGCTGGTGAAGGGCATGGGCGGGGCGATGGATCTCGTCGCTGGGGTGAAGAAGATCATCGTGGTGATGGAGCATGTCTCGAAGAACGGCGATCCCAAGTTCATCCCCCAATGCACCCTGCCGCTGACAGGAAAGAACGTGGTGGACATGGTCATCACCGATCTGGCCGTGTTCCAGCGGCCCGACCATGCCAGCCCCTTCGGCCTGATCGAACTGGCACCGGGCGTCACGGCGGAGGAAGTCGCGGCCAAGACCACGGCGCATTACCTCGGCTGAACATGCATTCGCGCTGGCACGCCCGGCGCGAATAGTGTCTATCCTCTTGCCCGATAAGTCTCGGGGAAGAGGGAATTTCCGCAATGCAACTGGCCACACGCCGCGATTCGCCCTGGCTGGCGCTCATCCTGCTGACCGGCGTCGCGACAGTGGGCTTCATCGACCGCATCGTGCTGAACGTGCTGGTGGAGCCGATCAAGACCGAATTCGGCCTGTCCGACACGCAGATGGGCCTGCTGACCGGCCTGGCCTTCGCAGTGCTGAACGTCACGCTGGGCATTTTCGTGGCGCGCGTGGCGGAACGGCGCAGCCGGATCACGCTGATCGCCTTCGGCACCTTTGCCTGGTCCATCGCCACCGCCCTGTGCGGCATGGTTTCGAACTGGATTCACCTGGTGCTGGCCCGTGTGGGCGTGGGCGTGGGCGAGGCGGTGGGCCTGCCTGCAAACCAGTCGGTCGTGGCCGATTATTTCCCCGCCAACAAGCGCGCCACGGCCATGTCCGTGCTGCTGCTCGCCCCGCCGATCGGCGCCTTTCTCGGTTCGGCGGGCGGATCGTGGATCGCGCAGGACCATGGCTGGCGCATGGCCTTTCTGGCCGCCGCCGTGCCGGGGATCGTCCTTTCCGTCCTCGTCTTCCTGTTCATTGCGGAACCGCCGCGCGGCCGGCACGATACGGGCGATACGGAAACCGTGCCTTCCACCATGGACGTGGTCCGCCGCTTCTGGCGGCTGAAGGCAGCGCGGCATCTGGTAATCGGCTCCACCCTCGCCTCACTGGTCGGCTATGGGCTGAACGCCTTCTTCGCCGCGCTGATGATGCGCCGCTTCAATCTCTCGCTGGTGGAGGCGGGGCTCTACGCGGGCCTGCTGGCCAGCGCCCCTGCCACTATCTCGGTGCTGGCGGGCGGCTGGCTGACCGACCGCTTCGGCCCCAATCATCCGGCGGCCTACGGCCTGATCCCCGGCATCTGCCTGCTGATCGCGTTCCCGCTCTATGCCTTCGCAATCACGCTGACCGATCTGGTGCCACTGCTGGTGCTGGTGACCATCGCGGCGTTGTTCCAATACGCCTATCTGGGCTGCACATACGGCACGCTGCAGAACATGATGCACACCCGCATGCGCGCCACCGCCTCGGCGCTGCTCAATGCGCTGTACAGCATGGTCGGTGCCGGTCTGGGCCCGCTGGTGGTGGGCGGATTGAGCGACAATTTTGCAGGGAACGGGATCGATCCGGGTAAGGCGCTGGCCTGGGCCATGGCAGCGGCCACCCTGTTCTACCTCTGGGCCGCCGCGCATTACCTGCTGGCAGGCCGCCATCTGCGAGGCGATATGGAAGCCGTGCGCGAGGGGCGGGTTTAGGAAACGACGCGGGCTGGCTTCCGGTTTTGGGAGTCGGCCCGATTGCGAAAGTCAGTGGGGCCGTCATCCCAGCTTTCGCTGGGATGACGCAGTCAGGACTGCCCCTAATTGACCTCGTCAGTAATTTCTGTATTTTCAGAAATACCAGATAGAAATGGCGAGTCGAAGTGAGCAAGGTCAGCGATATCCCCGAAGTCGAAGCCTTCATCCTCCATTGGGGGGAGATGGGTTCGCAATGGGGCGTCAACCGCTCGGTCAGCCAGGTGCATGCCCTGCTCTATCTATCGGACCGCCCGCTGAATGCGGAGGAGATTTGCACCGAGCTGGGCCTTGCCCGCTCGAATGTATCCAATGCTCTCAAGGAATTGCAGGCCTATGCCATCGTGCGGCGCACCCATATGCCCGGCGATCGGCGCGATCATTTCCTGGCCGAGACGGACCTTTGGGAAATGCTCACCCGCATCGTTTCGGAGCGCAAGCGGCGGGAAATCGACCCCACTCTTACCCTCCTGAATGATCTGGCCGGCAGACTGGAGGGCCGCAAGGATGTGCCCGAGCATGTGCGCGAGAAGATCGTGCGGATGCATGAATTCATGGGCACGCTCGGCCGCTGGTATGACGATGTACAGCGCCTGCCCAAATCCACGCTGATCACCCTGATGAAGATGGGCAGCAAGGTCGCCCGCCTGATTCCGGGCGCGAAGAAACCCAAGGACTGAAGGAGAAGCCCCGCATCCCCCATGGCGCCGATGCACGCCCGCCTATTTCTCAAATTTCAGAAATAACAGGAGGGAATGATGGTAACGATTGCCTATATCCTTTATCTCGCCATTTCGATCGGCCTTACCGTGTGGGTGGCCCGCACGCTTTCGACCAATGGCGAAGTGTTCCTGATCGAATGTTTCGGCCATGACGAAACGCTGGCCAAATCGACCAACCATTTGCTGGTGGTGGGCTTCTACCTCGTCAATCTCGGCTTCATCCTGCTCACGCTGCAATTCGGGCAGGAACCCGACACGCTGACCGATGCGATCCGCTTCCTCAGCAGCAAGGTAGGCCTTGCCGTGGTGGTGCTGGGCGGGATGCATTTCTTCAACATGCATGCCATCGCCAAGTTCGGCCGCAAGGTCGCCTCGTGGCTGCGCGAAGGCCGCGTGCTGAATGCGCCGCCGATCCCGGCACGGCCGCGCGAAAGCTGAGCCGCCGGATTTCCGGTCCGGGCAGTGGAAGGGTGGGTGCGAGCCCGCCCTTCCCGTTATGCGATTGCAGCCGGATGAAGGCGGAGCGAAAACGAAAAAGGCGGAGCCGCCCGGCCCCGCCCTTCATCGTTCCAATGAAGCGTAACCTCAGGCCAGCGCGGCCTTGAGGTCTTCCACCAGATCGGTCTTTTCCCAGGGGAAGAAGTCGCCTTCCGCCTTGCGGCCGAAATGGCCATAGGCCGCCGTCTTGCGATAGATCGGCTTGTTGAGGCCCAGATGCACGCGGATGCCGCGCGGGGTGAGGCCGCCCAGCTTCTCGATGCCCTGGATCGCCTGCTCGATCTTGTCGTCGCCCACCGTGCCGGTGCCATGCGTATCGACATAGAGCGAGAGCGGCTTCGATACGCCGATGGCATAGGCCAGCTGGATCGTGCAGCGCGTGGCAAGCCCGGCGGCGACGATGTTCTTGGCCAGATAGCGGGTGATATAGGCAGCCGAACGGTCCACCTTGGTGGGGTCCTTGCCGCTGAAGGCGCCGCCGCCATGGGGCGCCGCGCCGCCATAGGTATCGACGATGATCTTGCGGCCGGTAAGCCCGGCGTCGCCATCGGGCCCGCCGATCTCGAAGCTGCCGGTGGGATTGATGTGATATTCGGTCGTGTCCGAAAGCAGATTGGCCGGCAGGATATCCGCCACCACGCGCTTCACATAGGCCTTCAGCTCGGCATCCTTCTCGCCCTTGTCGTAACCCGGCGCGTGCTGGGTGGAGACGACGATGGCAGTGGCGGCCACCGGCTTGCCGTTCTCGAAGCGTAGGGTCACCTGGCTCTTGGCGTCAGGCTCCAGGAAGGGGGCCGCGCCCGAATGACGGTCGGCCGCCAGACGTTCGAGGATCTTGTGGCTGTAATAGAGCGTGGCGGGCATGAGGTCCGGCGTTTCGTCGCAGGCGAAGCCGAACATGATGCCCTGGTCGCCCGCGCCTTCATCCTTGTTGCCCGCGGCATCCACGCCCTGGGCGATATGGGCGGACTGGCCGTGGAGATTGTTCTCGAAGCGCAGGCTCTCCCAATGGAAACCCTCCTGCTCGTAGCCGATCTCGCGCACGGTGCCCCGCACCGTCTTCTCGATCTCATCCAGCGCGCCGGGCGCCCACTGGCCGTCTTCATAGATGCCCTTGCAGCGAATCTCGCCCGCCAGCACCACGAGCTGGGTCGTGGTCAGCGTTTCGCAGGCGATGCGCGCCTCCGGATCCTTGGCGAGAAACAGATCGACGATCGCGTCCGAAATCTGGTCGGACACCTTGTCGGGGTGACCTTCGGAAACGCTCTCGGAAGTGAACAGATAATTGGCGCGCATTGGGGCAGAATCCTCCCTAGCCATTGGGTGGCGATAACAGGCCGGCAGGTCCTAACGGCGGCGCAGGCGCAAGGCAATCGCGGCGATGACGAGAAGCCCCGCCCATGCGAGCGCAAGACGATTGCCCATGTGAGAAAACAGCGTGGGCGCAAGGGCCGGGGGTACCAGCCCGTCAAGCCTGCCTGCGACGCGCTGCGGCACATATTCGCGCACCACGCCATGCCCGTCGATCACGCCGCTGATCCCGGTGGTGGTGGCGCGCAGCACCGGCAGACCTTCCTCGATCGCGCGCAGGCGGGCCTGGGCGAAATGCTGCGGCGGGCCGAAACTGCCGAACCAGCCATCGTTGGACGGGTTGAAGATGTAATCGGGCCGATGATCGGGATCGACCACCTGGCCGGAAAAGATGATCTCGTAACACACCTGCACCCCGGCCTTGCCCCAGCGGCCAAGATCCAGCGTGCGCGGCCCCGGGCCGGGCCAGAAATCGATCGCGCCGGGTACCAGACGGCTGACACCCAAAGGCTCCAGCAGCCAGCGCAGAGCGAGATATTCGCCGAAGGGCACCAGATGGGCCTTGTCGTAACCGGCCACCACTTCGCCCCTGTCGCTCAGCGCGGAGACGGCGTTGCGCGCACCAGCGGCGCGGCCATTGCGAATCTCCAGATCGACCGTGCCGGTCATCAGCAGGCTGTCGGGCCCGATCACCCGCGCGATGCGCAGCCGGGCGAGGTGCGGATCGCCAAAGGCGGTCATGTGGTCGTAGTAACGCTGCGGATAGCCATCCAGCAGATAGTCCGGCACGCCGGATTCGGGCCACAGCACCAGCCGGTGTTCGCCCGGCCTGCGCGGCAGGGAAAGCTCTGCCGTCTTGCGGAAATTCTGTTCGAAGAAGGGTTCGGCATTCAGCCGTTCCTGCCTGATGTCGGGCTGGACCAGCGTATAGCGCAGCGTGCCGTCGGCATCGGCCGGGGCGGGCCACAGCATTCCGCCCGTCACCCCGATTGCCAGCACGCCCAGCGGCACGAACCATTTGCGCGCCGCCAGCAGCGCCGCGATCGCGCCCAGCAGCACGGCCAGGCCGGACAGGGCATAGGTGCCCATCCATGGCGCCAGCGCGGCAATGCCCGGACGGGAGAAGCTGCCCAGCAGCACCACGCCAAAGGGGTTCCACGCATAACCGGTGAACACCCAGGCCCGCATCCATTCGCTGACGATCCAGCAGGCGGCAAAGGCGATAGCCAGCGCGATGCCGCCGCCCTTAGGCGCCAGCAACCGCGCGCCGAGCGCCGCAAGGCCGGGATAGATCGCAAGATAGAGCGAGAGCAGCGGCACTGCCGCCCAGCCGAGAATGGCGGGCATTTCGGCCTGATAGGTGAAGGCCGTGGCGATCCAGCTATTGCCGAGCGTGAAATGGGCGAAGCCGAACAGCCAGCCGAGCAGGAATGCCTCGCGCCTACCTTCCACTTTCGCCAGCAGCAGCACGAAACCGCCCATGGCGAGCAGCGCCACCGGCCAGAGGGCGAGAGGCTGGAAGCCCATGGCCGCCAGCAGGCCGAGGCCAAGGGCCGCGAATCGCCAGACCCTGGCAGGGCGTTCTGCCTCGCGGGCCAGAATCACGCGCTCTGAATTCATGGGCGAGGCATGTGGCCTGCCCCGGCAAAGGGCGCAAGCGCCATTGCCGGGCAGTCACAAGCCGCGTGAAAATTACCTCCCTGCAACGAGGGAAGCAGGCCGGTCAGCCGACCGTTTCGAGTTCCTGATCGCCCCCGCTGCTGCGGGCACGAGTGGTCCGGCGGCGGCGCGGCGCGGGAGCGGGTTCTGCCTCGTCGGACGAATGGTCTTCCGGCTCGTCGCGGCCGATGGCCGGCGGCAGGGCAGCCGGATCGAGACCGCCCGAGGGAATATTGTTCCCCTCTTCAGCCTTGGGCGCGCGTTCCTTGCGGGGGCGGCGCTGCTGCGGCTTGGCGGCACGGGCCGGGCGCGTGAAGGGATTTTCCGAAGGCTCGAATTCCTCGCCTTCATTCCCCTCCGAACGCGCATCCTCGCGGGACCGGTCGCCATCGTCCGAAGAAGCTTCCGAAACCTGCTCGTCACGGCGCGGGCGGCCGGCGCGTTCCTGTGGCTCAGGGCGTTCCTGCCGCTCAGGGCGCTCTTGGCGCTCAGGGCGTTCCTGCCGCTCGGGGCGCTGCTGGCCGCGATCGAACTCGTCCTCGAAATAATCCTCGTCATCGCCGCGTTCGCGGTCCTGCTGGCGGGGGCGCTGCTCGTCCTTCGGGGTACGGCTGTCGGCGATCACACGGAAATAGTGATCGGCAAACTGCAGGTAATATTCGGCCTGCACACGGTCGCCATTCATCGAGGCGTCGTGCGCGAGCTTCCTGTATTTTTCGAGCATCTGCGGGGCGTTGCCACGTGCGCGGCTATCGATCCGGTTAAGCTGACCTCCGCCTTGCGAGCGGTTATTACCGCGCCCGCGTCGGCGGTTGTTATTATTGCGATTGTTATTCAAGGGAATTCACTTCCTCAGCTTGACCGCCCCTGCATGGAAATGCCGGCAGTCGCATGACCCCTCGCCACAGCACGTATTCTCCGCGTCCGTGGTCCCTCCATCTGCATGCAGACCGGGATGTCCCGCGGCGCCTTACGCAAATGTTGGAGTAGGGCAGGCAGGATGGGAATCTGCGTCCAACTGCCGACCTTGGCTTCGTGCCTAGCTGTTAAGCCGGACATTGCCAAGCTCAAAAACGCAGAATCAATGCACGGGGCCTTCCGGCGAGATCTTTCTGCAATTTTACAGTAAATCCCGCATCTTCAGATATTTGCCCAACTGCTTCCGCTTGGGACCAGCCGATTTCCAAAACGGCGATCCCATCGGGGGACAAATATTTCCCCAGTTGCGGCACCAGAACGCGATAATCGTCAAGCCCGTCAGGCCCGGCGAACAAGGCGCCCGCAGGCTCGAATTCCCGCACCGATGGCGCGAGTTCGGCCTTGCTTTCAACATAGGGAGGATTGGCCAGAATACAATCGAACCGGCCCAGATCCTCCGCCCAGCCGGGCTGCGTCCAGTCACGCCGCTCCATCCGGGCGCGCGCGGCAAGGCCCAGCCGCTCCGCATTGGCCGAAGCGATGGCGAGCGAGCCTGCGGAACGGTCAATCCCCACGCCTTGTGCGCCGGGCCGCTCGGCCAGCACGGTGAGCAGCAGCGCGCCCGAACCCACCCCGCAATCGAGCACGCGGGCGGGGTCCGGGCAGGCGGCGAGCGCGGCATCGACGATCGTCTCGCTATCCCCGCGCGGGATCAGCACATCGGGGCCGACCAGAAAATCGCGGCCGTAAAATTCCTGATGGCCGGTGATATAGGCCACCGGCTCATGACCTGCGCGCCGTTCGATCAGGGGGGCGAAAGTCTCGGGCACCGCATCGCGCATATGGCGCAGCAGCAGTTCCGAACGACTGACGCTCAGCGCATGGGCCATCAGCACTTCTGCATCCAGCCTTGCGGTATCGCTGGTGGCTTCGAGCCGCTGGGCGGCCTCGCGGATGGCCTGGGCGATGGGAATTGGGGAGGTCATGGGTTGCGTGTGGAATTGGAAATGGGGCCAGCGTTGCGCGCGTGCTTCGACAAGCTCAGCATGAGCGGAAGTTGGACCAAGGCCCGCTCAGCCTGAGCTTGTCGAGGCCTGTCCTGAGCGGCTGCTGCAAGCAGCCAGCCGAAGGGGCCGCGCACAAACCTCACCTCACTCCCCCAGGGCCGCCAGCCGCTTCGCCTCATCCTCGGCGATCAGCGCATCGACCAGTTCCCCCAGCCCCGGCCCTTCGAGCACTTCACTGAGCTTATGGAGCGTCAGGCCGATTCGGTGATCGGTCACGCGACCCTGCGGGAAATTATAGGTGCGGATGCGTTCGGAACGGTCGCCCGATCCGACCATGGCCTTGCGCGCTTCCGCCTCGGCGCCCTGCGCCTCGTCGCGCATCTTTTCATAGAGGCGGGCGCGCAGCACCTGCATCGCCTTGGCCTTGTTCTTGTGCTGGCTGCGCTCGTCCTGGCAGATCACCACGAGGCCCGTGGGCAGATGGGTGATGCGCACCGCCGAATCGGTGGTGTTCACATGCTGCCCGCCCGCGCCGGAGGCACGGAAGATGTCGATCTTGAGGTCCTTGTCCTCGATCTGCACATCCACTTCGCTCGGCTCGGGCAGGACGGCGACCGTGGCCGCCGAAGTATGGATGCGCCCGCCGCTTTCGGTAACCGGCACGCGCTGCACGCGGTGGACGCCGCTTTCGAATTTGAGCTTCGCGAACACGCCCTGCCCCGCGACATTGGCGACCACTTCCTTGAAGCCGCCGATGTCGGAAGCATTGGCGCTGATCATCTCCACCCGCCAGCCCTGCTCCGCCGCATAGCGTTCATACATGCGGAACAGATCGGCGGCGAACAGCGCGGCCTCGTCCCCCCCGGTGCCGGCGCGGATTTCCAGCATGGCGGGGCGCATATCGGCCGAATCGCGCGGCAGCATGGCGATGGCGAGGCGATGCTCGGCCTCGGGCAGTTCCACCTTCAGCCGGGCGACTTCCTCCTCGGCCAGCGCGCGCATGTCCGGATCGGGATCGTCCAGCCCCTCCAGCTCGGCCAGTTCGCCGCGCATGGTGCGCACTTCCTCGGCCACCTTCGCCACCGGCTCCAGCTCGGCATAGTCGCGGCTGGCGGCAACGAAGGCATCGCCTTCCAGCTGGCCGGACGCAAGGCGGGCCTCCAGCTCGGCAAAGCGATTGGCGATCTGGGCGAGGCGGTCATTGGGGATGGTCATGCGACGCAGCCCCTCACTTCGTCATTCCCGCGCAGGCGGGAATCCAGTTTCTTCCTCAAGCAAAGGCGCAAAGGCGCGAAGAGACCGCTCTCAGCCGCCTTGTCTTTGCGTCTTTGCGCCTTTGCGTGAACCCCAAAGGCCTGCTGGATCCCCGCCTGCGCGGGGATGACGAAATACGCCCCCACATCGTCATGCCGGACCCGTTCCGGCATCCAGCTTCCTGCCCCACGCGATGGCGCAGAAAGGAAGCTGGCCCCCGGAACAAGTCCGGGGTGACGAAATCTGGACATGTCGGGACAATTCATGCGGCCGGGCCGCGCCAGTCGTAGCTCGCCAGCACGCCCTCGATTGCCACTTCATCGCCGCCCGTAATGCGCAGGCGATGCGAGATCACGCCATTGTCCACCGACAGGGCGAGAATCGCCTTGGGCTCCTGCTTCACCGCCTTGTCGAAACGCTTGCGGGGCGAGCCGCTGGCGAGGAGGTCGGCCGAAATGCCCGCGCGGCGCAGGGCCGAAGCGACGCCGATGCCATCCTGCAGCACGGAATCGTCTTCCACCACCACGATGATCTCGGCCGCAGCCTCGCCCACTTCGCCCACCAGCATCGCCAGCCGCTCGATCCCGGCGGCCCAGCCCACGGCGGGCGTCGGCGCGCCGCCGAGCGATTCCATCAGCCCGTCATAGCGCCCGCCGCCCAGCACGGTGCCTTGCGCGCCCAGCCGGTCGGTGACGAATTCGAAGGCGGTGTGGCGGTAATAATCGAGGCCGCGCACCAGCTTGGACATGCGCGTCCAGGCAACCCCGGCAGCGTCCAGCCCGTCGGTCACCTGCCCGAAGAAGTCGCGCGCATGGTCGGTCAGGAAATCGTCGATCTGCGGGGCATCGGCCACGAAGGCCTTGTCGCGCGGGTCTTTCGAATCGAGGATGCGCAGCGGATTGCGCTCCAGCCGTTCCTGGCTGTCTTCCGACAGTTCCCCGCGCACCGACTGGAAATAGGCCACCAGCGCCACGCGCCAGGAATCGCGGCTATCCGCATCGCCCAAAGTGTTGAGCTGCAGCGTGACGCCTTCGGAAATGCCCAGTTCCCTGATCAGCTGATCGGCCATCACCAGCAGTTCCACATCGGCCTGCGGCTCGCCCGCGCCGATGATCTCGGCGTCGATCTGGTGGAACTGGCGATAGCGGCCCTTCTGCGGGCGCTCGTACCGGAACAGCGGGCCGTGGGTCGCCACTTTCAGCGGGGCATATTGCTGCCAGCCGTCGGTGAGATAGGCCCGCGCGATGCCGGCAGTGAATTCCGGGCGCAGGGTGAGCGATTCGTCGCCGCGATCGAGGAAGGAATACATTTCCTTCGAGACCACGTCGGTCGTCTCGCCCAGCGAACGGCTGAACACTTCCGTCTTCTCGAACACGGGCATTTCCACCCGGCGGAAACGGTAGAGCTTGCGCACGCGCTCGAATGTTTCGACCACATGGGCGAAAGCCTCGGCATCCGCGCCGAAAATGTCCTGCGTGCCCCTGATCGGGCGGGGTGTTTCAATCTTTGCCATTGCGGGCGGCGTTTAGGACGGGCCGCCCGTTTCCGCAATTGCGGGATGGCATCCCCCTGATGGCATCCCAATGCCCGCCTGCCCCGAGCCTGTCGAAGGGCTGCTCTTTCTTCCGAAGAAAATACGGTCCTTCGACAGGCTCAGGACGGACGGGTTGGGATGAGTCCCTACTCCGCCGCCTGCAGGAAGCGATCGTCGATATCGACATCGGCTTCCCAGCTCTTCAGCTCGGGCAGCACCTTTTCCGCGAACAGATGCATGTTCTTGCGCGCTTCATCCAGCGGCATCCCGCCGAAATAGACATGCGGGAAGAAGCCCTGCGGCTGGTAGATTTCCTTCAGTTCCCACATCCTCTCGAGGATCATCTGCGGGGTGCCGGTGACCGCACCCTTGGAGAAATCCTCCACATAGGGTTCGATCTGTTCGGGGCTGAGCACCATCTTCTCATATTGCTCATAACCCTTGATGTGCGGGAACTTGCCCGGCGTATCGAGGCCGTAGTTTTTGATCGCGGCGCGCATCGTCTGGCCGAGATATTTCCGGCCCTGCTGCTCCGCATATTCGGCGCTCTCGTCGATATAATAATTGCCGCCCAGCAGCGGGGGCGGGGGCGAACTGGCAGGGCCGTTCACTTCCTTCCACACTTCGGCATATTTGTCGGGCGGAACATCCTTGCCGCGCTGGGGCAGCATCAGGATCATATTGCCGCAGCCGAGCCTGGCCGCCGTATACATCGAACTGCCCGACAGCGATCCGCAGAACTTGCGCCCTTCGAAACTCTTGATCGGGCCGGGATGCAATTCGCGCCGGGGGATAGTGCCATAGGCGCCCTCCCCCTCGATCACTCCGCTTTCCAGCGCCGGGATCAGCACGTCGAGAATATCGGTATAAAGCTCGCGGCTCTTGTTCTGGTCAATCCCCAGGCCGGAGAATTCATGCTGCGCCAGCCCGCCGCCGAAACCCAGGATCGCCCGCCCGCCGGACAGGATATCCAGATTGATGATCTTCTCGGCCAGCCGCACCGGATTGTGCCACGGCACGATGATGCATTGCGTGCCCAGCTTCACATGGCGGGTCTTGGCGGCGATGTAGGTAAGCAGCTGCAGCGGATCGTTGGACATCGAATAATCGGAAAAATGGTGTTCGGTGATCCACACCGAATCGAATCCCAGTTCTTCCGCCATGACGAGGTTCTCGACTTCCTCCCGCAGGAAGCGGGCATCGTCGTAATCCTTGCCGCGCTGGTGCGCGAAGCCGCTGGCCAGGCCTACATGCATCGTCTCTCTCCTCTCTATGTGCCGTTGAAGCCCTCTTCGGGGCTTTTGAGCACAGACTCGGTTTTGTACCGTTCGTTATTATTGGCAGAGTGCCAATTTCGGAGATCGACCGCAAATGCTTCCTGCGCCGGGGAATTGACCTCTCGCCTTTCGCGGCGCGCTGGGCTAACGGCGCGGCGCAACCAGAAGGGCAAAAGCCCTCGTCAACCGGACAGGATGCCGCACCGTGGCCCGGGGCAGGGCCGAGTTTTGAACCGCGGAAAAAAGAGCACCCATGCGTATCGATCTGATCCCCACTGGCGACAATCCGCCCGAAAGCCTCAATGTCATCATCGAGGTGCCGACCGGCGGCGAACCCGTGAAATACGAGTTCGACAAGGCATCCGGCGCCCTGTTCGTGGACCGCATCCTGCACACGCCGATGCGCTATCCCGCCAATTACGGCTTCGTCCCACATACGCTTTCGCCCGATGGCGACCCCCTGGACGCGCTGGTGATCTCGCGCAGCCCGTTCATCCCCGGCTGCGTCGTGCGCGCCCGGCCCATCGGCGTGCTGAAGCTGGAAGACGAAGCCGGCGGCGACGAGAAGCTGGTCTGCGTGCCGGTGGACACCACCTTCCCCTATTATTCGGACGTGGGCGAACGGCAGGACCTGCCCTCGATCGTGCTCCAGCAGATCGAGCACTTCTTCAAGCACTACAAGGATCTGGAATCCGAAAAGTGGGTGCGCATCGGCGCATGGGGCGATGCCGCCGAAGCCCGCCAGATCGTGCTGGAAGCGATCGAACGCGCCAAGGAAGCCAAGAAGGCCTGAGCGCATTTGCACTGGCGCCACCTGTTGACCTGATCTAGCCCTCCCCACCGGGGGAGGGCCGGATTTGGCGCAAGGGGCAAACAGGCTGGACATGACGCAGGGGCCGCTCGTCGGCGTGCTCCTGCGCGTAGCAGGGCCGATTGCAGCCGCGAATATCGCGCAATCGGCCCACCAGATAATCAACGCCATTTTCGTGGGGCGGCTGGGTGCGGATGCCATTGCCGCCGTCGCTGCCAGCGGCCCGATGTTCGGCGTGCTGCTCTCACTGGGGAGTGGCCTTTCCACTGCGGGCGCCGTGCTGGTGGCGCAGAATACCGGTGCCGGAAAATCCGGCGCTTCGGACCATGTCGCGGCACAGACCCTGCTGATGGTGCTGGCCGTGGGGCTGGGCTTTGCGCTGGCAGGCTTCCTCCTCGCTCCTGCCAGCCTGCGCCTGATCGGGGTGGAAAGCGGCGTGTTCCATCTTGCGTGGCAATATCTGTCGGTGACCTATGCCGGGTTGATCCCGATGTATGCCTTTCTGGCTTTGCAGGCGATGCTGCAGGCCGTGGGCGAAGTGCGCTTCGCGATGAAGGCGATGCTGGGCGCGGTGGCGCTAAACGTCCTGCTCGACCCGCTACTGATTTTCGGCACCGCTCCGCTGGGCGGAGGCTGGGAAGGCCTGGGAGTGCCGGGCGCGGCGCTGGCCACGGTCATCGCGCAAGGCACAGCCTTTGTCATGCTGCTGCGCCATATGATGAGCGGCCATTCCGCCCTGCATCTCAAACGCCGGGATTTCCGGCCCGATCGCCATCATATCCGCCTTGCGCTGGGCATCGGCCTGCCTGCTTCCATCGAGCAGGGCGCACGAACTTTCGGATCGCTGCTGCTGATGGCGCTGGCGGCTTTGTTCGGCACGGTCTCGCTGGCGGCCTATGGCGTGGGCACGCGGCCCTTCTTCTTCTGGTTCGCACCGATGATCGGCCTGTCCATCGCCACTTCCGCCGTGGTCGGCCAGAATATCGGCGCAGGGCTGGCAGACCGGGCGCGGGAGGCGGCGCGCATTTCAGCCGGGCTGGCCTTCCTCGGCTTCACTGCCATCGGGATCATCCACCTGCCGCTGCTGCGGCCATTGATGGCACTGATGGCCCCCGGCGAAACGGAAGTGATCGCGGAAGCGGTGACTTTCGGCTGGGCCGTGTTCCCCTTCATGGGCTTCATGGCTGTGACGCAGGCGCTCAATGGCGCGTTTCGCGGGGCGGGCAGCCCGCGGCAGGCCATGACCATATCGCTGGTGATGCAATACGCCCTGCAAATTCCCTTCGCCTGGGCCGCCGCCTTGTTCACCACGCTGGGCGTTCTGGCGGTATGGTGGAGCTATGCCTTCTCCAACATTCTGGCCGCCGCCCTCTGTATTGTCTGGCTGCTGCGCGGCCCATGGCAGCGCAATCTGGTGAAGGAATAAAGCGGCCTTATTCCCCGGCTACCGTCATCCCTTCGATGCGGATGGTGGGCACATCCATCGCGCGGTGGATGTCCAGATCGCTGGCCACGCTCATGCGGGCGAACATGTCGATCAGGTTCCCCGCCACGGTGAATTCGGCCACCGGCCCGGCGATCTCGCCCTTCACGATGCGATAGCCCGACGCGCCCCGGCTGTAATCGCCGGTCACGCCGTTCACGCCCTGGCCGATCAGTTCGGTCACCAGCACGCCATCCTCAATATCCGCGATCAGTTCCGCCCGGCTGAGCTTGCCCGGCGCGAGATGGACATTGGCGGGCTGCACCCCCGGCGCGCCGCTCGCCCCGCGCGCGGCATGGCCGGTGAGGCCTATGCCGAGCTGGCGGGCCGAGGCCGCATTGGTGAGCCAGCCGGTTACCCGGCCGTTCTCCACCAGCGCGCGCGGGGCGCAGGGCAGCCCTTCCCCGTCGAAAGGGCGCGAACGCAGGCCGCGCAGGCGGTGCGGATCTTCGAGGATCAGGATATCGGCAGGAAACAGCTCGTCCTCCAGCCGGTCGAGCAGGAAGCTGGAACGCCGGGCGATGGAAGGGCCCAACATGGCGCCCAGCAGATGGCCGAGCAGCGAATTGCCCACGCGCGGATCGAACACCACGCTCGTGCCCTTGCTGGGCATCTTGCCGGGATTGAGCCGGGCCACCGCCCGTTCACCCGCCACGCGGCCGATCTCGGCCGGGGAGAGCAAATCGGCGGCATGGCGCACAGTGCGATATTCGTAATCGCGCTGCATCGATCCGCCCTCGCCCGCCAGCACGCTGGCCGAAAGGCTGATGCCGGTTGCTTCATAGGCGCCCGCAAAGCCATGGCTGGTAACCAGGGCCACCGCGCTGCGGCCGAAGCTGGCCCCGCCGCCTTCGCTGTTGGTCACGCCCTTCACCGCGCGCGCGGCATCTTCGGCCTCTTCCGCCAGACGGCGCAATTGCTGCGGGCTGGGTTCCGAAGGGTCGGTAAGATCGAGCGCGGGCATCGGGCCACGGGCCAGCAATTCGGCCGGGGCGAGGCCGGCATATTCGTCTTCCGGCGCGGCCTTGGCCATCGCGACGGCGCGGCTGGCAAGTTCCGCCAGCGCCGCATCGCTCATATCGGTAGCATGGATCGAGGCGGACCGTTGGCCGACAAATACCCTGAGACCCAGTTCCTCGCTTTCGGAGCGGCCGACATCTTCGAGTTTGCCCAGCCGGACCTGGACTTCTTCCGACGACGAACCGATCGCCACTGCATCGGCCGCATCGGCACCCGCCTTCAGCGCAAGATCAATCGCTGCCGCGCAGCGTGTTTGGGCAGCCGTGGGGTCAAGCATGGGAATATCCGATAAGGGTGGCTATCAGCCCGTGCCCTAGCGGGTGAGGAGCCTGCCTGCCAAGCCCCGCGCGCGAAGGATCAGAGGAACCGCTCCGCGCCCAGGATCGCGCCGGTGATCACAAAAGGCAGGCCCAGTGCCGCGATCCAGATCATCACGCAATCGCGCCGGAAGGCCGGGGCCAGCGCGGGATCGGCGGCCTCATCGTCGCTCAGCCCCTCCCAGCGCTTCTCGAACAGGCGGCAGCCGGGAATGATCGCCGCCACCAATACGATCAGCCCGAAATAGGGCAGGATCGAATCCATCGTGTGCTTGAGCGCGGACATGGTCACGAAAATCTGGAGGCCGGTGTAGAACAGCAGCCCATAGGCGACATGGTCGCTCATTCGGCGGCGCCAGTCGAGGCGCTTGCCTGCCTCGGCATGCCGTTCCGCCCGCTGGCGGTCCGTACCCCAGAGCGCCTTGTCCATGCGCCTCACTCCTTATCCAACCCGAATCGGACTATTTCACGGGAACGAGCCGCAATCAAGCATCCTGAACATTTGTTCAGCCAAGGGACTTTTTCACATGCGCGAAAGCCATGCAGGAATCTTGCCAGTTTGCCACAGCGGGGGTTTTCTGCCCGGCCAGCCGTGATAAAAGCCGCCGGGATGACGACACTCGACCAGACCGCCGAGGCAGGCGAACCCGCCCCCCAGGCCCCGGTGAGCGCCACCGCCCCCCTGCCGCAGGGCGGGCTGGAGGTGATCTCGATCGCCAAGAGCTATGACAAGCGCGCTGTCCTGACGGATATCTCGCTCTCCGTCGGCAAGGGGGAGGTGCTGGGCCTGCTGGGCCCCAATGGCGCGGGCAAGACGACCTGCTTCTATTCGATCATGGGTCTTGTGCGCCCCGACAGCGGGCGCATCCTGATGGATGGCGTCGACGTCACCAGGCTGCCGATGTACCGGCGCGCAATCCTGGGCCTTGGCTATCTGCCGCAGGAAACCTCGATCTTCCGGGGCATGACGGTGGAACAGAACATCGCCTGCGTGCTGGAAATGATCGAGCCGGACCGCGCCACGCGCGAGGCGGAGCTTGAGCGGCTGCTGGACGAGTTCGGCCTCACCCGCCTGCGCTCCAGCGCCGCCATGGCACTTTCGGGCGGTGAGCGGCGGCGCTGCGAAATCGCCCGCGCGCTGGCGGCCAAGCCTTCGATCATGCTGCTAGACGAACCCTTCGCCGGCATCGATCCGCTTTCGATCCAGGACATCCGCCATCTGGTGATCGACCTGAAGCAGCGCGGCATCGGCGTGCTGATTACCGATCACAATGTGCGCGAGACGCTGGATATCGTGGACCGGGCCTGCATCATCTATGGCGGCCAGGTGCTGTTCGCGGGCAGCCCCGAAGATCTGGTTGCCGATGAGAACGTTCGCCGGCTCTATCTCGGCGAGAGCTTCACGCTGTGAGATGGGCGTAGTGGCGTTATTTACCGTTCGTGCTGAACGGACGGAACCGGGGCCCAGCCCATGGCCTTAGGCCCCCGCCTCGATCTACGACAAACCCAGTCTCTGGTGATGACGCCGCAGCTGCAACAGGCGATCAAGCTGCTGGCGCTGTCGAATCTCGAGCTGGAGACTTTCATTGGCGAGGCGCTGGACGCCAACCCGCTGCTGGATATGGGAGCGGGGGACGGAACGGGCGATCCCGCTGACCTGCCGGAAGACCGTATCGAAGCGGCGCCCGAAGGCTCCGTCACCGCCGATCAGCTGATGCTGGAAGGCCGGGGCGAGGCCGATGCGCCGCTGGATCTCGATCCGACCGCGCTGGATATCGACCGCGAGACGGGCGACGGCGCCGCACTGGGCATGAGCGGGGATTACAGCGGCCAGTCCTCCGGCTCGGGCGAGGAAGGCCCGACAATCGACGAGCGCGGCGCCGCCGTGCCCACACTGGCGGAGCATCTCGAAAGCCAGATCGGCTCGGTCGCACCCGATTACCGCACCGCTTTTGCCGCCCGGCACATCGTCGGCCTGCTGGACGAGGCCGGCTATCTCACCACGTCCCTGCGCGAGATCGCGGGTGAGCTGGGCATTCCGTTAGCCGAGACGGAGGCCGCTCTGGACGTGGTCCAGTCGCTCGATCCCACCGGCGTCGGCGCACGCAGCCTTTCCGAATGCCTCGCGCTGCAGGCAAAGGAGGCGGACCGCTACGATCCTGCCATGGCCCGGCTGCTCGACAATCTGGAACTGCTGGCCAAGGGCAATTTCGCCCAGCTCAAGCGCATGTGCGGCGTGGATGACGAGGATTTCGCCGACATGCTGGCCGAGCTGCGCGGCTACGATCCCAAGCCCGGCCTTAAGTTCGGCGGCAGCCAGAGCGATCCGGTGGTGCCCGATATTCTCGTGCGCGCCAATGGCAAGAACGGGTGGGACATCGCACTCAATCAGGCGACTCTGCCCCGGCTGGTCGTCAACCGCCCCTATTATGTCGAGCTGCGCCACGGCTGCCACGACAAGGCATCGAAGGCCTGGCTGAGCGAGAAGCTGGCCGACGCCAATTGGCTGATGAAGGCCTTGGACCAGCGACAGAAGACGATCCTGAAAGTGACCGCCGAAATCGTGAAGCAGCAGGAAGGCTTCTTCCGCAAGGGCGTGTCGGAATTGCGCCCGCTGACCCTGCGCGCCGTGGCCGAGGCGATCGATATGCATGAATCGACCGTCAGCCGTGTGACCAGCAACAAATATCTCAATTGCGAGCGCGGCACTTTCGAGCTGAAATACTTCTTCACCTCCGGCGTCGCTTCCGCCGATGGCGACGGATCGGTCTCCGCCGAAGCGGTGAAGGCCCAGATCCGCGCGCTGGTGGATGCGGAAGATCCCAAGAACATCCTTTCCGACGATGCGCTGGTGGAATTGCTCAATGGGAAGGGCTTCGACCTTGCCCGGCGCACCGTGGCCAAATATCGCGAGGCGATCGGCATCGGGTCTTCGGTGCAGAGGCGGCGGCAGAAAAAGCTCGAGGGAGTCGGATAGGGGCCAACCCGGCCCACAACGGACCTGCATCGCCGCTCACGCCGTGTCGCCCAGACCGCCGGCAAAGAGACCGTAACCCAAAAGACTCACGCGCAAATCCGACGCCCGCTTTACGATAAATTAACCTTTTTCATTGAGACCTTGCGTGGTTAATAACCGGCAACTTCCTATGAAGGGTAGTTACCGAGTACAATCGGGGCGACTAAAGGGGGCTCCCATGCGTGTGCTGTTGATCGAGGACGAGCCGACGACCGCCAAGGCGATCGAGCTTATGCTGACCACCGAGGGCTTCAACGTCTATTCGACCGATCTGGGCGAAGAGGGCTTGGACCTCGCAAAGCTGTATGATTACGATATCATCCTGCTGGACCTCAACCTGCCGGACATGCACGGCTATGACGTGCTGAAGAAAGTCCGTGTCGCCAAGGTGCAGACCCCGGTGCTGATCCTGTCCGGCATTTCGGAAATGGATTCCAAGATCCGCAGCTTCGGCTTCGGCGCCGACGATTACGTGACCAAGCCTTTCCACCGCGAAGAACTCGTCGCCCGCATCCACGCCGTGGTGCGCCGGTCCAAGGGGCATTCGCAATCGGTCATTCGTACTGGCAAGCTCGCGGTAAACCTCGATGCCAAGACCGTGGAAGTCGATGGTGCCCGCGTGCATCTGACCGGTAAGGAATATGCCATGCTGGAGCTGCTTTCGCTCCGCAAGGGCACCACGCTGACCAAGGAAATGTTCCTCAACCATCTCTATGGCGGGATGGATGAGCCGGAACTCAAGATCATCGACGTGTTCATCTGCAAGCTGCGCAAGAAGCTCTCTCACGCCTGCAGCGGCGAGAATTACATCGAGACCGTCTGGGGCCGCGGCTATGTACTGCGCGACGCGGACGATGCGGTGGAAGCCGCCTGATCTCACGACGCATAAGCAGGGATACGTAAACCGCCCCCAGGCAGTGCCTGCGGGGCGGTTTTCATGTGCAGGCGGCCCGCCGGATTCTGCCCGCTCGGCCGCCACTGTTTCATCGGGATTTCACCGATCTTGCAGAAGGATCGTGCGGCGGTCGCAACCCGGCAGTTTTGCTGGAGTGGACCCGACACATTCGCATCATATCGGAAGAGCCTCAAATCCAATGGGGGCTCCCTATGACCGACCTGATTCCCGTCCGCGGATATTCCGACGGCGATATCGATACGAACAACACTTCCAATCCCACCCTGTGGGACTTGGCAGAACAGCAGCATTCACGCCGCACCGTGATGCGCGGCGGCCTTGCCGCGAGCGGCATGGCGTTTCTGGGCGCGGGCGTACTGGCGGGCTGCACCGAAGATCTCGGCGGCAGCGAACCCAACAAGGCGGCGGCCGGACAGGAAATCTCCGTCACTTCCGGCCAGTCGGTGCAGCTTGAAACAACCGGCACTTCCACCGAGTGGACCCAGGTCGAAGGGCCGAAAGTTGAACTGATCGTCGAAGACAATGGCAGGCGGAGTTTCATCGCTCCAGCTGTTTCGGACCTGACTGCAATCGTCTTCTCGCAAATCGGCGGCCTGCTGGCGCGCATCAAGGTCGGCCCGGCCCGCCTCAGCTTCCAAGCCGTCGCGAAGAACCGCAACGATATCGTGACCGTTCCGGCCGGCTACAAGGTCACCGTGATGACCCGCCTTGGCGATCCGATCGCCGCAGACGTTTCGGCCTATAAGAACGATGGCACCGACACGGGCTTCGACAAGCGCATTGGCGACCACGGCGATGCCCTGCTGTTCTTCGGCATCACGCCGAACGGCAAGCGCAGCGACAATTATTCGAAGCGCGGCCTGCTGGCGCAGAACCACGAGAATCTGAGCGTCCAGTACCTGCACCCCAACGGCCCGACCAATGTCGCTTCCGGTCCGCGCCCCGAAGACGAGGCGATCAAGGAAATCGACGCCCACGGCGTGAGCATCACCGAATATCTGGACGATCGCCACAACGGTTGGACCTGGTTGCAGGACAGCGCCTTCAACCGCCGCATCACCCCCAACACGCCGATGCAGTTCAACGGCCCAGTCAAGGGCTCGGATTACATCAAGACCGCCTATTCCACCGATGGCACGCAGGGCCGCGGCACGATCAACAATTGCGCCAACGGCCACACCGCCTGGGGCACGAACCTCACCTGCGAGGAAAACTGGGCGGGCTATTTCAAGCGCAGCGGCGACGATGCCCAGCGCAGCGCGCGCCAGCTCACTGCCCTGCGCCGCTATGGCGTGACCAGCAGCAATGGCAATTATGCCTGGTCGAGCGTGACGCCCAGCAATCCGTCGGACACTCGTTTCCGCCGGTGGGATGCCCGCGCCAGCGCCGATCTGACCGCGACCCAGGATTACCGCAACGAGCCCAACCAGTTCGGCTGGGTGGTTGAGATCGATCCCTACGATCCCGCCAGCAAGCCGCGCAAGCGCACCGCCCTTGGCCGCTTCGGCCATGAAGGCGCGTGGCTGGGCAGGCGCGTGCCCGGCCAGAAGCTGGCCGTCTATATGGGCGACGATGCGCGGCGCGAATATTTCTACAAATTCGTCTCCAGCAGCAATTGGGACGCCAGTGACGCCTCCAGCAGCAACCGCTTTGCGATCGGCGACAAATATCTCGATTCGGGCACGCTCTATGTCGCCAAGTTCAATTCCAACGGCACAGGCAGCTGGCTGCCGCTGGTCCACGGCCAGGTGCCGAACCGCCCGGCCGCCGGCAATGATGCGGAATATGTCTTCGAAAACCAGCAGGACATCCTGGTGAACGCCCGCCTTGCCGCCGACGCGGTGGGCGCCACCCCGATGGACCGCCCGGAATGGACCGCCTGCAACCCGCTGACCGGCGAAATCTATCTGACGCTGACCAACAATAACGCCGCCGGCCGGCCGCTCAACGGCACCGACGCCGCCAATCCGCGTCACTATATGGACCCGCCGGGCAACAGCTATGGCAATCCCAACGGCCACATCATCCGCATCCGCGAAGGCGGCGACAATTCGGCTGCCACCAGCTTCATCTGGGACATCTATCTGTTCGGCGCGGATTCGGCGGATGCGAGTGCGGACGTCAATATCTCGGGCCTGGACGCCAGCAACGATTTCTCCAGCCCCGACGGAGTTTGGTTCTCGCGCGCGCAGAACCCTGCCGGGCTGGTGCGTCCGCTGATGTGGCTCCAGACCGATGACGGCGCCTTCACTGACCGGACGAACAACCAGATGCTGGCCGCGCTTCCCGGTTTCGTGGGCGATGGCAGCAGCAAGACCATCACCAACAGCGGCACGGGCGGCGCCACCGCCGTGCAGACCACCCAGGCCGGCACTGGGGCGACGACCGCAACGCTCAAGCGCTTCCTCGTCGGCCCGCTGGAATGCGAGATCACCGGCGTCGACACCACGCCGGACGGGCGCACCCTGTTCGTGGGTATTCAGCATCCCGGCGAGAACGGCGCAGCCAACACGCCCACCAGCAACTGGCCGCAGAGCCAGGGCGGCGCCGCTTCGGGCCGTCCGCGTTCGGCCGTGGTGGCTATCACCAAGCTGGATGGCGGCATCGTCGGCCTGTAATATCCGAATGGCTCGGCCGGGGCGCTTCACCGCGCTCCGGCCGCAGTTCTATTACGCGCGAATCGCATGCTCCGGCTGGACAATCCGCCCCTGCTGGCTCTAGCGCGCCCGGCATGACTGCGCACAAACCCGGCGATCCCACCACGCTCAACCGGCTGTACGGCCGTTCCAAGGGCAAACCGCTGCGTGCCGGCCAGCAGGAGCTGGTCGACAGGCTGCTGCCCGAAATCGCCGTACCCGAAGAAGGGCCCGTCACGGCGGAGCGCCTGTTCGGCCGCGATTGCCCGCTCCATTTCGAAATCGGCTTCGGCGGGGGCGAGCATATGG
This sequence comes from uncultured Caenibius sp., assembly GCA_963662855.2. GTDB lineage: Bacteria > Pseudomonadota > Alphaproteobacteria > Sphingomonadales > Sphingomonadaceae > Andeanibacterium. The sequence goes on from CAXXWL010000001.1 coordinate 237,339, forward strand.
CCTATCGCGCCGATCTGCTGCCCGATCACGGCTTCATCGGCGCGGAGCCGTTCCTCAACGGCGTCGCACAGGCGCTGACCCATCTCGATGGCGATGGCGGCAAGCACGCCCCGATCAGGAACGTCCGCATCCAGCATGGCGATGCGCTGGAAGTGCTCGCCCGCATACCGGACGGCTCGCTGTCCTTCCTCTATCTGCTTCATCCCGATCCCTGGCCCAAGGCGCGCCACGCAAAGCGCCGGATGATGAACGATGGCCCGGTGGACATGTTCGCGGCGAAGCTGAAGCCGGGCGGTGAATTCCGCTTTGGCACCGATCACGCAGTCTATCTGCGCCATGCGCTGATGGTGATGCAGCGCCACACCCATCAGTTCGAATGGCTGGCCGAGGGCCCCAAGAGCTGGCAGAACCGCCCCGGCGGCTGGTGCGAGACGCGCTATGAACACAAGGCGCGCACCGTCTATGGCCACGAGGTGTGGTACTTCCGCTATCGGCGGAAGTGAGTTCGCCGCCTCTGCCGCGTAGAAAATCTATCTTTCCCGGCGCCTTGGCCCGCTGCATCTGGCCCTTTAGGAATCAGCAGCGGCAGGCGCCATGGACTTTCTGGGTTTAGACATTGGCGCTCTCCTGCCGTTCATCGCGGTGGGCTTTGCCGCGCAGCTGGTAGACGGCGCGCTGGGCATGGCCTTTGGCGTGCTGGCCAATATGCTGATGGTGGGTATTCTGGGCGTTCTGCCCGCCCTGGCATCGCAGCGCGTGCATGTGGTGGAATGCTTCACTACCGCCACTTCCGCGATCAGCCACCTGCTGCATGGCAATATCGAAAAGACGCTGTTTTTCCGCCTGCTGATCCCCGGCATGATCGGCGGCGTGGCGGGCGCCTATCTGCTCACATCCATCGATGGCGCGGTAATCAAGCCCTATGTACTGGGCTATCTCACGCTCGTGGGCGTCTATCTGCTGGCACGCGGGCTGCTCTATCCCCCCAAGCCACGCAAGCCCAAGCATGTCGAGCCGTTGGGCCTTCTCGGCGGGTTTCTAGATGCGGCAGGCGGCGGCGGCTGGGGGCCGGTGGTAACGTCCAACCTGCTGGTGCAGGGCGCCGAACCGCGCAAGGTGATCGGCACGGTGAATGCGGTGGAGTTCTTCCTCACCCTCACCATTTCGGCCACTTTCATCTCGCAGCTGGGCGTGGCGGACCTTGCGGGCCCGACGCTGGGCTTCCTGATCGGCGGCGTGGCGGCGGCACCCTTTGGCGCCTATGCCGCCAAGCATTTCAGCACCAAGGCGATGCTGATCATGGCCGGCCTCGTTCTGACGCTGACCAGTGCCTATGGCGTCTACAACGCCCTGACCTGACACTCGCTTAAGCGGCAGAGCCCTGGATTTCGGCCGCGAGGAGATGGGTGTCAAAGCCGCTCGGCTCCTGAAACAGGCGCAGGCCGAATTCGGGGATGACCGAAATGAGATGGTCGAAGATGTCGGCCTGGATCGCCTCGTAATCCGCCCACGCCGTCGTGGCGGTGAAGCAATATATCTCCAGCGGCAGGCCCTGCCCGGTCGGCTGCAGCTGGCGGACCAGCAAGGTCATAGCACCCGAAATACGCGGATTGGCCCGCAGATAGGCGAATACATAGGCGCGAAACGTACCAAGATTGGTCACCCGCCGCTGGTTGACCGGATCGCGCCCCTCCGCATTGAAACCAGCATTCCAATCGTCCAGTTCCTCGCGCTTGCGGCCAAGATATTCGTCGATCAGAGCGAAGCGGCGCAAGCGCTCCATTTCCTCGGCGCTCAGGAAATGGGCGCTGCCCTGATCGATCAGCAGCGAGCGCTTGATCCGCCGCCCGCCCGATTCCTGCATTCCGCGCCAGTTCTTGAAACTCTCCGAAATTAGCCGGTGCGTGGGGATGGTGGTGATTGTCTTGTCCCAGTTCTGAACCTTCACCGTGTGCAGGGCGATATCGACGACGTCGCCATCGGCATTCACCTGCGGCATCTCGATCCAGTCCCCCACACGCAGCATGTCGTTGGACCTTAGCTGGACCGAGGCAACCAGTGAGAGGATCGTATCCTTGAAAACCAGCAGCAACACTGCGGCCATCGCGCCAAGGCCCGACAGCAGCAACAGGGGCGATTGCTCCATCAGAACGGCAAGCATCAATATGCCTGCGGCACAGAAGACCAGTATCTTGGCAACCTGGATATAGCCCTTGATCGGGCGGTTCCCCGCATCGGAACGGTGCGAATAAAGCTCGTTCGCGAAGCTGAGCGCCCGGCTGATGGCCAGCGCGATGGTCAGCACGATAAAGGCGCTGACGATGTTGCGCGTAACGGTAACGATCCATTCGGGCAGATGCGGCACCAGCGCTATACCCGCCGATACAATCACCGCCGGCACTATGTTGGCCAGCCGGGCGGAAATAGCCGCCGGCGCAGGCAATTCCGTGGGGATCAGCCGGCCCATCAGGCGCAGGATCACGTGTTTGACCACGAAATTCGCCGCTGCCGCCGCGCAAAACAACAGGGCCAACCCGGCAAGGGCTCCGACCCAGGGCGGCGAATGGGGAAACAATAAAATAGCTTCGGTCAGGGTGTCGTCGTCGCTCAGGGGCATTTGATATCCTGCACACCCCGCTGCCAATGGCATGAGGTGTACCTGCCGGTGGATGGAAGAAAGGGTGGATAGGCCCGAACCTGCCAGCCCCGCCCGCCGCTGTCAAACGGCGGGCGGGCAGGAGTTCAGCCGACGACCCCTGCGGCAGCCAGCACGGCCAAAGTGAGCACATCGGGCGCAATCGCCGTCATCGGGGCGATCTGCACCGGCTTTTCCATCCCGATCAGCATCGGGCCAATGGTGGCATTGCCGCCCAGTTCGCGCAGCAGCTTGGCCGAGAGATTGGCCGATTGCAGGCCCGGCATGATCAGCACATTGGCCGGAGCGGAGAGGCGGCTGAAGGGATAGTTCTTCATCACCGTGGGATTGAGCGCGGCATCGGGCGCCATTTCGCCTTCATATTCGAAATCCACGCCCTGCTCGTCCAGCAGGTGCACGGCATCGCGGATGTTCATCAGCCACTTGCCCGGCGGATTGCCGAAGGTCGAGTATGACAGGAACGCCACGCGCGGTTCATGCCCCAGCCGCCTTGCAACCTGCGCCGCGCCGCGCGCAATCTGCGCCAGTTCCTCGGCGCTGGGCCGTTCGTTGATCGTCGTATCCGCCAGGAAGGCGGTGTAGTTCTTGCCGATCATCATATGCATGCCGAAGGGGATCGCTCCCGGCTTGGGATCAAGCACATGGCGCACCTCGCGCATGGTCTGGGCAAAGGGGCGCGTCAGGCCGGAGATCATCGCATCGCCATGGCCCAGCGCGACCAGCAGCGAGGCGAAGACGTTACGTTCCTGGTTCACCATGCGGCGCACGTCGCGCTCGGTAAAGCCGCGCCGCTGCAGGCGCCGATAGAGATAATCCACCATCGCCGGGACGAATTCGGAAACGGCCGAATTCTGAATCTCGAAACTGTCGGGATCGCTCACGCCCAGTTCCACCAGCTTGTCGCGCACGGCCTGGGTACGGCCGACCAGCACCGGCACGCCATAGCCGAAATCCTTGAACTGGATCGCGGCGCGCAGGGCCACTTCCTCTTCCGCCTCGGCGAAGACGACCCGCTTGGGATCACGCTGCGCATCGGCATAGACCTGGGTCAGGACCGACGTGGTGGGGTTGAGCCGCGCCTTGAGGCTGAGGCGATAGGCCTCGAAATCCTCGATCGGCTTGGTCGCCACCCCCGTATCCATCGCCGCCTTGGCGACGGCGGCGGAAACCCGCTCCATCAGGCGCGGGTCGAAGGGGGCGGGAATGATATATTCGGTCCCGAAGCTCTGGTTCTTGCCATAGGCTGCGGCGACTTCTTCCGGCACGCTTTCCCGCGCGAGCGAGGCGATCGCTTCGGCGGCGGCGATCTTCATCTCTTCATTGATGGCGGTCGCACGCACATCCAGCGCGCCGCGGAAGATGAAGGGGAAGCCCAGCACATTGTTGACCTGGTTCGGATAATCGCTGCGCCCGGTGGCGATGATCGCATCGGGCCGCACTGCCTTGGCGTCGGGCGGGGTGATTTCCGGATCGGGATTGGCCATGGCGAAGATGATCGGCTGCGGGGCCATCTTGCGCACCCATTCGGGCTTCAGCGCACCGGCGGCCGACAGGCCCAGGAACACATCCGCACCGTCCAGCGCCTCTTCCAGTGAGCGTGCGGTGGTCTCGGCGGCATGGGCGCTCTTCCACTGGTCCATCCCGTCGGGCCGGCCGCGCCAGATCACGCCGCTGCGATCGCACATGATCACATGATCGTGCCGCACGCCCATCGCCTTGATCAGCGCGGTGCAGGCGATGGCCGCCGCACCCGCGCCGTTCACCACCACCTTCACGTCCTTGATGTCACGCCCGGTGATATGGCAGGCGTTGATGAGCCCGGCTGCGGTAATGATCGCGGTGCCGTGCTGATCGTCATGCATCACGGGAATCTTCATCCGCTCGCGCAGGGCCTGCTCGATGATGAAACACTCAGGCGCCTTGATATCCTCAAGATTGATGCCGCCGAAGGTCGGCTCCATCAGGGCGACCGCATTGATGAAGGCTTCCGGGTCTTCCGTGGCGAGTTCGATATCCATCGAATCGACATCGGCAAAGCGCTTGAACAGCACCGCCTTGCCTTCCATCACCGGCTTGGCGGCCAGCGCGCCCAGATTACCCATGCCCAGAATGGCCGTGCCATTGGTGATCACCGCCACCAGATTGCCCTTGGCGGTATAGTCATAGGCTGTTGCCGGATCCGCCGCGATTGCCTCTACAGGGGCGGCAACGCCGGGCGAATAGGCAAGCGACAGATCGCGCTGGGTTGCCACCGGCTTGGACGGAACGATCTCGATCTTACCGGGGCGGATCGTCTTGTGATAGAAGAGCGCCTCACGCGTGGTGAAGCTCTGATTGTCGTCGTCGGCCAAGCCTGCCTCCCTGTTGTGGCACTGCCCTAACGCGCGAGGGCGCGACGCGATAGGGGAAAGCTTGGCTTTCGCCCTCCCGAATCGCGCATTTGCCGTCTAACCCCCATCAGCATGTCCGGTTCCGCAACCCCGATGATGGAGCAGTATTTCGCCCTCAAGGCGGAGGCTGGCGATTGCCTGCTGTTCTACCGCATGGGCGACTTCTTCGAATTGTTCTTCGAAGATGCCCGTATCGCCAGCCAGGTGCTGGATATCGCGCTGACCAGCCGGGGCGAACATGGCGGTACGCCCGTGCCGATGTGCGGCGTGCCGGTCCATGCGGCGGAGGGCTATCTTGCCCGGCTGATCAAGGCCGGCTGCCGGGTGGCGATTGCCGAGCAAGTCGAAACGCCCGAGGAAGCTAAGGCGCGCGGCGGCTATAAAGCGCTGGTGAAGCGCGATATCGTGCGCTTCGTCACGGCGGGCACGCTCACCGAAGAGGCGCTGCTGGAGCCGCGCCGGGCGAACATGCTCGCGGCGGTCTGCGATGTTCGCGGCATGATCGGCATTGCCGCCTGCGATATCTCCACCGGCCGGATGGAACTGGAAGAATGCGCGCCCGAACGGATGGGCGCAGCCCTCGCCCGCATCGGGGCAAGCGAGCTGGTGGTACCCGAAGGGTGGACCGATGCCCCGCTCGATGCGATCCCCCGCGCCCGCACCACCTTTGCCAGCGACGAGGGCGAAGCAAGGCTCAAGCGCCTGCACGAAGTCGCCACGCTGGATGCCTTCGGCAGTTTCACGCGCGCCATGCTGGCGGCGGCGGGCGGGCTGATCGCCTATCTGGAGCATGTCGGGCGCGGCAAGCTGCCCTTCCTCCTGCCGCCCGAAGCCCGCGCGGGCGAGGAACGGCTGGCGATGGACGAGGCGACCCGGAATAGCCTCGAAATCCTCGCGAGCCAGCAGGGTGGCCGCGCCGGGAGCCTGATCGCCGCCGTGGACCGCTGCGTGACCGGCGCGGGCGCACGGCAATTGGCCGACGATCTGTCCGCCCCGCTGACCGATGCCGGCGCCATCACAGCGCGGCTGGCGCTGGTCCAATATTTCCACGAAGACCCGCTGCTGCGCGCCGATCTGCGCGAGGTGCTGCGCGGCGCGCCCGATATCGGCCGCGCGCTGGGCAGGGTCGTGGCAGGGCGCGGATCCCCGCGCGATCTCGGCCAGATCCGCGACGGCCTCAATGAAGCGCGCAATATCGGGGAGCATCTGCAGCGCCGCAACGGCAGGCCCGACCTGCTCGACGCGCTGCTGCCAAGGCTGGGCGGGCACGGCGCGCTGACCGACCTGCTCGGCCGCGCGCTCGTCCCCACTCCGCCGACGGAGCGCAGCCAGGGCGGCTTCATTGCCGAAGGCTATGACCATGCGCTGGACGAATTGCGCGCGGTCTCCGGCAGTGCCCGCCGCGCCATCGCCGCGATGGAGGCACGCTATCGCGACGAGACCGGCATTTCCGCGCTAAAGATTCGCCACAATGGCGTGCTGGGCTATTTCATCGAAGTGCCCGCCCGCCATGGCGACAGGCTGATGGCGCCCGAAAGCGGCTTCACCCACCGCCAGACCATGGCCAATGCGGTGCGTTTCAATTCGCTGCAGCTGCATGAGGAAGCCAGCCGCATTGCCGAGGCGGGCGGCCATGCCCTCGCTGCAGAGGAAGCCCATTTCGAGGAGCTGGTGGCCGCCGTTGCAGCAGATCGGGAAGCGATCGCTGCCACAGCCGCCGCGCTAGCCCGAATCGACGTTTCCGCCGGACAGGCCGAGCGTGCTGCCGAAGGCAATTGGTGCCGCCCGGAAATTTCGGAAGGCCTCTCGATCGACATCAGGGGCGGACGCCATCCGGTGGTGGAACAGGCTCTGGCGTCCAGCGGTGAACGCTTCGTGGCGAATGACTGCACCCTTTCGCCTGTCGACCGGCTGTGGCTGATCGGCGGGCCGAATATGGGCGGCAAATCCACTTTCCTGCGCCAGAATGCGCTGATCGTGCTGCTGGCGCAAGCGGGCGGCTATGTCCCGGCTGACACTGCGCGGATCGGGCTGGTCGACCGCCTGTTCAGCCGCGTGGGTGCGTCCGACAATCTGGCACGCGGGCGTTCGACTTTCATGGTGGAGATGGTGGAAACCGCCGCGATCCTCGCCCAGGCATCCGAACGCAGCTTCGTGATCCTCGACGAGGTCGGACGCGGCACCTCGACATACGACGGGCTCGCCCTCGCATGGGCGGTGGTGGAGGCCGTGCATGGCAGGAACCGCTGCCGCTGCCTGTTCGCCACCCATTATCATGAGCTGGCCCGGCTGGCGGAAACCTGCGAGGCACTGTCGCTCCACCACGTCCGCGCCCGCGAATGGAAAGGCGATCTGGTGCTGCTGCACGAGCTGAGCACCGGCCCTGCTGATCGTTCCTATGGCTTGGCCGTGGCGCGGCTGGCGGGTGTGCCCGAACCGGTGGTGAAACGTGCCCGGCAGGTGCTCGACCGGCTGGAACAGGGCCGCGCGCAGACGGGTGGGCTGGCCGCCGGGCTGGGCGATCTGCCGCTGTTCGCCGTCGCGCAGGTGCATGAGGAAGAGCTGCGCGATGCATTGCGCGACCGGCTGGAGGAGCTGGACGTCGATGCGCTCACCCCGCGCGAGGCGCTGGACCTGCTTTACGAGCTGAAGCGCCTTTCCGCGCAGGATTGAGTGCCGGCCCTTACCGCAAATTAACCCTGCCGCCCTACATCCTCGGGGCATGAATCAGTTCATTTTCAAGAATCGCTGGTTCGCGGCCGGTTTCGTCGCGCTGATCCTGTTCGGCACCTATCTGCTGGTGGGCGACAGGGAAGGCGGGCTGCTGTCGCAAATGACCAATGGCGTGGCCGAGCGGCGCACCGATCTGGACACCCAGCTTGCCGAGGTTTCCGCGCCCCCGCCCGTGCTCACCGCTCCCCAGGACGATTCGACGAGCGAGGAGCACGAATATCTGGAAGACGAGGAGCTGATCGATTCCGCCACCGGCATCGATCCCACTCCGCCTGATGAAATGGCGCAGGGCGATGGCAACACCGACCCGGTAGCGGATGAAGCGCCTGCCCAAGCCAATCCAGGGCAGTCGCGGGTGATCGAATATGTGAACGGCATCGCCGTGATCCAGCGGGAACCGTAGGGTCCACGATCAGACGGCAGGAACCGGCACTTCGCCCGAATAATCGTAGAAGCCCCGGCCGGTCTTGCGGCCGAGCCAGCCGGCATCGACATATTTCGCCAGCAGCGGCGCCGGGCGGTATTTGGAATCCCCGGTGGACGCGAAGATCACCTTCACGATCTCCAGGCAGGTATCCAGCCCGATGAAATCCGCCAGTTCCAGCGGCCCCATCGGGTGATTGAGGCCCAGCCGCGCACCCTTGTCGATATCGGCAACGCTGGCGGTACCCTGCCCCAGCACGAAGCATGCCTCGTTGATCATCGGCAGGAGAATGCGGTTGACCACGAAGCCCGGCTCGTCCCCGCTCAGCACCACCTGCTTGCCCAGGCTTTCGGCAAAGGCGCGAGTGCGAGTGACGGTATCGGGGCTGGTGGCAAGGCCCGGGATCACTTCGATCAGCTGCATCACCGGCACGGGATTGAAGAAATGCAGCCCGATGAAGCGCGCCGGATCGGCCGTGCCTGCCGCCATGCGGGTGATCGGGATGGAACTGGTGTTGCTGGCAAGGATCGCGCCTGCGCCCAGCACTTCGCCCGCCTTGGCAAAGATCGCGCGCTTGATATCCTCGCGCTCGGTCGCTGCCTCGATGATGATCCCGGCCCCGGCCATGGGCGCGTAATCGGCAACGGGCACGATCCTGCCCAGCGTGGCGGCGGCATCGGCGGCGGAGATCTTTTCCTTCTCCACCAGCCGGGCGAGGGTCTTTTCGATCTTTGCCTTGGCCTTTTCGGCCAGCGCCAGATCGACATCGCACAACAGCACTTCGATGCCGCGCTGGGCCACCGTCTGGGCAATGCCCGAGCCCATCTGGCCTGCCCCGATCACTCCGACGATGTCCATGCCCGGTTCCTTTGCAAATTGCCGCGTCAGCGGTTCGCCCCCGGCTGCCACAGCACGTCGCCGCCCGCATCCGCATTGAGCGCGCGGGCGAGGACGAACAGCCAGTCTGACAGGCGGTTGATATAATGGAGCGCCGCCGGATTCACCGGTTCCGCCGCCGCCAGCGCAGCCATGGCGCGCTCAGCACGGCGCACTGAGGCGCGGGCGACATGGGCGCGGGCGGCCGCTTCGGTGCCGCCGGGCAGGATGAAGCTGCGCAGCGGCTCCACCCCTTCGTTCAGCGCATCGATCGCCGCTTCCAGCGCGGATATTTGCGCGGGCACGATCCGCAGCACCATTTCGGAAGGCTCGAAATCGTCACCGGGCGTTGCCAGATCGGCGCCGAGATCGAACAGATCGTTCTGCGCCCGGATCACGCCTGCCAGATGCCCGCTTCCCGCCAGCGCCACTGCCAGCAGGCCCAGCGCCGAATTCGCCTCGTCCACCGCGCCGATCGCCTCGAAGCGCGGATCGGCCTTGGCCCGGCGCGAACCGTCGACCAGGCCCGATATCCCGTCATCCCCCGTGCGGGTGTATATCTTCGAAAGCCGGACCACCCCCGCGCGTCGGCCGGTCAGCGGCCGCTGGCGGCGAGGATGATGACAATCACCACGATTGCGAGCGCCTGATATTTGATCCGCGCGAACATCATCTTGTTCTGCTGCAATTGCAGCTCGCGCAGATTGGCCTCTCCGCCATTGTCGATATTGTGCCTGCTGCTCTGCAGGAAGGCGATGATCCCGCGCACGAGCGAATAGACCACCATGGCCATCAGGCCGATCAGGACGATGACGAGGAAAGCGTTCATAGGCCCCTATCTAGGCCCTTGCTGAGCGAAATGCCAGATGGCAGCGCCCTGCCCCTCAGGGCATCGGCCAGCGCCCGCCCGTCTTCCCCCGCCAGCCGCAATTCCGTGAGGCCCAGCGATCCCGCGCCCGATCCGCGCCGTTTGGCCAGCTTCTTCCCCTCCCCGTCCAGCAGCAGCGGATGGTGGTGCCATAGGGGCACCGGCAGGCCGAGCAGCGCCTGCAGCAGCCGGTGGACATGGCTGGCCGGGAACAGGTCCATTCCCCGCGTCACCAGCGTGACCCCGTCTGCCGCATCGTCCAGCGTGGCGGCGAGGTGATAGCTGGCGGGCGCTTCCTTGCGCAGCAGCACCACGTCGCCAAAGATTTCCGGTGTCGCGCGCTGCACGCCCGCCAGCTCGTCCACCCATTCGAGCGGCCCGGCCAGCGCGGCGGCCTTCGCCATGTCGAGCCGCCAGGCGACTTCCCCCGCCGGATCGACATGCGCGCCCCGGCAGGTGCCCGGATAGATGGGCCCGTCCGGCCCGTTCTCCAGTGCCGCGGCCACGATCTGCGCCCTTGTGCAGGCGCAGGGATAGAGCAGGCCCATGGCCTTCAGCCGCTCCGCCGCCGCCTCGTAACTGGCAAGGCGCGAGGATTGGCGCGGCACTTCCTCCCATTCCAGCCCCAGCCAGGCGAGGTCCGCGCGGAAGGTTTCCGCCAGTTCCGCCCGGCTGCGCGGCCCGTCGATATCCTCGATCCGCAGCAGGAACCTTCCGCCCCGCGCGCGCGCCAGATCATGCGCCATCTGGGCCGCGAAGGCGTGGCCCAGATGGAGCGGCCCGTTGGGGCTGGGGGCAAAGCGGGTAACGATCATGCGGCGATTGATATCTTTCAGGCGCGAATCGGCAAAAATCCTGTGGATTCGCGATTTGTAACAGGCTTGACGCTTTTCAAGGCAAATGCTCCCTTGCGCCTATCAGGGAGGACACAGCACCGTGTTCAAAGCCGAACTGATCGAACGGGCAGCGCGCTTCCGCAGTGCGGAGGGCGACCCCATGCGGAAGCTGGACAGCTGCCCGGCTCTGGTCCTCAATGCCGATTACACACCGCTGTCCTATTACCCGCTGAGCCTGTGGCCGTGGCAGACCGCGATCAAGGCGGTGTTCCTCGAACGGGTGGATATCGTCGCCAGTTACGAGCGCGAAGTGCATTCGCCCTCGCTCGACATGAAGATCCCCTCGGTGATCGCGCTGCGGCAATATGTCCGGCCCAATGAATTCCCCGCCTTCACCCGCTTCAACCTGTTCCTGCGTGACCGGTTCACTTGCCAATATTGCGGCAGCCCCGAACATCTGACTTTCGACCATGTGATCCCTCGCCGACTGGGCGGCAAGACGACATGGGAAAACATCCTCACCGCCTGCGCCCCCTGCAACCTCAAGAAAGGCGGCCGCACCCCCGCCCAGGCAAAAATGCCCCCGCTGGTCTCCCCGATCCGCCCGACCAGCTGGCAATTGCAGCAACAGGGCAAGAGCTTCCCGCCCAACTATCTCCACGAGACATGGCGGGACTGGCTCTATTGGGACATCGAACTGGAAGCCTGACAGCCTTGCGAAAGTGACGCGAAACGGCCCGCGAAACTTGTGACTTTCGGGGGGTGATTTGGGGGCGCATCGGGCCTTTGCCTGCCAGAAAAACGGCAGTTTTCCGTGAGTTTTTCCGATATTCTCCGCTGCGGATCGCGTTTTGGCCACGCGATCTTGCAGGCCGATCCGTGACTTTCCGCAAAGGGGCTGTGTCACTCTCTGCGCGGCGGCAGGTCGAAGCGGAAAGGCGAGAGGAGGCGATCATCCCGCAGGATGAAGCAAATTTTGCCCGTGTAGGAAAATGATTGTTTGGCCGGGCTACCTCCAAGTAGCGACAACTGTTTTCTTCACGACTGCGATCGGCTGGAAACAGAATATTCGAAGCGTCGCTTCGAGCGTGGCGAAGGAACTCAAATGTTTGATGGACGGGAATGGCATAAGGTGGATGGCGCCGCGCAAAACGCAATCGATGCGCTCATCGCCATTGCACCTGCCACTTTGCCTTCCAGGTTTCTGGAATTACTTTGCCATTCGAATGGCGGCGAAGCGCCACTTCCCGTGCAGCCCCGTTGGTTCGTGCTTTATCCAGCCGAAGAAATCGTCGAAATTGAAAAAATGGGGAATTTCAAAGAATCCTTTTCCGGTTTCTTCGTGATTGGCGGCAACGGTGGCGGGGAAGCCATTGCCCTTGATCTGCGCCACGGCCATCCTTTCCCGATAGTCACTTTTGACATGGCGAACTGCGATCCCAACGAGAGCATTCAATCCATCGCGCCTGATTTTGATCAGTTCTTTGAATTGATCGGCAGGGAAGAAACTTCTCCCTAAACAGGGAGAATCAACGCGCCCGAAATCCAGCCCCGGTGAACTCCACATGCGCGATATCCACCAGATGCTCCGGCGGTGTATAATTCGAACCCGACACGGAAACGGTCAGCTTGCTCCGCGCGGTGGGCATATTGCCCGACTCCCTCTCCAGATGGTCCGAAATGAACAGGCCCGCCCAGCGGTTCACGCAGTCGATCACGGCAGCTTCCCTTGCGTCCGACGCGACGAATTCCCGAACCTCGCCGTCAAAAGCCGGGACCTTGCGCCACACGGCACCTTCCAGCCCCTCGCTGCGGCTGCACGAATTGAAGATGATATCGAAATAGCGCTGCTTGGCCCTGCCGGAATTCGCATTGGTAAATGGGGCGAGGATGATCGCCAATATTGCCGCTCCGGCGGCGATCTTCGGCCAGCGTGATCGACTATGTCTGCCCATGGCGCGATTTCCTTGCTGCCGTCCGCTGAAGATAGTCGGCTGCAGCATGGTGGACAATCGGACCGCTTCCGAACTTGTCTTCCAGAGCTATCCTCCAAAAAACCCTCTCCCGTTGACGGGAGAGGGATACGCAGGCTTGGTCCGCGAGGGCCTAGCCGGAGTTGGGTGAGGGTTTGCGGTCTTTCGAACCGGCAAGGCACCCTCATCCAAGCTACGCTAGCTCCCGTCAACGGGAGAAGGATAACACGCCCTAGCCCTCGATAATCCGGCTCGAGGGATGGTGCTTGTCGAGGTGCTTCTTCACGATCCGCAGATTGCGGCTGTTCGAACGATAGAGCAGGTCGAACAGGTCGCCCGCCACCGGGATCGCGCCCAGTGCCGTGTCGAAGGCGATATTGGCGGCCATGCGCGCCAGTTTCCATTTGGGCAGGCGCAAATTGCGCGCTTCCCATACGATATAGGCGCCCATGGCGGCGGTCAGCACGTCGCCCAGCACGGGGATGATACCGACAATCGCATCCAGCCCCACGGAGCGGTTGATGCCGGGAATGGTGAAGCTGCGTTCCAGCACCATCTCCATCGCTTCGATGCGCTGGCGCACGGAGGCGGGATCGGTGCCTGTCGGCAGGGTCACGCCCATCGGGCGGGGGCGGCTGGACTGGGTCATCGGCCCTATTTGGGGATGGTGGCGAGCTGCGGCAAGGGATGGAACACCCAGGCATTGGCGGCATAGCCATCCACCCCGGCGCGCACCAGCGACCAGCGGACCGGCGGGCCGAAGGGAATGAATGCATCGAGCGAGGTCAGTTCAGCCTCCGCCTCGGCCATCAGGGCGGCGCGCTCGTCCGGGTCGGCGCTTTGCAGCGCCTCGGTGACGCGGGCATCGGCCTGGCTCGAACAGAAGCCGCGTTTCAGCCCGCAATTGAACTGGTTGAGGAACCAGCGCGCATTGGCATAGCGGGCCACCCGGTCGATCAGTTCCAGATCGCCCGTCTCGCCCCTTTTCGCCCGGAGCAGCGTGACGCCGATGGCCGACAGATCGCGCGAAAGCCCTTCGAACAGCACATCGCCCCCCGGCCCTTCGGGCAGGGAGATGGAAACTTGCGGCACTGTGCCGCCATTCACCGATTTCCAGGTGGCGACGCGGGCCGTGGCGGCGATACGGCGCTGGGCGAGATTGGTGCCGTCCCAGCGTTCGCCGATGGTCCCCAGATCGCCCGGCAGGCCCGGCGCGACCAACCGCGAGGTGGGCTGCCAGCCGCCGACATTGAAGGGCGCGATCAGGGCTGCCCGGTCGATCGCCATGGAAATCGCTTCCCGCCCGGAGGCATCGCCCAGAATCCCTTCCGCATTGCGCACGACAAGGCCGAACAGGCCGATCGCGGGATCGAGCCGCACCGTCCCGCGCGAAAGCGGGCCGGTATCGACCAGCGGCAGGCTCTCGATCCGTCCGTTGAGCACCACATCGACCTGGCCTTCGTCGAACAGGGCGATGGCATGCTTCACGCCGGTGCCGTGGACGCGCAGTTCGCGCACGCCTTCCTGCCAGTTCTCCACTGCCGGAAGGCCCCGCGCCTCGGGCGCGAGCATGGAAAGGACCGCCGTCCTGCCCACCTTGCGCAGGCTCATCGGCCCGGTGCCGCGCCCTTTTACGGTAAGGCCCAGTTCCGGCTGGGCCAGAAGCTGCAGGAAATCGGGCATCGGCCCCTTCAGGCGGATTTCCACCACCCGGCCGGCCATGGCGCGAATCTCGTCGATCTGGGAAAGGTCGTAGCCCAGCGAGGTGCCGCCAAGGCGCTGGACCACGCGGCGCAGCGCGGTGCGGGCGCTTTCGCCGCTCAGCTCGCTGCCATCGGGCCAGGTGCCGTCGCGCAGGCGGAAGATGTAGCTCTTGCCATCGTCGGTCACGATCCAGCGGTCGGCCAGCGCCGGGGTCACCTGCCCCTGTGCGTCCAGCCCCACCAGCCCCTCGGTCGTCGCCGCATGGACATGCTGGCCGGCAACCGACAGCAGCACCCCATCCTCGAAGGGATCGTTTTCGCCCCCGACAATGGCGACTTCCAGCGCCCCCTCATTGCCGCGCCCGCAAGCGGAGGCGAAGAGCGCCAGGCCGAGAGCCAGAATGCGGAGGAAACGAGACATCGAAGCCAGCCGTAAGCCTTGCCGCGGCGCGCTTCAATGGGCGGGAGCGATTGTCAGATCTTGCGGAGCTTGGAAGGCTCGGGAATCGTGGAAGGAAGCGGCGGGCGCACGAAGCGCGGCGTATCGAGATCGCGGGTGGCAAAATTGCCCGATGCCAGCACCTGCCGGTGGTCCACTTCCTCGATGAAGGCGATGCCGAAACGGTCGTCCTGCTTCCACGCGACCGTGCCGTCGACCCAGCCGATATTGCGCAGATCGACGCTGACGAGCGATCCGCGCGCAACCTTCACATCGCCCTCGGCCATCATCCCGGCAGAGGAGAGATTGCGCACCTTCACGCGATGCTCGGTGCCGCTTGCATCACCCTCGACCTTGATCTTGGCCAGGACGAACAGGCTGTCGCGCGACAATTGGCGTGTGTCGACATTGCTCATTCGCTTGCTACCCAACCCTATTGCAGCCCGGGTGCGAGTCGGACCGACGACCCGGGCTTCCATTGCTTCCGGGTGGCGAGTCACTAACACCGCAGCGGCAAACAAAGCATTAATCACCGGAAGTGTTCCGGCGATTTACGGGCCTGCCGCTCAATCGTCGCGAGAGATCTTTTCGCGCCTTTCGTGGGCTTCCTGCGCTTCCACCGTCATGGTGGCGATCGGGCGGGCGGTCAGCCGCTTGATGCCGATCGGATCGCCGGTCACTTCGCAATAGCCATATTCGCCCTTGTCGATGCGGCGCAGGGCCGAATCGATCTTGGTGATCAACTTGCGCTGGCGATCGCGAGTGCGCAGTTCGATCCCCCAATCGGTCTCGCTCGAAGCGCGATCGTTGAGATCGGCCTCGCGCATCGGGCCATCCTGCAAGGATTGCAGGGTGCCCTCCGAGGCGGAAAGGATCGATTTCTTCCATTCGACCAGCAACGCGCGGAAATATTCCGTCTGCTGCTCGCTCATGTACTCTTCATCGTCGGAAGGCGTGTAGTCGCTGCCAAGCGTGCGACGCGCCTTGGCAAGAATATCGATATCGTCACCGGCAACCGAACTCATCGAGTCACTCCGTGTCCAATTCTCCCGGGAACCGGCAATTCCCCTGCATGCCCCGGATTTTTCCAGTGGCGTGTCCGGTTTGGTTGGGGGGCCTATAGGGGGACGTCCATGGCCGCACAAGCGGCAATCGCGCGCTGTCACCGGGCAATTGCGGGTACCCCTTATCCGGTCCCCGAAAGGCGGCCGGAAGCGGCCCGAAAGGTGGCCCCGCGCCGGGGCCCCGCGCCTTTCCTGCCGCAGCGTTAACTATTTCTTGACCATCGGAACCCAAGGTTGCCGGTGGGAGCGGGCGGAGTTGCCCCCTCCGGCACGGAGTAAATCATGGGGGCACATATCATGGAACTTCGCCTGATCGACCAGACCGCTACGGCCACAATCGTGGCCAGCATCAATGCCAGGGTGGCCGACAAGCTCGTCTCCACCTGTCTCGCCGCCGCCGCGATGGGCGATGTGAACGCCTATTTCGACCTTGGGGTGGCCTTTTCCACCGGCAGCCACGGCGCCGAATGCGACCTGATCGAGGCGCATAAATGGTTCAACCTCGCCGCCGCGCAGGGCCATGAGGAAGCCGCCGATTGCCGGGCCGACATTTCCGACGAGATGAGTGCCCGCGAAGTGGCCGAAGCCCAGCGCCGCGCGCGCCAGTGGCTGATGTCGATAGACCGCCGCGCCGCCTGAGGGCCCTGCCCCTCAGCCCTTCCTGAACGGCGTCCTTTCGCCCAGGAACATCTGATCGGCCGCCACTCCGGCGCGTTCGCGCTCCAGGAAATCGGCCACCGCCGCGCGGAAACGC
This sequence comes from uncultured Caenibius sp., assembly GCA_963662855.2. Lineage (GTDB taxonomy): Bacteria > Pseudomonadota > Alphaproteobacteria > Sphingomonadales > Sphingomonadaceae > Andeanibacterium. The sequence continues at coordinate 254,055 of CAXXWL010000001.1, forward strand.
TTATCGGCGATCCAATGGGCAGACCATGTCTGCACCGGCTCATAACCGCGGGCCAGCTTGTGCCCGCCCTGCGCGCCTGCCTCCACGCGGGAAAGCCCGCGCGCGATCGCATGGTCGATCGCCTGATAATAACACAGCTCGAAATGCAGGAAGGGCTTGTCCAGCACGCAGCCCCAATAGCGGCCGTAGAGCGCCGACCCGCCGATGAAATTGAGCGCCCCGGCAATCGGCCTGCCTTCCATATAGGCCAGAATCAGCAGCACCTTGTCCCCCATCCGCTCGCCGAACAGGTCGAAGGCCTCGCGGGTGAGATAGGGCGTCCCCCATTTGCGCGAACCGGTATCCTGATAGAAGGCCCAGAAGGCATCCCAATGTTCGGGCCGCAGATCCGCGCCCGACAGCGCCCTGATCTCCACCCCTTCCTGCGCGGCGGCGCGTTCCTTGCGGATCGCCTTGCGCTTGCGCGAGGATAGCTGATCGAGAAAATCCTCGAAGCCCGCATAGCCGCGATTTTCCCAATGGAACTGGATGTCGCTGCGGGTCAGCCAGCCGGCCTGTTCGAACAGAGGCAATTGGGCAGGCTCGATAAAGGTCGCGTGGGCGGAAGACAGTTCCTCGCGCAGGCACAGGGTTTCGACCGCGCGCAGCAGCGGCCCGCCCAGCGCCTCGTCCGCCAGCAGCAGGCGCGGGCCTGTGGCGGGCGTGAAGGGCACGGCGATCTGCAACTTGGGATAATAGCTGCCCCCGGCCCGTTCCCACGCATCGGCCCAGCTATGGTCGAACACATATTCGCCCTGGCTGTGGGACTTGAGATAGGCCGGCAGCGCGCCCGCCAGCCGGCCCGCCTCGTCCTCGATCACGATCGGCAGCGGGCTCCAGCCGGTGCCGGGGCCGACACTGCCCGAATCCTCCAGCGCGGTGAGGAAGGTGTGGCTGGTGAAGGGATTGTCCGAACCCGCCAGCGCATCCCACTCATCCGCCGGCAAGGCCCCGACAGCCGGGGCCATGCGCGCGGTGAAAGTCGGCTGGTCGCTCATGCAAGGCATCCTAGCCGGAGGTGGTCGTGGCTGTCGATTGCCCTTGGGTGGTATCGAACACTCGTCATCCCGGCGAAAGCCGGGATCGCTGGCGACTGGGCGGCGCGGGCAGATTTCGGCCTGATTGATTGCGTGCTATTGGCGAACTGCTTTTGCTAACAGCATGGCCGGAATGTTGTGGGTAGCTGCCGTTTAGCGATCTACACGATGCACCGCGAAAACCGTGTAAACGCCCTCTTCGCAACCTCCGCCGAAAGCGCCCGCGTCGATTGCGCGGACCGCTCCCTTTAGATCATCGAGCAGACAGTGCTGGTTCACGGGGAGGTCTTTCGCAACGGAATTGCAGGATAAGGGGGAGTGGCTGAGGTAGTCTTCGAACACGACCACATCGTAACCTAGCAACGTAGTTTCGTCTTCAGACGGACGTTCGACAGCATCGGGCACAGATGACGATGGGGTTGGCGTTCTTGCCCGCCACTCCAATGCGTCGAAAGTCCAGCCATCGGACGGCAACTCATATTCGTAGGCGGTATAGTAGAAGAGAATCGCTCCCTTGGTGTCCACACCCTTTTCCGCAGCTAATGCTTTGAGGGTTTCGGGCGTGTTTGCGAGGCCGAAGCTATTGTGCTGCCACACCTCCTGAACGTCTACCACGTTCTCGTTCACACAATCGGCGACGCTGGACACATCCTCAATGTGGTTCGGTCCGCTGTCCAGCCAGCCGGGAGGAGGCACAACACGCTTTAAGAGGTAACCTGCGGCTAACATTTCACGGATCTTATACTGGACGCTGCATGTCCGCTATGTTGTCGAAACCGGAATGGCGACATTCGGCAGGCCCGGGATGACAAGCGGCCATCCCTAAATGCCCCGCCCGCCAGCGATCCCGGCATTCGCCGGGATGACGGCTTATCCGCCCGGAACCCCATCCCCCTCCGCAATCGGGGCATCCGCATGGCGCGCGGCGCGATCCCGCAATTCCGGCGAGCGCACCGTCCAGGTCAGCACCGGCAAGCCGCGTCTGCGCTGGGCGGCGGCGAAGCGGCTGGGCAGGTCGCGCACGTCATAGGCGAGGAAATCGGGCTTCGCGATCCACAGCCACAGATGCCGCCGTGCCCAGCCGATGATCGCACGGTCGTCTTCCTCGGTCATCACCAGCCCGTGCGGAATGCGGGGCGCATGGGCGGCGAACCAGCGGCTGACGCGCGGATCGAAGCTCATCACCGCATGGGGGCCGCGATAGCCTTCCAGCACGCGGCGCACCGCAAGGCAGCTGGCGCCGACATTGTATCCGCGCTTCGACTTAATCTCGATCAGGATCGGCGCACGGCCGCGTACCATGCCGAGCATGTCGCGCAGGGTGGGGATGCGGCAGCCTTCCGCGCCGGTCAGCGCGATCTGGCCGAGCGCGGCGGCGGTGCGATCTCCCACCGGGCCGCTCTCGCCGGTCAGCCGGTCAAGCTCCCAATCGTGGAACACCATCGCCTGCCCATCGCCGCTGCGCTGGATATCGCATTCGATCCCCATGCCGCGCGCGATGGCCCCGGCAAAGGCGGAGAGCGAGTTTTCCGGCACGCCGGGCCCATGCAGCCCGCGATGGGCATATTCGTGCCGCGCCAGCCAGGCCACCCGCGCCGGATCGGGCGCGGGGGCGATCAGCCGGTCAAGCAGCCGGGCGATCATCCCTTTACGGCGAAGATCGCGTCCACTTCCACGGCCGCGCCCAGCGGCAGCACGGGAACGCCCACGGCGCTGCGGGCATGGCGCCCGGCATCGCCGAACACTTCCACCATCAGTTCCGAAGCGCCATTGGCGACCTTGGGCTGATCGGTGAAGCTGCCCGCCGAATTCACGAAGGCGCCCAGCTTCACCACCCGTTCCACCTTGTCGAGCGAGCCGAGCGCGGCCTTGATTTGCGCCAGCAGCATCAGGGCGCAGGCGCGCGCGGCGGCATTGCCATCCTCAAGGCTGACATCCTCGCCCAGCCGGCCGGTGACGAGCTTGCCATCGACGAAGGGCAATTGCCCCGAAACATGGGCCAGCCCGCCTGCCACCACCACGGGGACATAGGCGGCCACCGGGGCGGCCGGTTCGGGCAGAATGATGCCGAGTTCGGCGAGTTTCGCTTCGATGCTCATCGTTCAATCCTCACTTGTCTTCCAGCCGCTCGAGCAGCCAGGGCAGGGCCTCTTCCCAATTGTCGATCCGGGCATGGGCCTGCCCCGCCGTGAAGGCGCAGGGCACATAGGGGGCCATCAGCGGTTCGCCCACGAAATGCAGGCGCGTGACATGGCCCGCCTCTTCCGCGACCGAGCCGTGGTGATGGGCGATATCGTCGATGAAGAAGGCGCGGTCTGCCCCGAATTCGTCGAGGATCGCCTTCAGCGCCGGGCCTTTCGGCCCCTGATTGGTGTACACCCGGGCGTTGATGCCGTGGCCGGCGAGCTGGGCCGCGCGGGTTTGGGCACGGTGATCCTTGAGATTGGTCAGCACCACCACATCGGCCTGCTCGGCCAGCGTGCCCATTGCTTCCACGGCCCCGGCAATCGGGTTCTGGCGGTGCATTTCGGTGTCGAAGAACAGATTGAGCAGAACCCACATCTCCTCTTCGCTCAGCACTTCGCCCGTGGCCTTGCGGCGCATCGAATTGAGGAAGCTGTTGCCATCCAGCGCAAAGGCCACGCCATGCTGCTCATCCACGAAGTCGCGGAAATGGGCGGCCATGTGCAGCAGCACCTCGTCGCAATCGGTGACGATCAGGGGGCGGCGGCTCATCGGGTCAGGCTCCTTGCGGCATCGGCCAGCTTTTGCGGTTCGGTCCCCAGGGCATCGGCCGCGGCGACGAGATCGGGTTCATGCCCGGCGAGAAATTCCAGCACCGCGCCCAGCACGGCCCGGCTTCCCAGCCCGGCGCGCAGGCCTTCGGGGGTAAGGCCGGTCAGCGCCAGCAGGCGCTCTGCCCGATCGCTATCCGACAATACCCACGCCAGTGCACCAAGCGCCAGCGATTCGGCATTATCGTCATGGGCGGGGGATTCGCTGGAGCCGGGAATTGTCACCACCTTGCGGGAGCCCTAGTAATCTACTTGATGGGGAATTGCCCCAAGGGAATTGGGCAGTGGCAAAGAGAATCCTCGTTGTCGAGGACAACGATCTCAACCGTAAGCTGTTTTGCGACGTCCTGCGCGCCAATGGCTTCGCGGTGGAGCCTGTGGCCGACGGGCTGGAGGCGATCGCCAGGGCGCGGGACTTCGTGCCCAATCTGGTGATCATGGATATCCAGATGCCCAATGTCTCGGGGCTGGACCTGATCGTGGGGATGAAATCGGACGCTTCGCTGCGCGCCATTCCCGTGCTGGCCGTCACCGCCTATGCCGGCAAGGGCGACGAGGAACGCATCCGCGATGCGGGCGCGGAAGGCTATCTGGCCAAGCCCGTTTCCATCGGCCCCTTCATGCAGGCGGTTAAGGCGCTGCTGTGAAAGCCGCCCTCGACAGCCGAACTTGACACTTGCCCTCCGCGCCGCTTTTGCGCCGCAATCGAGCCCTAGGAGCCCCACATGGACCGCGCAGAAGTCGAAACCCGTATCCGATCGCTGATCGCCCCCTTCAACAAGAAGGGCGCCGATATCGCCGACGCCACCACTTTCGCTGGGGACCTTGAGTTCGACAGCCTGACCGTGATGGATTTCGTCGCCGCGATCGAGGATGAATTCGACATCATCATCAGCATGAACCAGCAGGCGGAAATCGAGAATTTCGGCCAGCTGGTGGATGCGGTCTGCAAGCTCAGCAGCAAGTGATCGGGCGGTGGGAGAAGTGACCGCGATGACCGGCGATCTGTTCAGTAAATTCGACGATATCATTGCCTTGCGCCAGAGCCTGCTGGCCGGCGGGGGCGAGGATCCGTTCAGCCTGGTGATGGAGAAAGTGCTCTCCCCCACTCGTGCGATCTGCAACGGGCGGGACACGATCCTGCTGGGCACCTACAATTACATGGGCATGACCTTCGACCTGGACGTGATCCAGGCGGGCAAGGATGCGCTGGACAATTTCGGCGCAGGCACCACCGGCAGCCGTGTGCTCAACGGCACCTATCAGGGCCATAAGGAGTGCGAGGAAGCGCTGAAGGAATTCTATGGCATGGATCATGCCATGGTGTTCTCCACCGGCTATCAGGCCAACCTCGGAATCATCTCCACGGTCGCCGGAAAAGGCGATTACATCGTCCTCGATATCGATAGCCATGCAAGCATCTGGGACGGCTGCGCGCTGGGCAATGCCGAGGTGGTGCCCTTCAAGCACAATGACATCGAGGCGATGGAAAAGCGCCTCAAGCGCATTCCCGAAGGCGCGGGCAAGCTGGTGGTGCTGGAAGGCGTCTATTCCATGCTGGGCGACATCGCGCCGCTGAAGGAAATGATCGCGGTCGCCAAGGCCAATGGCGCGATGGTGCTGGTGGACGAGGCCCATTCGATGGGCTTCATCGGAGAGCATGGGCGCGGCGTGGCCGAAGCGCAGGGCGTGCTGGAAGATGTCGATTTCGTGATCGGCACTTTTTCCAAGAGCGTGGGCACGGTGGGCGGCTTCTGCGTGTCCAACCATCCCAAGTTCGAAGTGCTGCGGCTGGTCTGCCGCCCCTATGTGTTCACCGCCAGCCTGCCGCCCAGCGTGGTGGCGACGGCGGCGACCAGTATCCGCAAGCTGATGCATGGCGGGGAAAAGCGGGCGCATCTGTGGGAAAATTCCCGCACGCTGCATGCCGGGCTCAAGGCGCTGGGCTTCCAGCTGGGCACCGAGACTCCGCAAAGCGCGATCATCGCGGTGATCATGCCCGACCTGCAGAAGGGCGCCGCCATGTGGGAAGCGCTGCTGCACGAAGGCCTCTACGTCAATCTCGCCCGCCCGCCGGCAACCCCTGCGAACATGACCCTGCTGCGCTGCTCGCTCTGCGCCGAACATTCGGCCGAGCAGGTGCAGACCATCCTGGGCATGTTCGAACGGGCCGGGAAGGCCGTGGGGATTATCTAACCCATTCGAGTTGAACGATTTATCCCGCATTCCGCCATAATGTAAGGAATGCGGGATAGATTTCGGCCGCGGCAACCGGATTCCTGGCCGCCATTCCCGCCGAACTGGTGGACATGTGGCGCGAATGGCGGGAACATCGCCTTCGGCAGCCGGTTTCAATCCTGTCGCATCGAAGGAGAACGCCCATGACGATTCGCACAGGCAGCGCGCGCTACGAGGGGCTTGGCAAAACCGGCCAGGGTTATGTCTCGACCCAGTCCGGCGTGCTGGATGGCCAGAAATACGGCTTCAACACCCGCTTCGGGGACGAGCCGGGCACCAATCCGGAAGAGCTTGTGGCCGCCGCCCATGCCAGCTGCTTCACCATGGCCCTGTCCTTCGCGCTGGCGCGGGAAGGGTTCGAGGATGGCACGCTGGAAACCACGGCCAAAGTGAAGCTGGAGCAGGACGGTGCGGGATTTTCCATCACCCGGTCCGATCTGGTGCTGACGGCCCGCGTCCCCGGCATCGACGAAGCGAAGTTTCAGGAAATCGCCAGGGGCGCCAAGGAAGCCTGCCCGCTGTCCAAGCTGCTGAATGCCGAGATCACGCTGGAAGCGACCCTCGAAGGCTGAAGCCGCTCACCCCGCCCCGGCGATCCATGCCGGCAGATGCGGGATAAGGTGTTCCTCTCCCCTTGCGGGAGGGGATACGAAGGGTTGGTCCTGAAGGGGCCTACCCGCAGTTGGAGAGGGGTTTCGCCTTGCCCCCTCTCCAAGCTTCGCTGGCATCCTTACGGATGCGAGCTGCGCTATCCTCTCCCGCAAGGGGAGAGGAATGGGCGCCCCTCACCCCGAACATTTCTCCACATGCGCCAGGAATTTCGCCATCCAGCGGTCGAGATAATCGTGGCTATGGGCGCCCACCCTGCCATCCTCGGTCAGCAAATCGTCGCTCCATTTGAGGAAGGCCTCGGGCAGGGCCATGGTCAGCACGTCCAGCCCGGCCAGCACATTGCGCAGATGCTGCTGGGCCATGGCGGTGCCGGTGGCGCCGGGGCTTACGCCCAGCACGCCCGCGGGCTTGCCGCCCCAGCAGCTCTGCCCATAGGGGCGCGAGCCGTGGTCGATCGCGTTCTTGAGCACGCCCGGCATCGAGCGGTTATATTCGGGCGTCACGAAGATCACCCCGTCCGCCGCGAGGATGCGCTGCTTGAACTGGCGGGCGGCCTCCGGCGGATCGCGATCCGTATCCTGATTGTAGAGCGGCAGTTCGCCAATCTCCACGATCTCGAAGGAATGGCCTTGCGTGGAGGGCAGATGCGCAATCGCGCGGGCGAGGCGCCGGTTGTAGGATTCCTTGCGCAGGCTTCCGGGGATCACGGCGATATGGCTCATCAGGTTTCTCCTTGGTCCGGCGAATCAATCGGCCGCAGGGGCGGAAGGTTCCCCGCCCCGCCGCTCAGGCGATAGTGCTGGCCGCTGCTTCGCATTTGGCCTTCACATCGCCCGAACCATCGCCTTCCAGCAGGGTTACGGCAAGGAATCCGGCCACCACCAGCACCACGAAGCCCGCCGTGGCGAGGCCCAGATATTTGTCGATGAAGCTTTTGATCGGGCGGCCGAACAGGCGGAACAGCACGCCCACGATCATGAAGCTGATCGAGCGGGAAACGAGGCTGGCCAGCACGAAGGTCAGCAAATTCATGTGAATGAAGCCGGCGGTGATCGTCAGCAGCTTGAAGGGGATGGGCGTGGCGCCCTTGATCATGATGATCTGGGCCCCGTATTCGCGCAGATAGCAGGCGGCCACCGGGAAGCTCTGGGTCAGGCCCAGCAGATCCAGCAGCTGGCGGCCGATCGTATCGTACAGGCCCCAGCCGATCGCATAGCCCAGCACGCCCCCGGCGACCGAGGCCAGCGTGGCAATGGCGGCGAATCGCACGGCCTTTTTCGGTTCGGCCAGGCACATCACCCCCAGCACCGGATGCGGCGGAATGGGGAAGAAGCTGGCTTCGACAAAGGCGAACAGGGCCAGCCACCATTCGGCATGGGGATGGCTCGCCTTGGCCATGGTCCATTCGTAAAGGCGGCGCAGCATGGGAAATCCTGGTCAGGCTGAGGGAAGGCCCATCTACGCGAGCAGGCGAAGGGCCACAAGCCAAAGCAATTAACCGATATGGCACTTTATGCTTGACATCGTGACGCTGTTTGGTTAGAAGAGATCAACATCGCGATAGTGCGACTGCGGGGCACGGCGCCCCATCCCCTCCCATCAGGAGCTGTCCTATGAGCATGGCCATCACGCCGCGCCCCCGGCGCGTGCGCACCAAAATCGCGCCCTTCATGAAGGAGGGCGAAGCCGGCAATCTCAACCGCCACTGGCGGGCCGTGTTCCTCGCCACTCTGGCGGAAACATCCAATGTCACGCGGGCGGCGGAAAAGGCCGGGGTCACGGCGGCGCGCGCCTATTATATCCGCCGCTGCGAGCCTGAATTCGAACGCGCGTGGTTCGCGGCCCTGTGCGAAGGCTACGATCATCTGGAAATGGAAGTGCTGCGCCGGTTGCGCGATTGCGATTTCGCCACCGGCACAGGCGGGCGCTATGATTTCGGGGCGGCGCTGCGCATCCTTGCTGCCCATCGCTCCTCCATCGGCCATCACAGGGCCGAGATGCGGAACGAGGATGAGGAAGCGATCCTCGCCTCGATCGACACCACGCTGGACCGGATATTGAAGCGCGAGGAAGCGGCGAAGGAATTGTTCGGCCAGCCCGCCAAATCCAGATCGGCCAAACCCAGATCCGGCAGGCCCAAATCCGGCGGGCCCAAATCCGGCAGGCCCGCTGCCGAAGGCGCAGCCAATGGCTGACAGCGGCATGCTGGAGCGGCTGCTGGCGCTCGATCCGGCGGTCCGGCTCAGCGTCGTTTCGCGCATGCCTGCGACGGAGCGGGAATATTTCCTCTACAAATGGGATCTGTGGGCCCGCACCGAGCAGCTTCCCCCGCCGGGCGACTGGCGGGTGTGGCTGATCATGGCCGGGCGCGGTTTCGGCAAGACGCGCGCCGGGGCGGAATGGGTGCGCATGGTCGCCCGCAGCCACCCCGGCGCGCGGATCGCGCTGGTGGCGGCATCGCTGCCCGAGGCGCGCAGCGTGATGGTGGAGGGCGAAAGCGGAGTGCTGGCGGTTTCGCCCGGCGCACACCGCCCCGCCTTCGAACCTTCCAAACGCGTCCTCACCTGGAGCAACGGGGCGCAGGCCTTCCTCTATTCGGCGGGCGAGCCGGAAAGCCTGCGCGGCCCCCAGCACAGCCACGCCTGGTGTGACGAGATCGCCAAATGGAGCCAGGCGGGCAACCGGGCGGTGCAGGCTTGGGACAATCTCCAGCTGGGCCTGCGGCTGGGCGAGGACCCGCTCGCGCTGGCCACGACCACTCCGCGCGCCGTGCCGCTGTTGCAGCGCCTGCTGCAAGGCGGGGCCACCGCCGTGACGCGCGGCACGACGCATGAGAACCTGCGTTTCCTGCCGACCGGCTTCCTGCAGGCCATTACCGACCAGTTCGGCGGCACCACTCTGGGCCGGCAGGAGCTGGAAGGCGAGCTGCTGGAGGAAATCGAAGGCGCGCTGTGGAGCCGGGCATTGCTGGAGGAATGCCGGGAGGATGCGGCCTGTGCCCCGCCCCCATCCACTTTCCGGCGGGTGGTGATCGGCGTCGATCCCCCGGCCTCCGCACAGGGGGACGCCTGCGGGATCGTGGCCTGCGCATTGGGGGAGGACGGCGTGGCCCGCGTGCTGGCCGATTGCTCGGTCACGCGCCCCAGCCCCGAACGCTGGGCCCGCCGCGTGGCCGAAGTGGCGCGCGAATTTTCCGCCGACCGGGTGATTGCCGAGGCCAATCAGGGCGGCGAAATGGTCCGCTCCGTCCTCAGGGCGGCCGACATCGCCTTGCCGGTGAAACTGGTCCACGCCAGCCGGGGCAAGAGCGCAAGGGCCGAACCCATCGCCGCGCTCTACGAAGCCGGACGGGTGCGCCACGCAGGCCAGTTCCCGCTGCTGGAGGATGAACTCTGCGGGCTGATGGTGGCGGGCGGCTACGAAGGGCCGGGCAGGTCGCCGGACCGGGCGGATGCCTTGGTGTGGGCGCTCACCGAGCTGATGCTGGGGGTGCGGAAAGTGCCGCGGGTGGTGGGGTTTTAGGCGGCCTTAGGATCAAGCTGAGCAATCCACGCGTTAACCTATTATTAATTGACGGCGGAGCATACCTATCATAATGATAGGTTTATGACAGAGGCCAACGAACGGCGGGTCGTACCAATGAGGCCGCGGCTCAGCGAGTTACATGCAGCGATACGAAGATTGGCGGAGGAAGACCGGAAGGTTTACCTAAGCCATCACGCGAAGGAACGGATGGACCTCCGGTCCATTACTCGCATTGACGTGATCCGCGTACTTAAGCGCGGTCATATCGATGGAGAAATCGCTGCTGGCGAGTGGCCTGGTGAATGGAAATGCAAGGTAGTAGCGAATGTAAGAGGTAGTCGAGATATCGGAGTTGTAACTTTAGTAATTGGTGGCGATAAAATTCTTGTCAAAACCGTAGAATGGGAAGACTTATGAACTGTAACGTAGACCTTGTGCGGAAAGGCGAAGCTATCGAAGCTGAACCTTACGAGTATAAGGAATGCGGCTTGGATGGCATCTTCCTTTACAATGGCTATGACATCATTGAACACGGGGGCGAGCAATACGTGTCTGTTGTGGACACTGAGGGGTTGCACCGTGCAATTGGTGAACTTTTAGTAGTCAATAGTAAGGAATTGGCTCCAAAGGAAATCCGCTTCCTGCGTAAAACGATGGACCTTACCCAGTCTGAGCTTGGCCGCTGGATGGGCAAAGATAGTCAGACAGTTGCCCGGTGGGAGAAAGGGCAAACGCCTATCCCAACGGTTGCCGACAGACTGCTGCGCGCTATCTTTCTGTTACGGACCATGGAGCCAGAGGAGCGCGAGAGCTTCTTAGATATCCTTAGGGATATTGAGGACATGGATGACCTTACACCGCGACGGGTAGAACTTTACCTTGCCCGTGACGGCCATTGGAGAGATGGTGTCCGCACGCACGCTGCCTAATTTCTAGACGGCTGATCTAACAGAGATCGACCAACCAACCGCACCCCCGAGAGTCTCAGACTCCCGGGGGTTTTTGTATTTCGTGGAGCTCCCATGTCCTTCCTCACCACTCTGGCCTCCGCCTTCAAGGGCGGGGGCTCTTCGCGCGCGCCTGTGTCGCGCGGTTACGCCGCCTGCTGGCCCGGCGCCTTCGACGGCGGCACGCGGGCCTTCGATTATCGCGGGGCCGTTGCCCGCGCCTATTGCGACAATCCCGTGGCCCAGCGGGCCGTGCGGCTGGTGGCGGAGGGCGTGGGCAGTGCGCCGCTGCTGCCGGGAGACGCCGCGCTGGCAAAGCTCGTCATGGCCACCAGCGCGGGCCAGCCCTTGCTGGAAACGCTGGCATCCCACCTGCTGCTGCATGGCAATGCCTTCCTCCAGATCGTGAAGGACGGGGCCGGGCACCCGGTGGAGCTGTTCGCCCTGCGGCCCGAGCGCATGGCGATGCTGCCCGATGCCTCGGGCTGGCCCGCCGCCTGGCTCTATCGCGTGGGGGACCGGGAGCTGACCCTGCCGGTGGAGGACGAGGAAGGCTGGCCCGGCGTGATCCACATCAAGACCTTCCATCCTTCCGACGATCATTATGGCGCGGGCTGCCTCTCCGCCGCCGATCAGGCCGTGGCGATCCACAATGCCGCCGCCCATTGGAACCGCGCCCTGCTGGAAAACGCCGCCCGGCCATCGGGCGCGCTGATGATGGAGGCGGGCGATGCGGGCGCGATGAGCACCCAGCAGTTCGAGCGGCTGAAGGCCGAGCTGGAGGCGGCCTTCGCCGGCCAGCGCAATGCCGGGCGGCCGATGCTGCTGGAAGGCGGGCTGAAATGGCAGTCCCTTTCCATGAGCCCGGCGGACATGGATTTCGCCGAGCTGAAAGCCGCTGCCGCGCGGGATATCGCGCTGGCCTTCGGCGTGCCGCCCATGCTGCTGGGCCTGCCGGGCGACAACACCTACGCCAATTACCGCGAGGCGAATCGCGCCCTGTGGCGGCTCACCCTGCTGCCGCTGGCGGGCAAGATCCTCTCCGCCATCGCGGAGGGGCTCGGGCCATGGTTCCCCGATGCGCATCTGGCCCTGGACCCGGACCGCATCCCCGCGCTGGCCGAAGACCGCGAGCGGCTGTGGGCGCAGGTCAGCGCCGCCACCTTCCTTTCCGACGACGAGAAACGGGGCCTGCTGGGCCTCGAAACCAAGGGAGCAATCCAATGAACCGGCAAGATATGCTCGCCAGCCTGATCGCGCAGGGCGCGCAGCAGGGCGGCGACCTGACCACATTGCGCGCCATCGTGGAGGAAGCCTCCGAACTGGGGGCAGACCGCGTGCTCACTCGCCTCGGCCTGCATGACGAAAGCGCGCAAAGCGATATCGGCGAATTGCGCGAGCTGCTGCAGGCCTGGCGCGACGCGAAGAAAAGCGCCTGGCGCGCGGCAGTGGACTGGGCCGTGCGGGGCCTGCTCGCTTTGCTGCTGGTGGGCATTGCCCTGCGTTCCGGCCTGGCGGAGATGCTGCGGTGAGGCTGGCTGGATATGCCGCCCTGTTCGACATCGCCGACGGGGCGGGCGACGTGATCCGGCCCGGCGCCTTTGCCCGCACGCTGGCGCGGCGCGGGCCCGATCCCCTGCCGCTCTACTGGCAGCACAGGGCCGACCAGCCCATCGGCACGGTGAGCCTCGCCGCCGAGGACGCAAAGGGCCTGCGGGTGATCGCCCGGATCGACAATCCGCAGACCCGCGCCGCCGCCGCGCTTGCCCGGCGCGAAGTGAACGGCCTCTCCTTCGGCTACCGCGCGCGCGGCTGGCGGCCCCTGCCGCAAGGGCGCGTGCTGGAGGAGATCGACCTGTTCGAGATCAGCCTTGTTACGCATCCCCTGCAGCATGGCGCGCGGGTGCATATGATTGTTTGAGCTTTTGCCCCTCCTCTTCAGAGGAGGGGCAGCGAGACTTGGGCTTGCGCAGCAAGGCCTAGTCGCAGCGGGGTGGTGCCTTCCACCCCATCCACTCCTTCCATCCTCAGCCCCCACCACCCCCAACCCCCTCCTCTGAAGAGGAGGGGGCTTTCTCTGTTGTGCCACCAAAAAGGAACTCCCATGGAAAACGATACCGACACCGCGACGCTCGAAACCAGCTTCGACCTCGCCCAGCGCGTGGACGAGGCGGAAGGGGCCATCGGCGCGCTGCGCTCCGACGTGGACGAGGTGAAGGCCCGGCTCGACCGCGTGAGCCGCGCCGCCTCCCGCCCGCTGCTCGACGGCTCTCGCGGAAGCCCGGAAGTCAAAGGTTTCGTCGACGGATATCTGCGCCGCGGCTCGGAAACGCAGGTGAAGTCCATCAGCGGCGCCGCGCCGGGCGATGGCGGCTATGCCGTCCCGCGCGAGATCGATGCGGCCATCGCCAGCCAGCTGAAGGCCATCAGCCCGATCCGCGCCATCGCACAGGTGGTGCAGGTGGGCAGCGCGGGCTATCGCAAACTCGTCACCACCGGCGGCACGGCCAGCGGCTGGGTGAGCGAGACGGGCGCAAGGCCGGGGACGGACACGCCCGTCTTCGCCGAAATCGCCCCGCCCTTCGGCGAGCTCTACGCCAATCCCGCCGCCAGCCAGGCCATGCTGGACGATGCCGCTTTCGATCTGGAAGGCTGGCTGGCCGGCGAAATCGCGATGGAATTCGCCCGGGCGGAAGGCGCGGCCTTCATTTCCGGCACGGGGGCAGACCAGCCCAAGGGCTTCCTTGCCGCGCCCACGGCAGAAACCGGCGATGCGACGCGCCCCTTCGGTACGCTCCAATTCGTGAAGAGCGGCGCTGCCAGTGGCTTCGACGAATATGCCGAGCTGCGGCTGATCGATCTGGTCCACGCGCTCAAGGCCGGGCACCGGCAGGGCGCCTGCTGGGTGATGAATTCCGCCACTCTGGCCAATATCCGCAAGCTCAAGACCGCCGACGGGGCATTCCTGTGGCAGCCCGGCCTGGTGGAAGGCCAGCCCGACCGGCTGCTGGGCTATCCGGTGGTGGAGGCCGAGGATATGCCCGATGTCGCGGCGGGCGCATTCCCCATCGCTTTCGGCAATTTCAAGGCCGGCTATCTGATCGCGGAGCGCAGCGCCACGCAGATCCTGCGCGATCCCTTCACCAACAAGCCCTTCGTCCACTTCTACGCAACCAAGCGCGTGGGCGGCCAGCTGCTGGATAGCGCGGCGATCAAGCTGCTGAAGATCGCAGCATAAGCACCGATCCTCCCCCTCCCCCGAGGAGGAGGATCTTTCAACATCTGGAGATTCCATGCGGACGATCCTTACCCCCGCCCCGCTGCCCCCTGCAGCGCTGGGCGAACTCAAGGCGTGGCTGGCCATCACCACCAATGCCGAGGACACCACTCTATCCACCCTGCTGCGCGCCGCGCTCGATGCCTTCGAAGGCTTTACCGCCCGCGTGGCGCTGGAGGCCGATTTCGAGGAGACACTGCCCGCCCGCCCCCTGTGCTGGCAGCGGCTTTCCTCCGATCCGGTGCAGGCGATCACTTCGGTGGAGGGCGTGGCGGCAGGCGGCGCGCGCACTGCGCTGGCCTCCGATGCCTATGCGGTGGAACTGGAGGCGGACGGCACGGCCCGGCTGCGCCTGCTGCAGGTGAACGGGGCGAAGCGCATTGCCGTCGCCTTCACTGCCGGCATGGCCAGCGAATGGGCCGCCCTGCCCGAGGCGATCCGCCATGGCGCGATCCGGCTAGCCGCGCATCTCTATCGCGAGCGCGACAATCAGGAAGGCGGATCGACCCCGCCCGCCTCGGTCGCGGCGCTGTGGCGGCCATGGCGGCGGGTGCGGCTGGCATGATCCGCGCGCAGCTTTCCGCCCGCAACCTTGCCGCAAGGCTGGCCGCGAAAGCCGCGATCCTTGCCAGCAGCGCCGCCGAAAACCGCCTGCGCGCCCGCCGTACCGACCCCATGCGCTGGCGCCTGCCGCGCCTCATCTGGCCCCTCTTCACGAAAGGCGAATAGGCCATGGAAACCCTGCTGCGCACTGCCTTACTGGGTTGGCTGCGCGCCGATCCGGCACTCGCCTCCATCAATCTCATGGCCGAGGAAGCGCCCGCTGCCGCCAGCCTGCCGTGGCTGGGCATCGCCGCCAGCGCCAGCACGGACTGGAGCGCCAAGGGCGTGACAGGCCGCGAAATCCGCATCGCGCTGGAATTCCACTACCGCGGCGGCGACCCCGCCAGTGCCGGGGCGCTGGTGCGCGCACTGGAGACCCGCGTGGAAGCGATCCCGCGCGATCAGGCGGAGTTTGCCATCGTCACCACCCAATTCCTGCGCGCCCGGGCCGAACAGCGAGTGCGCAACACGCGTTCGGTGCTGCTGGAATACCGGTTCCGGGTTCTGGCGGCTTAGCTCCCACTAGTCCCCCTCCTCTTCAGAGGAGGGGCAAGGGGTGGTGGCGATGCGCAGCATCGCTCGCGAAGCGACCAATCGCACCCTCGGAAATCACCACCCCCAAACCCCCTCCTCTGAAGAGGAGGGGGCTTCCGACCCTTCCCCAACAGGAGACCCAAAAATGACCGCCCAGAAAGGCTCCGCCTTCCTCCTCAAGATCGGCGATGGCGCAAGCCCCGCCACCTACCAGGTCGTCGCCGGGCTGCGCACCACGCAGATGTCCATCAATGGCGACACCGTGGTCGTCACGCACAAGCAATCCGGCGGCTGGCGCGAATTGCTGTCGGGCGCGGGTATCCGCTCCGTCTCGGTCAGTGCAGCGGGGATTTTCCTCGGAAGTGCCGCCGAAGCTGCGCTGCGCAGCCATGCGCTGGCGGGGACGCTGGAGGAATACGAACTCTCCTTCGAAGAAGGCGAGCGCCTGCGCGGGCGCTTCCTGATCCAGCGGCTCGACTATGCCGGGGATTTCAACGGGGAGCGCAATTACACGCTCCAGCTGGAAAGCTCCGGTGCCGTGGTGCCGGCATGAGCCGCCCGGCCAATGCGCTGAGAGGCGAGGCGGCGATCGTGGTCCATGGCCGCGCCCGCCTGCTGCGCCCGAGCTTTTCCGCGCTGGTCGCGGCGGAGGAGGAGCTGGGGCCGCTGTTCGCGCTGGTCGAACGCGCGGGCCGGGGCGAATTGCGGCTGGCCGAGATCGCCGCGCTGTTCTGGCACTGCCTGGCCGAGCGCGAGAACATCACCCGCGAGCATATGGGCGAGGCAGTGCTTTCCATCGGCCTTGCCGAAGCGGCCAAGCCGCTGCGCGTGCTGCTGGGCCAGATCCTGCAAGGGCGGGGATGAGCGGGCATTTCGCAGGTGGCGCGCGGCGCCTCTCCGGCCTCGTCCCGCGCCTGCTGGGCTGGAGCCCGGAGGCCTTCTGGTCCTCCACCCCTGCCGAACTCTCCGCGATCCTCGCGCCGGAGGCCGGGGGCGAACCTGCCCCCCTTTCCCGCGCCGACCTCAACCGACTGATGGAGCAAGACCGCCATGGATGACGAAATCGAGAGCTTGCTGGTGGATGTGCGCGCCAATACGCAGGGCTTCGCGCAGGATATCGAGGCAATGCGCTCCACGCTGGATTCCAGCCTGGTCGGCGGGTTCGAACGGGCGGGCAGCGTGCTGGAAAGCGGACTTGCCGGCGCGATCCGCCGGGGCGGGCTGGGGTTCGACGATCTCAAGCGCGTGGCCCTGCGCACCATGGACGAAATCGCCGCGCAGGCGCTGCAGACAGGACTGGGCGCAGTGACCGGCGGAGGTGGTCTGGGCGGCATCGCCGGCAGCCTAGTCGGCGCGCTGTTCGGCCTGCCCGGCCGCGCCACCGGCGGTCCGGTCAGCCCCGGCAGCGCCTATATCGTTGGCGAACGCGGGCCGGAACTCTTCGTACCCACCAGCGCGGGCCGCGTGGAGGCCCAGCCCGGCGGCAAGCCGCGCGATGTGCGCGTGGCAATCCAGCTCGCCACCCCGCGCGGCAGCGACACGCCCACTGCTCTGCGCCGTTCCACCCGCCAGCTGGCCAGCGCCGTGCGGCGTGCAGTGGAAGGCTAGGAGCCATTCGTCATCCCGGCGAACGCCGGGATCGCTGGCGATGTTGGTCCACGGCGGCCAGCGGTCCCGGGTCAAGCCCGGCACGACGCCCCCTTATCTTCTCGAAAGGACATTTCATGGCATTCTGGCTCACCGCCCGGCGCAACGGGCAGCACACCGACTGGATCCAGCGGTTCGACCCGCGGTTCTGGACCGTCGACTTCCCCCGCCCGATGATGGCTTCGCTGGTCACCACGGCACCCGATGCCCTGCGGATCGAGGCGGAATTCTTCCGCACATCGGACCTTGCGGGCCTGATCTGGGACAGCACGGACCGGATCGACCATCCGCTGCTCGCCTATGAGACGGACCGGGATTATTCGCGCACCAGCCTGCGCTTCCGCTGGCGCTCCGGCGGTATCCAGCCGCTCGATGCCGCGAACGGCCCGACCCTGACTATCGAGGGCCGCGATACGGAAGGCGCGCCGCGCAGCTGGTATGTGCGGCTGTGGAACTATGCCAGTGGCACAGGCGAGGATGCGCTGGTGGAACTGCCCTTCTCGGCCCTGCACAGCGGGTGGAGCGTTTCGGAAGGAGCCGATCCGGTGAACCCGGCGGCAATCGAGCGGATGTTCATTTCGCTCAGCCCGCCCGGCTTCGCGCCCGGCCTCGACGAGGCCCTGCCCGCCCGCGCCGATGGCTGGGCGGAGATGAGCGAGATCGCCTGCCACGGCCACCGCCCCATGCTGCGCATCGGCGATGTGCTGCTGCCCCCGCATGGCGCGGGCATCGCAAGTGCCTATGACGATTGCTACAACCAGACGCCCGCCCGCCTGCTGCGCTCGGTGCGCGGGCTCGGCTATCGGGGGTCGATCGTCCATTATCTGGGCATGAGCCATGCCTTCCGGCTGGTGCCCGAAGGCGGGGCGCTGCTGGCCGATCCTTCCAGCGCGCTCTGCGGCCCGGCGGCGGCCTGGCATGCGGATTTCTTCCGCCTCTGTGCGGCGCAGGGTTACGAGGCGATTGCCTCGCTTTCCTACGAGATGCTGGCCGCCCATTGCCCCGAAGACTGGCAGCAGCGCACCTTTGACGGCAGCCCTGCCCGCACTGGGTGGAGCCCGCCCTCCGCCCTGCTCTCCCCCGCCCATGCGGGCGCGAATGGCTGGCTGCAGGGCGTGGCGGCGCAGATTGTGGCGCTGCAATTGGCGGCAGGCCTGCCGGTGCGCTTCCAGATCGGGGAGCCGTGGTGGTGGGTGACGCCGGAGGGGCGCATCTGCCTCTATGACGAGGCGGCGAAGGCCGCGCTGGGCGGCCATCCGCCCGATATTCCCGACATGCGCCTGCCGCTCGGCACGGCGCAGCGGCATTTGCTCGACGCGGCGGGCGAGTTGCTCGCCGCCTCCACTGCCGCGCTGGCCGATGCAGTGCGCGATGCGGCCGGGGAAGCGGGCGCGCAAGTGCTGCTGCTGGCCTTCACGCCCACGATCCTCGATCCCGCCATGCCCGAACTCTGGCGCGCCAATCTGCCCGGCACCTGGGCCTTCCCCGCCTTCGACCGGCTGCAGGTGGAGGATTACGACTGGCTCACCGCCGGGGCCGACGCGCTGCGCCGCACGGGCTGGGCCGTGCTGGACGAGCGGCTCGGCTATCCGCCCGACAGGCAGGATTATCTCGCCGGCTTCGTGCCCGCCCCGGAAGATGCGGAGGCCCAGTGGCGCCGGATCGACGCCGGGCTGGAAGAGGCGGCCGCGCGCGGTTTCGCCCGGCGCTTCGTCTGGGCTCTGCCTCAGGTCTCGCGCGACGGCTTCACTCTGCTTCCCCCCACCGACAGGAGACGACATGCAGGCTTTCGACACTGTCCATTATCCCCTCGCGCCGGGCCGCGATGCCGGGGTCAGCCCGGAATTCTCCACCAGCGTTACCGTCACCGCATCGGGGCATGAACGGCGCGCGAGCCACTGGGCGGACGCGCGGCTGCGCTTCGATGTCGGGCCGGGCATCCGCTCCGAGGAGGAACTCGGCACGCTGATCGCCTTCTTCCGCGCCCGGCGCGGGGCGGCGCGGGGGTTTCTGCTCACCGATCCGTTCGATTTCAGCTCCAACGGCATGACCGGCACCCCCACCATGCTCGACCAGAAGCTCGGCACGGGCGACGGCGCCACCGCCAGCTTCCGCCTGCAAAAGCTCTATGGCGGCGAAGACGATCCCCAGATCCGCCCGATCACGCGCCCGCGCGCGGAGAGCGTGACCATCAGCGTGGACGGAATGCCCGCAAGCGGCTGGACGCTGGGCGCGAAGGGACTGGTGATTTTCGATAATGCCCCGCCAGATGGCTCGGACATCCGTGCGGGCTTCCTGTTCGACGTGCCGGTGCGCTTCGCGGAAGACCGGCTGGACGTGACCGGCGCCAGCTTCGCCGCCGGAGAGGCGCCGAGCGTGCCGCTGATCGAACTGCGGGAAGCGCCATGAGCCGGGTGTTCTTCGCTTCCGAACTGGAAGGCACTGTCACATTCTGGCGGATCGAGCGGCGCGACGGGGTGGCGCTGGGCTTCACCGGCCATGACCGCGATCTATGGTTCGACGGCCTCCTCCACCGCGCCGCGCCGGGGATGCTGCCCTCCGCCATCCGCCGCAATGGCGGGCTGGAGGCGGACAGCGCCGAAGTGGAAGGCGCGCTCACTCACGATGCGATTTCCGCCGCCGACCTTGCCGCCGGACGCTTCGATGGCGCGCGCATCGCCATCGGCGTGGTCGATTGGGAGACGCTGGACCGCGCATTGCTCTATTCCGGCGAGCTTGGCGCGATCTCCTGCGAGGGAGAAGGCTTCAGCGCCGAATTGCGCTCCGCCAAGGCGGCGCTGGAGATCGATCCCGTGCCGCGCACCAGCCCCACCTGCCGCGCGCGCTTCTGCGGGCCGGGCTGCACGCTTTCGCCTGCGCGCTTCACCCATGAGGCAGTGCTTTCCGGCGTGGATGCGCAGGGCAACCGCGCGCTGTTCACCGGCGGCCCCGCGCCCGATGCGATGGAAGGCGGCAGCCTGCGCTGGATCGACGGGCCGCAGGCGGGGCTGGCGACGGAAGTGATCGAGGCAAGCGACGGCGGGTTGCTGCTGGACCTCGCCATCCATCCAGCCACTCCGCCCGGCACGCGTGCGCGCCTCACCGAAGGCTGCGACCACACGCTGGCCATGTGCGCCGCGCGCTTCGGCAATGCGGCGAATTTTCAGGGCGAGCCCTTCCTTCCGGGCAACGATCTGCTCGCCCGCTATCCGGGGGCATCCGCATGAGTGGGGCCGGGAATGCAGATGGCCTGGCCCTCGCCCGCGCCGCCGCCGCGCTGATCGGCGCGCCCTTCCGCCTCCATGGCCGCGATCCGGCGAAGGGGGTGGATTGCGTGGGGCTGGTCTCCGCCGCGCTCGCCGCCATCGGGCGGAAAGCGGAGGCGCCATCGGCCTATGGGCTGCGCAATCGCGATATCGGCCCGGCGCTGCACTTCGCGGCAAAGGCGGGCTTCGTGGACGCATCCGGCCCGATGCTCCTTATGTGAAGGACTCGCCCTTTGGACGCGCGCGGCGCCCCGCTTCGCTTCAGCTTACTGCGGCAGATCCTCGCGGCGCGAGATGATCTTCTCGATCAGGCCGTAAGCAATAGCCTCGGAGGCGTTCATCCAGTAGTCGCGGTCGGTATCGCGCGAAACGCGCTCGATGCGCTGCCCCGTGGCCTCGGCGATGATCTCGTTCAGTCGGACCTTCGTCTTCTCGAGCTCGCGCGCGTGGATCTCGATGTCGGTGGCGACCCCCTGGATGCCGGACAGGGGCTGGTGGATGAGGTATGAGGAATTCGGCAGTCCGAATCTCCGCTCCTTGGGCACCGCGAGCAGAATCAGGGCGGCGGCGCTCGCCACCAGCCCCATCCCGACGATGCGCACCGGCGCGTTCACGAAACGGATCATGTCGAAAATCGAGAAGCCGGCATAGATATCGCCGCCGGGCGAATCGATCAGGATCGTGATCGGGTCTGAGGACAGGCTCTCGAGCAGCAGGAGGTGGCGTATCACCTTCTCGGAGAGATCCTTATCCACTTCGCCGGTCAAAAGGATGGTGCGCGTCTTGAGAAAACGCTCGGACATGGCCTCCTCAGGCTTCTGCGGCGACTTCTTCTCCTCGGCTTCGGGTTCTTCGGTCTCGTACACGGTGGATATCTTCGTCATAGTATCGTCAATGATACTCTTTTTCTCCGCCCCGAGACAACCGGCGCGGCCGCAACGCCTGAGGCGCCGTCGACCGCCCCCTGCGCGGCATCTCCAGGCAGTTGCTTTTCGGCGCACCATATATTAGATTTTTCATATCTTAGATTGGGAGCACAGGATGAGCGTAAAACGAAATTCTTTACAGAAAACGATATTCATAACCATCGCGCTGGCCTTTCTGGCTGTCTCCGGGGCTTCGGCCGCCACAGCCAAGCCATGGTACACAGCCAAACTTGAAAACCTCGGCTTCTACGTATTCGACCCGCCCTTCGCCTCCCCGGACTTTCAGGTAACGAGCCTCTCGGGCGGCCAGAAAGCCCGGTCGAGCATGAAAGGCAAGGTCGTCCTCCTCAATTTCTGGGCAACCTGGTGTCCTCCCTGCAAGGAGGAAATCCCCAGCATAGAAAGCCTCTCCAAGACGATGAAGGGCCAAGCCTTCGAGGTCTTCGCCGTCAACCTCGGCGACGACGCCGCCACGGTGAAGTCCTTCGTAACGGAGCGCAAGCTCAGCTTCCCCATCTACCTCGATACCAAGAGCAAGCTCGCCTCGTCATTCGCCTCGCAGGGGATACCCACCACGTACATTCTGGACAAGGACGGCAAATTCATCGCCGGCGTCGTGGGTTCTTACGATTACGCCAAGCCTGAATTCGTCAGCTTCCTGAAGGAGCTTGCCCTACGATGAACGTACCGGGACTTCTCTCGGCGGCGATCGCCGGCCTCCTCTCCTTTCTCTCGCCCTGCGTCATCCCCCTCGTGCCCGCCTACCTTTCATTCATCTCGGGAGCTTCGATCCAGTCGCTCTCATCAAAGGAGGCGCGGGGGCGCGTCTTCGCGCGGAGCCTCTTCTTCGCGGCCGGGTTCACCCTCGCCTTCGTCGCCTTCGGGATAGCCTTCTCGGGAAGCGCGATGTTCATCGGGCAGGGGGGCGGCAAGCGCGCGGTCGGAATCGCGGGCGGCATCCTCGTCATTCTTTTCGGGCTGAACATGATCTTCGACATAATCAAGCCGCTTAGCCGCGACACCCGCCTTTTAGGCCGGTTCTCCGGCAAGAAGACCGCGGGGAATCTCGGGGCGCTGGCGCTCGGACTGGCCTTCGCCGCGGGCTGGTCGCCCTGCATCGGCCCGATCCTCTCGTCCATCCTCATCTACGCGAGCCGCCAAGAGAACATCCCGAAAGCCGCGGGCCTCATGCTGGCCTATTCGGCGGGCTTCGCCCTCCCCTTCCTCGCGGCGGGGCTCTTCTTCGACCGCGTCAGGCCGATGCTGGCATTTTTCTCGAGGCATGGGAAAATCGTGCGTTATGTATCAGGAACGATCCTGATATTCTTCGGCGCCGCCATGGCGACGGGGAGCCTCGCCACGCTGACGGCCTTTTTATCGAGGTTCTAGCGGCAAGGAAGCTGGCGCCGCAGGCGCCGGCGCAGGCTTAAACCGTGCCGACCCTGAAGGATTTCTTGAAGTGGCTTCGCCGGAAGCGCTCGATCCAGACGACGGCAGCAGCCATTAAAAGCCGCGGGACCGTAAGCCAGAAAATGCCGATGCCGAGCGCGGCGTAGAGGATGGTGTCCTCCATCAGCGAGTGGCAGATGGCGGCGTGGTGGTTGAAGAGATCGCCGTCCTGCTTCTTCATCTTGCCCGCCTCGTATTCGGCCTTGATGATGCCCGCCCCGTAAGAGTATCCCACGATATTGATGACGATCCACATGAAGCTCGCCTCGGCGGGGAGCCCGAAGATCTTCATGAAAGGCGAGAGGAGCTTCGAAAGGAAATCGATGATTTTAAATTCCTGGAAAACGCTCTGGGTCAGCATGATGACGGCGACATAGATCGTCACCTTGACGACGAGCTTGATCGTGGAGAGACCCCATCCGCCCATCATCGGCCAAAAGGCCTTCTGCTCGGCGCCCATGCCGGCCGAGAAGACTGTTTCAGCCATCGACTGGGGAAGCAGCAGGTTGAGGATGAAGGCGAAGAGGATGGAGGCGCCGAGGCGGAGGAACACCATCTTGAGCGCGGAGGACCCGGCCGACTTCATCACAGTGGTCTCGACGATCAGGTTATGGGCGGTCAGGCACATCAGCGCCAAGATGGTCGCGTCCCGCAGCGAGAGCGAGAGGGAGCCCATCACAGCGATGGCGGAGTAGATATTGAGCAGCGCGCTCGAGAGGCAGACCAGGGCTGCCTGGCCGGGCAGTCCGACCAGCCTCATCAGGGGCGAAAGAAAGCCGGCGATAACCTGGAGAATGCCGCTCCAGCCGAGAAGGGCCACCACGAGGCTCGTGGGCACCATGATCTTCGTGAGGAAGAATATCGTAGAAAGGGCTTTCTTCATGCCGGACGCGAGCGCGCTCCGGATTCTGCCCCACAGGTTCGTATCCATTGAGTTTTCCATATTCCTAAGCGGAAACGTATGCTATCACACTCGCCGCGAAAAGTAACCTACCCGCGCGACGCGTCGGGGCCGTGGACATCCCGAAGGGCGGCGATGGAGGAGAGCCGCGCGGCCAGGGTTTCGTCTTCGAGGAGCTGGCCGATCGCGGGCTTCATGCGGTAAAGCCAGTTCGAAGGGGCCGTCGTGCCCGGCACATTGATACGCTCCGCGACCCGGTCTTCCTCGCGGTACTGCGCGCTCGCGGCAAGCAGGTCCTGCAGGGGGTAGACCACGCAGCGCGAGCGCGCGCAGGCGAAGGCCCTGAGCAGGAGGAGCGCCCCATCGGGGTCGAGATCGGCAGACGGCTCGACCGCGGCGGCGGCCACGGCGCGATGCCCGGCATGTGGCGCCAGCAGCGCCTCCCGAGCGGCGAGCTCGCCGCGCAGCATCGGCCACAGCCTCGCCCGATCGGCCTCCTCGGACCACCATTGGCGCAGGTTCGTCGAATCATGCACGGACATGCAGGCTACGGTTTCTTCCGGATACTCGCTCAAGCGGACGTAGGGCTGGCCTTCCGCGTCCCAGTCCCTGAACCAGCGGAGCACCCGCAAACCGGGGATGCCCAGCTCTCCGAGCACCGCCGGCACGCAGGGCGGCACGGCGCCAAGATCCTCGGCGCAGGCCTGCATCGGCACGCAGGCGGTCAAAGCCTTCAGGATCTTGCGCCCCGTCTTTTCCCACAGGTCGAGCGATTCGCCCTTTTTCCGCGCAATCACGGCTTCAAGGGCGGCCCGCTCCGGGTCGGAGAGGCTCTGCCAGGCGACCGTCGAGCGATATTCCCAGGTCGGGATGAATTGCCCGGGGGCGATCTCGAGGAAAGCCCGATTCCGCCACCAGGCGAGCAGGTCGTCAACGCAGCGCGACGCGCCTGCGCTATCGCCCGCGCGCTTGCGAACGGTTTCCGCGATATCGGCTCCTCCCGCCACGGCGCGCGAAAAGAGGTAGAGATCCTCGTCGCCGATGCGCTCGAGCAGGGCGGCGGCCAGCTCCGCGCGAATTCCCTCAGGCAGGTCCGCGAAGGCGCTCGCGGCGGCGGCGCCCGAAACGTGGGGTCTCGAGAGCCAGCGTATCCTGCCCGCGTCGAAGCCGAGGGCGGCGAGCTCGGGGTAGGAGATGGCGAATTCGGGCTGAAAATGTCCGAGAAAGCCGTCTGCCTCCCGCTTGCCGATCGCCCAGATGCGGAAAAAGCCGAGCACATGATCGATCCTGTACATGGTATAGAAGCGATCGGCGACGGCGAGCCTGTCCTTCCAGAAAGAATAGCCGCTGCGCTCGAGCTCGTCCCAGCGGTAGAGGGGGAAGCCCCAATTCTGACCGTAGCGGGAATACATGTCCGGAGGCGCGCCCGCCGCGCGCTCGGTGTCGAAGAAGCGGCGCAGGTGCCACACATCGGCCGAGTCGGCGTTGAGGAGGATCGGGATATCGCCCATGAGGTCGACGCCCAGGGCGCGAGCTTCCGCGCAGGCCGCGGCGAACTGCTCCTCGGCCCTCATCTGCAACCATGCCCTGAACCTGGCCCCTTCCGCCAGTTCGGGATCGTTCCAGAGGGCCTCGATCGCCGCATCGTCCACCGCGCCATGGTCGGGCCATTCCCACCAGGGCTTGCCGCCGAACTTCGCTTTCAGTTCGACAAAGCAGGAATATGCCTTTACCCAGGGGTTTGCGGCTGCCCAGGCCTCGACTTCTACCAGGAGCGAAGCCCCCGATTTTAAGGATCGCAGGGCTTTCCAAAGGGTCCCGAGGATTTCGAGCTTCGCTTCGAGGATGGCCGCGTAGGGCACCTGCTTTTCATTCCCGAAACGGGCGGCAAGCCCCGCGGCGTCATGGGCGGCTTTTCCCGCGTGCGCAGCGTCAGCTGAAGCGGCGGTCCCAGCCCTTGGCGCGACAGTCTCGCCCCTCATTTCGGGCAGGTCGCTTATGCGCAGATACACGGGATTGAGGGCGAAGGCCGAGAGGGCGCTATAGGGCGAGGTCTGCCAGCCCGAGTCGTTCAGCGGCAGGAGCTGTACGACATTCATGTTCCAATGCCGCGCAAGGCGGGCGAGCGAAGCGATGTCGGGGAATTCCCCGCAGGGTCCGGATTCGCCTCTCAGCGAGAGGAGGGGCAGCACGAGCCCCGTCATGGTATTTTTCACGTTAATGCGTTTCATTCATCATCTCCAGAGTTCGCGAATGGATGCCTTGAGCGAGTCGGCGCGAATCCAGTCCTGAGCCGGAGCCGCCTTAGCCCGGGGCGACGCCTTGCGCTCGCCCTCCTCCCGTTCCACGGCCATTCCTTCGGCGGGGCCGAGCACCGTGGAAAAACCGAGCGCCTTAGCCGCCCTGGCGCGCTTGGCCATCTGCCGCACTGGCCGCAGCTCGCCCGCCAGCGAAAGTTCGCCGGCGAGGGCCGCGCCCTTGGGCAGGGGCTGCCCCGTCCTCGCGGAATAGAGCGCGGCCGCGAGCGCGAGATCGATGCCCGGCTCGGCGAGCCTGACGCCGCCCGCCACATTGACGTAGAGGTCCTGGTCGGAGAGGCGCAGTCCCGTCTGCTTTTCGATCACGGCGGCGATGCGCGCCACCCGGGATGCGTCGATCCTGTCGGAGTAGACGCGCGTGATTCCGGCCTTGGCGGGCACGGCCAGCGCCTGGATCTCGACCAGGAGCGCCCGCGAGCCTTCGTGGACGATGGCCACGGCCACGCCGGGGGGCATCTCGCCCGCTCTCTGGATCAGGAGGAGGCCCGACGGATCGGCGATCTCCTCGAGGCCCTTCGCCCCCATCCGATAAAGCCCCAGTTCGTCGATGGAACCGAAACGGTTCTTCGCGGCGCGGAGGGCTCGCAGGTCGCCCTCCGCCTGCTCGAAGCTGAGCACGGCGTCGACGATGTGCTCGGCCGCCTTGGGTCCCGCGATCAATCCGTCCTTCGTCACATGAGCCACGAAAACGATCACGGAATCATGGGCCTTGGCCCATTCGGTCATTTCCTGGGTGCAGTACTTGATCTGGTTGGCTGTTCCCGGCACGGCTCCCGCGTCGGGGGAGTAAATCATCTGAATGGAATCGACCACCGTGAGCACGGGCCTTACGGATTCGATCACGTTCATCACGCGGTCGATGTCGGAGGAGCAGAACACCTCCAAACCGTCGCGCAGGGCGCCGAGCCGGTCCGCCCTGGAGCGTATCTGGGAAGGCGACTCCTCGCCCGAGACATAAAGCACGCGGCCCTTCGATTGAATCGTCGCGCAGATTTGGAGCAGCAGCGTGCTCTTCCCGATGCCCGGCTCCCCGCCGAGGAGGATGGCGGAACCCCGGACAAATCCGCCGCCCAGCACGCGGTCGAGCTCGGCGCTCCCGGAGGAGATCCTCGTTCCCGAGGCGGGGTCGATCGCGGCGATGGGCAGCGAGTAGGTCTCGCCCTTTATATCAGCCTTCGCCGAGCCTGCAGCTGCGCTCTGTTCTTTCAGCGTGTTCCACTGTCCGCACTCGGGGCAGCGGCCGAGCCACTTGGGTTCGGTGTGCCCGCAGTTCGCGCAGCGGTAGACGGTGGTTTGCTTCTTCATACCGTTTGATCGTATCCGAGACCGGTCCGCGCTTCAAGGATGCGCCGGGAAGCCCCGCGGGATGGCCCGAACAGCCGGCCAGCATCGGCAGCCGCCGTCCGCACCGGCATCAGCCGGGTGTTTCGCCTCCCGCGCGGCGAGCCATTCTCCCGCCCGCAGCCCGCTGCTTTCCTTTCACGGCCGCGACGCGGACCGCGCCGAAGACTATGAAATCGCACAACGTCAGCCCGGCGCCGAGACCGCCGGAATATCGTACGGCGCACGTTGGCCGCCATCGTGAATCCAATCGCCGGCCTGCCGCTTTTCCGCGCCATGGCGATATCGCGCATCTGCTGCATTTATTCGCTTGTCTTTTTCGCGCAATGGTTTATCATAGTCTTATGGAGGACTATCGTGGATAAAAAAGCCATCGCGTCGCTCAAGAAACTTACAAAGAACGGACACGCTCTCGTAGACATTATCTCGAAGTATCTCATGCTGATCGACGAAACCATCAGCGACGAGGTCAAAGCGCCCGCGGCGAAACCCGCGGCGGCGAAGAAAGCGGCGCCGAAGAAAGCTCCGGCCAAGATAGCGGGCGCGAAAGCGAAACCCGCAAAGAAAGCCCCTGCCGCCAAGCCTGCGGAGAAAAAGTCGCCGGCGAAGAAAGCGGAAGCGAAACCCGCCATAAAAAAAGCGGCCCCCGCCAAGAAGGAAGCGGCCCCAAAAGCGGCGGCGCTCCCGGTAAAGGAAGCCGCTCCGATCATCGAGGCTAAGAAGCCCGCCAAACGCGGACGCCCCGCCAAAGCGAAATAACGCCGCTTAAGGCTTCAGCGCGCCCTGACGGCCATTGATCGCCGCGATTCTCCCGCCATCGACTTTCATAACGCGATCAGCCGTCAGGAGCCCGTTCGTCTCGCTCCCCACGTCATAAAGCTGCGTCAGGCAATACCCGCAAAAAAGGCCGGAATTCACGGCATCATTTGTATAGCGCTCGATCTTGTCTTCAACCGAGCCTTCTTCCGTCACCGTATACCAGCCGAATCCGCCATATTCGCTCAGGAGCCACGGCGCTTTTCTTTTCGTCGCCGCATACTCGCTCTCTTCGTCGATGAACATGGGGCGTGTAACCTTGGCTATGGCGTTGTTGATGTAGAAGCGCAGAACATCCAGCTTTGAAAGCCCGTGCATGATGGCTGGATCGCGGGCTTTCAGCTTCGCGTAATATGCGTTGGCGAGTTCCGCCGTGCCAAGGTAGTGGTGGCAATCGACAACATCGGTATCGAAATGTTCCCACCCCGAATTGTCGATCACGAGCCTTTCGGGATCGAGTTCCCTAACGAGCCTGATCATGCGTTCGGCGAACCGCCGCGTCGCGGTGCGCTTGCCGTATATTCCCCAGACTCCCCAAGTCTCATTGAAGACGACCCAGGCGATCGACGACGGATGCATTGAATCCCTGGCGATGATTTCGCGCAACTCTTGTTCGAAGGCGCTGAAGCCGCGCCCCGTCGGCCGGTAGAACGAAGGCATTTCGTAGGTAGTCAGCAGTCCCATCGTATCGCAGAGAAAATGGAAACGGGGACTTTCGATTTTCTGGTGGATGCGCGCGCCATTATAGCCCATCCGCTTGAGCGCCTCGATGTCGCCGGCGATCGCATCGGGGCTTTCCGGGGTGTAGCCGCCGTGCGGATAGTAGCCCTGCACGAGCGCCATTTTCAGGAAAAGCTCCTTGCCGTTGAGGAAGAGTCCGCTCTCGCGCGCCTCGATGCGCCGTAATCCGAAGTAGCTGTCCACCGCGTCGAGCGCCTCGCCGCCCGAGACGAGACGATAGGCGATTCTATACAGGTCGGGCTTCTCCGGCGACCAGGGGAACTCGCCGATCTCGCCGAAGGGCAGCCAGCATTCGGCGGCTCCGCTCGCCGGCACCGCCGCCTCCCTAGCCGCGAGCGTCCCGTCGGGCGCCTCGATCTCGATTGAAAGCCTCGCGCCCGCGGCGCCAGCGCCGAGCCCCGCAACGTTGGCCGACACCAGAATGCCGCGCCCGCCACGTCCGCCGTCAGCGCCGCTGCCGCCCCTCGGCGCCTCGCATACCTCAGCCGAGGCGATGTTGGCGGAGCCGGTGCGCTCCAGCCACACCGGCTGCCAGATTCCCGCGTAGCCCGAATACCACACGACGAATGGATTGCGCAGGAAAGTCTGCTTGCCGCGCACCTTCCACGCCGCGTGGGAATCGCGCACCTCGATCGCCAGTTCGTTCGCGCCCTCGCGCAGCGCTTCGGTG
This sequence comes from uncultured Caenibius sp., assembly GCA_963662855.2. Classification (GTDB taxonomy): domain Bacteria; phylum Pseudomonadota; class Alphaproteobacteria; order Sphingomonadales; family Sphingomonadaceae; genus Andeanibacterium. Next base: position 283,737 of record CAXXWL010000001.1, read on the forward strand.
ACATCGATCCTGAAGGATGAATAGCCGCCCGAATGTCGGCCAACGTCGCGGCCGTTCACCAGAACGCGCGCCTCGTAGTCGGCGGCTCCTACGTTGAGGAAATAGCGGCTGCCGTCGATTCGGCGCGGAATTTCGAAGCTGCGCGAATACAGGAAGGTTCCCCGGTCGGGAAAATCGACGCCGGATGCCTCGCTGCCGACAGGAAAAGGCACATTGATCGTCGCCGAGCGCCCGCCGCGCTCAATATTCCAGGCGCCGTCGAGCGAAGTCCAGTCCCGCCTCGCCCATGCCGGATTGGGATGATTTTGATAAATGCTGTGTTGAGGACGTTCATTCCACATGCCAGGCATTGCATCACAACGCCGTGAACATTTCAAGCGCAGCCCCTCGCGCCTGCCGAAGCGCATGGAGCCTCCTTGTCGGGATTATGCGCCCATTGCCCAGGCCGCCGCAAGCGCTGTATGGTAGGCTCATGACCATGCCGACCGCAACGCTCAAGCCGCGCGAAGAGATACGAATCCGCCGCGGCCATCCCTGGATTTACGATAACGAGATAGCCTCAGTAGAGGGCAGCCCCGCGCCGGGCGACGAGGTGCGCGCGCAGGACTCCAGGGGCAGGCTCCTGGGCTATGGGTTCTTCAACCCCGCATCGAAGATAAGGGTGAGGATTTTCTCCCACACCTCGGAGCGCGCGGACATCGACTTTTTCCGCGGAATATTCAGCTCCGCCCTCGCCTGGCGGAAGCGGTTCTTCGATACGGAGACCCAAAGCTTCAGAGCCGTCTTCGGCGAGGCCGACTCGGCGCCGGGACTCATCGTGGATCTCTTCAGGGGGAGCCTGACAGCGCCCGGCTGCTGGCTCTCGACCCAGTTCCTCAGCCTCGGCGTCGCGCGGCGCAAGGAAGCGATCGTCGCCGCCCTCCAGGAAGTCTTCGCCCCCGACGGCATCTCCGAACGCTCCGACGCGCCGGTTCTCGTCCATGAGGGCATTCCCGCCTCCCAGGGCATATTGGCCGGCGCAGTGCCCGAGACCATCTTCATGCAGGAGAACGGCGCGACCTTCGCCGTGGATATTGCGGGCGGCCAGAAGACCGGCTGGTTCCTCGATCAGCGCGCGAACCGCGCCGCGGCCGCCCGTTACGCCAGCAGCCGCGAGGTCCTCGACGTCTTTTGCAACCAGGGAGGCTTCGGCATCCTCTGCGCCAAGGCCGGCGCGGCCGCCGTCACGGCCGTCGATTCATCGGCGAGCGCACTGGCCGCGGCCGCGCGCAACGCTGCCCTGAACGACGTCGCCGACCGCTACGCCACCGCCGAAGCCAACGCCTTCGACTATCTTCGCGAGCTGGAGCGTTCGGGCAGGAAGTTCGGCCTCGTCGTCCTCGACCCGCCCGCCTTCGCCAAGAGCCGTTCGGCGGTAGAGCCCGCCTACCGCGGCTACAAGGAAGTGAACGTCCGCGCCATGCGGCTGACCGAGCGCGGCGGCATCCTCGTCACCTGCTCCTGCTCGCACTGGTTCGACGCCGCGCGCTTCGACGCCATGATCGCGGACGCGGCCTTCGACTGCGGCCGCCGCTATCGCGTCATCGAGGAGCGCTCGCAGGACCTCGACCATCCGATCGTTTCGGGGTACGACGAGTCGCGTTACTTGAAATGCCGGATTATCGAGCTTGGCTGAGGCGGGTTGCAGCTCCGGTTAGAGCAGCTGTATCTTCGAGATTTCCTCGAGATAGACGCCAAAGAGCCGCGAAAGCTGCGCGGCCTCGGTATATGCCGTTCCCGCGCGTGCATTGAAGTATTCGATAAAAGCCTTCATCTCGTCGTGCTTCCCCGCGTAGAGCGCGGAGGCGAAGGCCGCCCTGTAGAGCCCCTTCTCGGCCAGCTGCATTGTCCCAAGCTTGCCGAATTCTTTTTTCGCCTTGCCGTCGACGATCGCGACCGCGCCTTCAAAGCCGATCGCGAATGCAAAATCTTCTCTCGTGATCAAAATCGAATCTCCCTGCGCCGCCGGCCATCCGGCAAGGCGCGCCCCTCAAGGCGGGGCGATAAAAAGGGAGCCCCTCGGGGCTCCCCTCGAATATGAAGCGTCTATGGCGTTCAGTCGGCGAGCGAGAATGAATCCTTCGCCGCGCCGCACATCGGGCAAACCCAGTCGTCGGGAAGGCTCTCGAAGGCGGTGCCCGCCGGGATCTTTCCGTCGGGGTCTCCCTCCGCAGGGTCATAAATGTAGCCGCAGACTTCGCATACGTACTTCTTCATTTTTATCTCCTTGCAGGATGCTTGCTTATGCCTTCCACAGACCGTGGAGATTGCAGTATTCGCGGGCGGTGACATTATCGGCCTTGATCGGGAAGAACGCCCTCGGCTGGTCACCCGGCTTGAGTTCCGCCCTGCAGATCTTGCCGTCGGCAATCAGCTCGATCCACTGGATATAATGCTTCTCCTCCATCGGATGCAGCACCGAGCCCACCGAAACCCACCAGCCTTCGGCTGATTTTTCGAGGATCGGAACATGCTTCTCCTTGGAAGCGTCGACGCCGTTCTCATGGACGAGGGTCATGGGCTGGCCGCAGCACACCAGTTCGCCGCCGCCCGCGTTCAGCACCTCGACGATATTGCCGCACTTCTCGCACCTGTAAATCTGTTTCTTTTCGATCATTTTTCCCTCCAATATGGGTCAGGGACGATTCGGACGGGAGCCTGGCCTACCAGTTCTCGCCGAGCACTTCGAAATAAGCCTGGGGATGCGCGCAGGCGGGACAGGCCTTGGGAGCGCTGTCGCCCTCGTACAGATAGCCGCAATTGATGCAGCGCCAGACCACGGGCGCGTCCTTCTTGAAGACGGTTCCGGCGTCGATATTGGCCGCGAGCGCCTCGTAGCGTTTTGCGTGCTGCTTTTCGGCGACAGCGATGGATTCGAAGATCGTGGCGATGGCGTCGTAGCCTTCCTCGCGCGCCACCTTGGCGAAGCCGGGGTACATTTCCTTCCATTCGTAGTTTTCGCCGCCGGCGGCTTCATCGAGGTTCTGCCTGGTTGTGCCGATGATGCCCGCGGGGAAGGTGCCGGTGATGGTGGCGGTGCCGCCCTCCATCAGCTTGAAAAGGCGCTTGGCGTGCTCCTTTTCCTGGTTTGCGCTTTCCTCGAAGACAAGCGAGATCTGGATGTAGCCTTCTTCCTTCGCCTTCGAGGCGAAATATGTATACTTGTTCCTTGCCTGGGATTCGCCGGCGAAAGCCGCCATCAGGTTGGTTTCGGTCTTCGATCCTTTGATGCTCTTCATAGATCCCCCTCTTGTCAATTATTTTTTAGCATGGACGCAGGGCCAATACAATTGGCAACGTCAATATCACAAATTTAGTATATCCGTTTTACCTCGCGGAGGCAAATAAAAAATGGGACCGCCCGAACGGGAAACCGGAAGCGCGGATAGGCCTCGCGCGCGTATCCATGGCAGGAGATGCCATGAGAACCGAATATGTTCTGGAGAAGAAGCCCGCAATTATCGAAGGCCGGAGGGAATTGGACATCCGTGAGCGTATTCTGCGCGACGGCCCGCGCTCGTTGGCTGACCGTGAGCTGCTTGCGGCAGTGCTCGGTTCGGGCTGCGCCGGCAAATCGGTAACGGCCCTGGCGCACGATGTACTCGATATCATCGACAAGGGCCGGGCCGATCTCGATGTCGACCTCCTGAAGCGCCTGTCGGGCATGGGCGACGCGAAGGTCTGCGCCATCCTCGGCGCTATCGAGCTCGGCCGGCGCTGCTACGCCATAAGGGACCGGCGCATTGTCATGCCTAAGGATGTCTTCCCCCTCATCTCGCACTTCTCGGACCGCAAACAGGAGCATTTCCTCTGCATTTCGCTGAACGGCGCCCACGAGGTCATCTCGGCGCGGCAGATCACCTCGGGATTGGTGAATAAAACAGTCGTGCATCCCAGGGAAATCTTCGCCGATCCCATAACCGACAGGGCCTGCGCCATCATCGTGGCTCACAACCACCCTTCGGGCAACGTCGAGCCTTCAAAGGAGGATATCGACATAACGAACCGGCTGCGCGAGGCCGGCGACACTCTCGGCATTCCCCTCCTCGACCACATCGTCTTCAGCCAGGAGACCTACTACAGCTTCGTCGAACACGGCCTGATCGCGCCTTTCATGGGAGAATGAACGCCGTGCGGCGCAGGCCAGCCGGAGCCAAAAAAGCCGCCCGGTTTTCCCGGGCGGCTTTTTCATTCAGCGATATGCGCTGCTGCGCCTATCAGATGATGCCGAGCTTCTTGCCCGCGGTTTCGAAGATGCCGAGAACCTTTTCAAGCTGCGGCCGGGTATGGGTCGCCATATACGAGGTCCTGAGCAGGGCCATGCCCTCGGGAACGGCGGGGGACACGACGGGGTTGCAGTAGACACCGGCGTCGAAGAGCTCCTTCCAGAAGCGGAAGCAGAGTTCGTCGTTGCCGATGATCACGGGGATTATCGGGGTCTGCGTGGCGCCGATGTTGAAGCCTAGCTCGCGGTAGCCCTTGAGCATGAAAGCCGCGTTCTCCCAGAGCTTCTCGACATGCCAGGGCTCGGTCTCCATCACTTCAAGGGCGGCCATGGCAGCCATGGCGTTCGGCGCCGGCAGGGAGGCGGAGAAGATAAAGGATCGGGCGTTATGCTTGATGTAGTTGATGACATCCTTGTCGCCGGTCACGAAGCCGCCGAGCGAGGCGAAGCTCTTTGAGAAGGTTCCCATGGTGATGTCGACGTCCTTCACCATGTTGAAGTGCCACGCCGTGCCGCGGCCGCCGCCCAGCACGCCGAGGGAGTGGGCGTCATCCACATAGAGGCGCGCGCCGCGCTTCTTGCAGATCGCCGCGAGCTTGGGCAGGTCGACAATGTCGCCTCCCATCGAGAAAACGCCGTCGACGACGACGAGGGTTCCCTTGTCTTCGGGGATCTTGGCGAGGATTCGGTCGAGCTGGTCGAGATCGGCATGCACGAAGCGCTTGATCTCGCCCATGCCCAGCCTGCAGGCGTCGACGATGGAGGCGTGGTCTTCCTTGTCGGTGATGACGACGTCATTCCTCCCGATCAGCGAGGAGATCGCGCCGAGGTTGGTCTGCATGCCCGTGGAGAAGACGAGCGCCGAGTCCTTGCCCATGAAAGCGGCCAGCTTTTCCTCGAGCTCGACGTGGAGCTTGAGCGTGCCGTTCAGGAATCGGCTGCCGGTGCATGAGGGGCCGAACTCCTGAAGTCCCTTCATCGCCGCCTCCCTGACCTTGGGATGCATCGTCAGTCCGAGATAGTTGTTGGAGCCGATCATGATGATCTTGTGCCCCTGGAAGGAGACTTCCGTTCCCTCCATTCCGTCGAGCGGCTGGAAATAGGGATAGATACCCTTTTCCATCGCCTTTTTGTCGAGATCGTACTCGAAACACTTGGTAAAAATGTCCATTTGGACCTCCGCGTCCGCGCCAGAGTTGATCCCCGCGCGGTTTTAGCCGCCGCCGGGCTAAGCCGCGGCGGCCGATGCACTGGCCGTTGATCGATGCCGTTGTGCACCTTTGATTCTAATGGTTAGGCGGAAGCGGGTCAATTGCTCACCAAGCAATGAAATGGGGCGCCCGAAATCCGGGATGCCCGCGCATCATTTTCCGGCGGTCCCGGGCTTGAAGATGCTCTTCATGATCGAGGATATCGTCGAGCCCTTTTTCGCATGCGCCGTCGCCTGGGGCACTCCTGAAAAGGCGAAGACCTCGGACTCGTTTCCGGCCACAAGGAGGAGATCGCTCTCCACGAGCCGATAGTCCCTGTCGAAGTTGCGATAGGCGGTCGAATCCTTGGATCGAATGGCGACGACGTTGACTCCCGCGCGGCGCCGCAGGTCGGCTTCCACCAGGGTTTTGCCGGGGAGGTCGGACGGCACGCTGACCTCGGCCATGACCAGGTCGCCGCCGATCGGTATGAAATTGTACAGGGTAGATGAGAGAACGAGCGGCACGATTCTCGCCGCTGCCTCTCGATCCGAGCGCACCACCCTCGTAGCGCCGACAATGCGCAGGATTTCGCTGCGCTCATCGGAATCCGCCTTTACGATGATCTCGTTGACGCCATGCTTCTTGAGGCTATGGGTCACCAGGAGGGCGGCCTCGATATTGTCGCCCATGTCGACCACGGCGACATCAACCGCATCGGGCAGTATCCGCTCGAGAGCCCCGCCCTCCATCGCATCGGCGACGTAGGCGGTTCTCACCAAATCCTTGACGCGATCGATGAGCGCCGGATTCTGGTCAATCACGACGATCTGGTCGGTTACCTTAGCAATGCTCTCGAGCATGCTCATGCCGAGCGTGCCAAGTCCGATGAATGCATATTGTCGCATCGCGGTCTCCCGGGGTCTTGCCCCTTGCTGCTTTCCCTATGGCCTGCGCGTTCCGGCGCTCAGCCAATCATGAGATCTGCGCCTGGCAGGCGGGCATATCCTTCGATCTTTCTCCCAGCCTTCGGAAGCGCCATCGCGAACAAGCCCACGCGGCCTATGAACATCGCGGCGATCAACGTAAGCTTCGACATATCGCCCAAGCCCGGGGTAATGCCCAGCGACAGGCCCACGGTCGCGAAAGCCGATACCACTTCATAAATCACATCGATGCTGGGAAGAGAATATCCGCGGGCCTTTTCGCTCGCCAAAATGACGATGACCGCGGTAAACACGACGATGATCCCCTTAACGACGACCCCTACCGCCTTGAAAATCGTGTGGCCGCCGATCGACCTGCCGCGATAGTCCACCGAATCGGCGCCATCCTGGTATCTGAAAGCAGTCATCACCAGGATGAAGAAGGTGGTCGTCTTGATGCCGCCGCCGGTCGATGCAGGCGAGGCGCCGATGAACATCAGCAGGATCGTCACGAGCACGGAACCGCGCCCGAAAGCCGCCGGGACGATCGTATCGAAGCCCGCCGTTCGCGGCGTGATCGAAGCGAAGAAAGCCGCCATGACCTTCTGCCCCATCGTCAAGCCATGAAACGCTCCGTTATATTCCAGCGCCAGCAGGATCGCCGCGCCGAAGAGGATGAGGGAGACCGTCGTCCTCAGCACCACCGATGAATGGTAGCTTAGCTGAGTCTTCTCCCTCACGATCAGCTTGCCGATGTCGCGCATGACGATGAAGCCGAGGCCGCCCATCACGATGAGCGCCATAACGGTGATATTGATCAGGGGATCGCGGGCGAAACGCTCAAGGTTGTCGGGAAAAGTCGAAAAGCCAGCGTTGCAAAAAGCCGACACCGCATGGAAGGCGGCGGTGAAAAACGGATATCCCAGCGCGGAGAAACGAAAATTCATGACAAGCATGCCGATGCCCTCGATCGCGAAGGTCAGTCCCACAATCGTCTTCACCACTTTTTTCGGCTGGTATTCGACTTCGGCGAGCGAATAGTCGGTGATGAGGCCGCGGGACACTATCGAGAGCCGCCGCCGGGGCAGGGCGAGGTAGAGCGTCGCGAAGGTGATCAACCCGAGTCCGCCCGTCTGAATCAGGCACATGATCACAATCTGCCCGAGGCGGGTAAAGGCGGCGGTATCCACGGTGATGAGACCCGTCACGCAGACGGCGCTGGTGGCGGTAAAGAGAGCATCGATATAGCGAAGCTTCCCCGCGCCCTTCCAAGCCGCGGGGGTCGAGAGGAGGAAGGAACCAAGCAAAATGATGCCGATGAAGTATCCAAAGAATAGGATCCGGTCACGGCCGATTCGTATGCTCACGCTCGTACGCTCCGGAACCCCATCATATCACTTCAGCCCTGCCGCTTCTATAGGGGAAATCCGGGAGCGTTGGGCGCCCGCCTTTATGCTCTTCGCCTTCCTCTTCCGGGTTGCCCGATTGTGAAAGCCATTCTATAGTAGATATCCTATGAAAATTGTCATTGTCGGCGCCGGCACCCTTGGCCTGCAGATCGCACGGGAACTCGTCGCCGAAGGCCGGGATGTCGTCATCATCGAAAGAAAGCCCGATATCGCGATGGGAATCGCGAATGAGCTGGATTGCCTCGTTCAGGAGGGCGACGGGGAGAACCTCGACCTCCTCGCCAGCGTGGGCACGGCGGAAGCCGACTGGTTCATAGCCCTGACAGGAAGCGACGACGCTAACATCGTAGCCTGCGGGCTCGTCGCCGAGACCTTCAAGCGGCCCAGAACCATAGCCCGCGTGAGAAGCCATTATTTCTCCGCGTTCCACGACAAGCGCCGGCGCATCCTCGGTGTCGACCATATTCTCAATCCCGAATACGAGACTGCCCAAGCGGTGGCGCGCATCATCTTCCGCGGGATGTCCCCGGAAACAATCGACGTCAAGGAAGCGGGCATCCAGCTTCGGAAAATGCCGGCCTCCGCCGACCGCAGATTTCCAAGCCAAACGCTGCAGCAGATTAGGAATGAGATCGGCAAAGATTTCATAATCCCCGGCGTCGTCCGCGAAGGCGAGTTCATCGCACCTTCCGGCCAATTCATAGTGGAAGCTGCCGATACCATCTACATCCTCGGCGAACCGGGAGAACTGGATCGCCTCTTCGGCCAGACCGGCCGGCGGGCGCTCAAGCTCAAACATCTTACTCTTTTCGGCGCCGGACAGCTCACCGCCCTCATCCTCAAGGAGCTCGGCGTACCGGCCCTCGAAGGCGCCGACTCCGGCAACAAGGCGCTGACAGGGATAAACGCGCTTTCGCTCCTCGGCAATCCGATCGTCAAGGTGATCGATAACGACTATGAGCTGGTGAAAGGCGTGTCGCGCGTCTTCACGAGCATAGAGACCATCCATCGCGACCTTTCGGACGAGTTCCTCATCGAGGAGGAGGGCATCGGCCTTTCCGATATCGTTCTGTGCCTATCGGGCGCCCAGGGCGACAACCTGGCCACCGCCCTCGTCTCGAAACTTGCAGGGGCGCGCCGCGTGCTCGCCGTCGTGTTCAACGACCTCTACATGCGCCTGGAAGGCTCGGTCGAGATCGACGCGATTGTCAACCAGAAGTCGGTGACTGCCGGCGCCATTCTCGATCTTGTTCGCAGGGCGAACATAAGGCGGCTGCACCACTTCATGGAAGGTCCCTTCGAATTGATAGAACTGGCTATCGGCGCGCACTACGCGAAAGCCGGTCGGCGCATCGCCGAACTCGGCCTCCCCAAGGGCATCCTGGTCGCTTTCGTCATTCATGAAGGGAAAACGATCGTGCCCTCGGGCGATACGGTGATCCATGAAAAGGACAGCATCGGCCTCGTCCTCTCCAAGGAGCAGATCGTCAAGCTCGAAAGCCTTTTTGGAGTCTGAGAGTTATGCACCCAAAGTCAGTGCTTCGCATGCTTTCGATTGTCGCGGGAATCCTCTCGCTCTTCCTCGTGGCCATTGCCGTTTTTTCCGCCATCGAGGCAGAACCGAGCCGTGTTACCATGAGTCTCCTCATTCCGGCGATGTTCGGGCTGCTTTTCTTCTCGGTCATGTCGTTCCTGTGCAGGAACGACAAAAATCCTTACCTTACCAATCGTGAAGGATTTCTCTTCGTCACCTTTACCTGGATCACCGCCTGCCTGATAGCGGCCTTCCCTTTCGTCCTTTCCGGAGCCATCCCATCCTTTATCGACGCTTTTTACGAAGCGATGAGCGGCTTCACCACGACGGGAGCCAGCATATTGACCGACGTCGAGACGTTACCGCGATCGCTCCTTCTCCTGCGCTCGACTACCCATTGGCTCGGCGGCATGGGCATCGTGGTGCTCACGGTCGCCATCTTCCCCCTGCTCGGGTTTGGCGGGCATCGGCTCATGGAAGCCGAAGCGCCCGGCCCCTCGGTCGACAAGATCACCCCCAAGATATCCGGAACAGCGAAAATATTCTGGCTCATCTACATAGGGCTTACGGTGATCGAGATCATACTGCTGAGGCTTGGGAACATGCCCTGGTTCGACGCCATCAGCCACACCTTCGCCACGCTCGCCACCGGCGGCTTCGGCATAAAGAACGCGAGCGTCGGCTTCTACCGCTCCGCCTACATCGATGTGGTCATCACCGTCTTCATGCTCGTGGCGGGCATGAATTTCACGCTCATCTACCGGTCCCTGCATGGGCAATTCATCAGCGCGATCAAAGACTCGGAACTCAAGGCCTACCTCGCGATCTTCGCCGCAACGACGCTTATCATCGCTCTGGATCTTCGCAATCATGGCATGTTCGGCAATTTTTTCAACGCGCTCAGGTATGCGGGATTCCAAAGCTCCTCCATATTGACGACCACTGGATTCGCGACCGACGATTTCACCAAATGGCCCGCCGCCTCTCAATCCGCCCTGCTATTCTTAATGTTCATCGGAGGATGCGCCGGCTCCACCGCCGGAGGCATCAAGGTCATTCGCATCATCACGCTCTTCAAAATGTCGTTCACTGAAATGCGATACTTGATGAACCCGAAGGGTGTCTATGCGATTGTCGTCAACGGAAAGCCTGTCAGGAAGAATGTAGTCTTCGATGCCGCAGCCCTCGTATTCCTCTATTTTGGAATAATGGTTGTCTCGGTCCTGCTTATCGGGATTGCCGGTTACGATATAACGACGAGCCTGACCGCGACCCTCGCAAACCTCGGCAACATCGGCCCCGGTCTGGCCCTCGTCGGTCCTGCCGCTAATTACTCGTTCTTCCCCTGGTGGATCAAGATCTGGCTCTCTTTCATCATGCTTGCTGGAAGGCTGGAAGTTTATACTGTCCTCGTTCTCTTCACGAAGACATTCAGGCGTTCCTGAAGGAGACGATTCAGCCGCGCGCCTTGCCCTGCGTATATGAAAAAGCCCCAGCCGTGAAAGCTGGGGCTTTTTTCGCCCGCATGGTTGGCTAGCCTCTGCGCTGGCCTAAATGCCAAGCGCTGCGCCAGTGACGGCCATGACGGCCAACGCGAATTCATACGCGCTAGCGCCGTTTGAAAAGAATAAAAAAAAGCCTGGCGACGACCTACTCTCCCACCACGAAGGCAGTACCATCGGCGTTGAAGAGCTTAACTTCCGTGTTCGGAATGGGAACGGGTGTGGCCTCTTCACAATAGTCACCAGGCAAATTTAACAAACCAAAGGGAACTCGTGATAGTAATCACGCGCGATTACTATCGCGAAGGAAGCAGTATGTATCCTGAAAATCTTGTCATAAGGCTACCGCATTGAAGGCAGCGCAACTCGCGACATTTCCATTGAAACATTCGATTTCGTAAAAGTGAAGGATAATATGGTCAAGCCTCACGGCAAATTAGTAGTGGTCGACTGAACGCATTACTGCGCTTACATCTCCACCCTATCAACCAGGTAGTCTCCCTGGTGCCTTCAGGAGGATTAAATCCTCAGGGATGGTTAATCTTGAGGTGGGCTTCCCACTTAGATGCTTTCAGCGGTTATCCCTTCCGAACTTAGCTACCCAGCACGTACCCTTGGCAGGATAACTGGTAAACCAGAGGTTCGTCCATTTCGGTCCTCTCGTACTAAAAACAGCTCCTCGCAACCATCCAACGCCCATGGCAGATAGGGACCGAACTGTCTCACGACGTTCTGAACCCAGCTCACGTACCGCTTTAATTGGCGAACAGCCAAACCCTTGGGACCTGCTCCAGCCCCAGGATGCGATGAGCCGACATCGAGGTGCCAAACCTTGCCGTCGATGTGAACTCTTGGGCAAGATCAGCCTGTTATCCCCAGAGTACCTTTTATCCGTTAAGTGACGGCGCTTCCACTCGCGACCGCCAGATCACTAAGACCTACTTTCGTACCTGCTCGTCCTGTCGGACTTGCAGTCAAGCCACCTTATGCCTTTACACTTGTACTCTGATTTCCAACCAGAGTAAGGTGACCTTCGCGCACCTCCGTTACTGTTTAGGAGGCGACCGCCCCAGTCAAACTGCCCACCTACTACTGTCCCCATCCCGGCTTCACGGAACAGGTTAGAAACCTAGTCTTGCAAGGGTGGTATTTCACCGACGACTCCGCACAGCCTAACGGCCATGCCTCATAGTCTCCCACCTATCCTACACATGCAAAACCAAGTCCCAATGGTAAGTTACAGTAAAGGTTCACGGGGTCTTTCCGTCTAACCATGGGTAAGCGGCATCTTTACCGCTACTTAAATTTCACCGAGTCTCGCGTTGAGACAGTGCCCAGATCGTTCCACCATTCGTGCGGGTCGGAACTTACCCGACAAGGAATTTCGCTACCTTAGGACCGTTATAGTTACGGCCGCCGTTTACTGGGGCTTCAGTTCAGGGCTTCGCCTTGCGGCTAACTCCTCCCTTTAACCTTCCAGCACCGGGCAGGCGTCAGACCCTATACGTCCGCTTGCGCGTTCGCAGAGTCCTGTGTTTTTGGTAAACAGTCGCCTGGGCCTGCTCTCTGCAACCTTCTTGCGAAGGCCACACTTCTCCCGAAGTTACGTGTGCATTTTGCCGAGTTCCTTAACGCGAGTTATCTCGAGCGCCTTAGATTTCTCATCCCACCTACGTGTGTCCGTTTACGGTACGGTCTTATTGAGACGAACCTTAGGGATTCTTTCTTGGCACCTTGATTACGCCCGCTTCGCTTTGCCGTAGCATCGCTCGCTGTCATGACTTACCTCTCGTGGCGGATTTGCCTACCACAATCAACGGCTCATCACTTCGACCAGAACAACCGTTCTCTGGCCGGGTTTCACCTCATGCGTCATCCCGTCGAATCTCAACAAGGTGCTGGAATATGAACCAGCTTCCCATCGACTACGCGTTTCCGCCTCATCTTAGGGGCCGACTAACCCTGGGAAGATGACCTTTACCCAGGAAACCTTAGGTTTTCGGCGGACGGGAATCTCACCCGTCTTTTCGTGTACTTATACCTGCATTCTCTCTTCCATCCCCTCCAGCAACCCTTCCAGGTTACCTTCTCCGGTCCATGGAATGCTCCCCTACCATCCGCTAGCGTGCAAGCACGCTGTGCGAATCCGAAGCTTCGGTATACCGCTTAGCCCCGTTACATTGTCTGCGCATCATTGCTCGACCAGTGAGCTATTACGCACTCTTTTAATGAATTGCTGCTTCTAAGCCAACATCCTGGCTGTCTTTGCAATAACACCTCATTTTACACTTAGCGGTATTTTGGGACCTTAGCTGTCGGTCTGGGCTGTTCCCCTCTCGACTATGAACTTTGTTGCACACAGTCTCACTCCCATACGTTGTGTCTAGGCATTCGGAGTTTGCCTGGGTTTGGTAGCCGGTGAAGACCCCTAGTCCAAACAGTGCTCTACCTCCTAGACATTTGTATGAGGCTGTCCCTCAAGGCATTTCGGGGAGTGCCAGCTATTTCCAAGTTTGATTAGCCTTTCACCCCTTATCACGGTTCATCCCTGCGTTTTTCATCACACTAGAGTTCGGTCCTCCACTCAGTGTTACCTGAGCTTCAACCTGACCGTAATAAGATCACTTGGCTTCGGGTCTACGACATGCAACTTCCGCCCATTTAAGACTCGGTTTCCCTCCGGCTCCAGCGCTTCAACGCTTTAACCTTGCTGCATACCGTAACTCGCAGGCTCATTCTACAAAAGGCACGCCGTCAGGGGTTTAACCCCCCTCCGACCTGTTGTGGGCGTATGGTTTCAGGTTCTATTTCACTCCCCTCGCCGGGGTTCTTTTCACCTTTCCCTCACGGTACTGGTTCACTATCGGTAGTCGCATCGTATTTAGCCTTGGATCGTGGTCGACCCAGCTTCCGACAAGGTTTCTCGGGCCTCGCCGTACTCAGAACACAAGTCCACGAAGTCATTCCATTTATAGGTACGGGGCTCTCACCCTCTTTAGCCGGCCTTCCCATGCCGTTCCCTTACTGGAATGCTTTATAACTTCGCGAGGTCCTGCATGTCCCTCAGACTTGCGTCTACAACCCCCTGTCAGCAACGGCATGCACCTTGACACTGACATGAGTTTAGGCTCTTCCCCGTTCGCTCGCCGCTACTAGTGGGAATCTCTTTTGATGTATTTTCCTCCAGGTACTTAGATGGTTCAGTTCCCTGGGTATTGCCGCACTATCCTATTTTATTCAGATAGTGCTAACTGACTCTCGTCAGTTGGGTTACCCCATTCGGCCATCCACGGATCATTGGATATGTGCTCCTCCCCGTGGCTTATCGCAGCTTGTCACGGCCTTCTTCGCCGTGCGACTCCATAGGCATCCACCGTACGCCCGTATTCGCTTGACCATATTATGCTTCACTCTTCTCGCTTCAATAGAAATGTCTTTCTCATTTGCTTCTCGCTTTTCACGTCCGCTTTCGCAAACGCTCCAAGCTCAAAGCCTGCTTCCCTTCCCTAAATTGTAAAAGAACTATGAGCGCTCCACGCGCAACCACGCGGGCCGTCGTGGAGATAGGGGGACTCGAACCCCCGACCTACGGCTTGCAAAGCCGCCGCTCTAGCCAACTGAGCTATATCCCCGGTTGGTCTGAATTGATGTTTAGTAAAAAAAGGAATGAGATAGAAAGAGGTTTGGGGTGGGCATCCTGTAACTGGATGCCCGAGGCATTCCTGCCTTTTCTAGGATTGTGCACCGTGTAAAGCATTTCTTGCGAAATCCTTTTTCAGTGCCCTTCTCGTAGAAAGGAGGTGATCCAGCCGCACCTTCCGGTACGACTACCTTGTTACGACTTCACCCTCCTCACGAGACGTACCATAGACGCCGTCCCCCTTGCGGTTGGACAAACGGCTTCAAGTACCCCCCACTCGGATGGTGTGACGGGCGGTGTGTACAAGGCCCGGGAACGTATTCACCGCGCCATGCTGATGCGCGATTACTAGCGATTCCACCTTCATGGAGTCGGGTTTCAGACTCCAATCCGAACTACGGATGATTTTCTGCGATTTGCTCCACCTCGCGGCTTCGCGTCACTCTGTCTCACCCATTGTAGCACGTGTGTAGCCCTGGACATAAGGGCCATGATGACTTGACGTCATCCCCACCTTCCTCCGGTTTGTCACCGGCAGTTCCGCCAGAGTCCTCAGCTTAACCTGTTAGTAACTGGCAGTAGGGGTTGCGCTCGTTGCGGGACTTAACCCAACACCTCACGGCACGAGCTGACGACAGCCATGCAGCACCTGTACAGCGTCGTATTGCTACGCTAGATCATCTCTGACCTATCACACTGTATGTCAAACCCAGGTAAGGTTCCTCGCGTACCATCGAATTAAACCACATGCTCCACCGCTTGTGCGGGCCCCCGTCAATTCCTTTGAGTTTCACCCTTGCGAGCATACTCCCCAGGCGGTGCACTTATCACGTTAGCTACGGCACTGAAGCATCCGCCCCAGCACCTAGTGCACATCGTTTACAGTGTGGACTACCAGGGTATCTAATCCTGTTTGATCCCCACACTTTCGCACCTCAGCGTCAGTCATCGGCCAGGAGCTTGCCTTCGCCATTGGTATTCTTCCTGATATCTACAGATTCCACCCCTACACCAGGAATTCTAGCTCCCTCTCCGTCACTCAAGCCTCGCAGTTCTCAACGCAATCCCACGGTTAAGCCGTGGACTTTCACGCCAAGCTTACAAGGCCGCCTACATGCCCTTTACGCCCAGTAATTCCGAACAACGCTTGCCCCCTACGTGTTACCGCGGCTGCTGGCACGTAGTTAGCCGGGGCTTATTCGCCGGTTCATGTCATCACGCGGGCATTCCCTCCCACGCTTATTCTTCCCCAGCAAAAGGACTTTACAACCTTTCGGCCTTCATCATCCACGCGGCGTCGCTCCGTCAGACTTTCGTCCATTGCGGAATATTCTTAGCTGCTGCCTCCCGTAGGAGTCTGAGCCGTATCTCAGTCCCAGTGTGGCCGTACACCCTCTCAGGCCGGCTACCGATCATCGCCTTGGTGGGCCTTTACCTCACCAACTAGCTAATCAGACGCAAGCTCATCATAGGCCGGTGCCGTAGCACCTTTCCTCGCATGGACGCATCCATGCGAACGTATTCGGTATTACCCACTATTTCTAATGGCTATCCCCATGCCCTAGGTAGATCACCCACGCGTTACTCACCAGTCCGCCGCTCTAGGGGCATTGCTGCCCTTGCCGCTCGACTTGCATGCTTAAGACACGCCGCCAGCGTTTGTTCTGAGCCAGGATCAAACTCTCCATGATATATTCCAACGGGATTGCTCCCGCAGGATATTTCATAAAGAATTTTAGTTCGCCGACGCTGCTAACAAGCAGCGCCGACCGGCATTCGATGCCTTCACCAAGCTTTATTCAAGCCCGGCGCCGCAATCACTGCTTACGCAGTTTTCACGGACTTTCGACGATTCTTCGCGCTGGCGCAAAATCGCCGCCGCAAACACCGCTAGGTGTTTGCGAGATCCCTTACCTCTTTCTATCCCTTCCCTAATTCCTGTGGTAGATCCCCGCGGTACTCGCAAAAGGCCGCTTTGCGCCCTCTCGCTTCCCCGCTGCCCTCTTTCCGTTTCGCCGTTTCCAGCAGCCACTTCTCAGAGCGCTCGATGAAGGTAGCAAATTCGCTACCGCTTTGTCAAGAGCGATTTTTTTAATTTATCGCTCTTTGCAAATCTTACGTTTTACCGCAATCTTTGCTGTTTTGTGTCGCGCATCGCTGCACGGCGCGAATAGGACTTTAACGATTTGCCCATGCTTGGTCAATAGCAAACCAAGTTTTTTTTCGGTTTTCCGCGTTATCGATTCGTCGTTTTGGAGGTAAGTCTTTTGAATTGAACAAGATAGTCAACGAAAGAAATAACCGAAAGAAGACCGGCGATGCAGAAAGCGGCAAAGACCACGATTTTCAGCGCCGGAAGGAAGCTGGAAAAAATCGCAAGCCTTTCGAGCGATGTTTGCAGAAGCGCAAGCATGCCGGAGACCATATAGAGGCCGGCCTTGAGCTTTCCGCCCGGGCGGGCGCCCATGGCTATCCCCTTGAAGGCGAGCATCATCCTGAGGAAGTTGATGCTGAATTCGCGATAGAGCACGATGACGAAGATCCACAGAGGCATGATGCCCGAAAAGGCGAAGCAGGCGAAATAGGTTAGCCGGGCAAGGACATCGGCAAAAGGGTCGAAAAGCTTGCCGAAGTCGCTCACTTCATTGGATGAGCGCGCTACCTTGCCGTCGACGAAGTCGCTTATCTCTATGACGGCGAAGAGAGCCCAGAGCAGGAAAAGGGTCGGAATTGGGGCGAGGATGGGATAGCTATATAAGATAAAGAAGAGCGGCGCGAGCACGATCCTGCTCATCGTCACTTTGTCGGCTTTCGTCATGCGCTCAAGATATGGATTTGACAGCCAGCGTGTCAAGGTTATAGTATTGCCACTACTATTAAAGCCAAGCGTCGGTTATATCAGAGAATGCCGGGATCCCGGTCGCGAGCGATGGAGGCGGCTTCCATGCACGAACACGAGAGAATTAGAAGCCTCCGCGCAAGCATTGCGAAAACCGTAGGACTCTATTTCGTCTTGCAGTGCGCGACCTTCTGCGCCTTCGCCGCGCCGGGAGGATTTCTGGCCGCGTATGGGTGGCGATTCCTGGGAGCGAGCGCCGGCTTCCATCTTTTCCTCTATATATTGCTCAATTGCTTCCTGAACGATTTCCGCAAGGAAGCGACGGGGGAAAAGCTCGCAAAGATAAACCTCGCGAACCGCGTCACCCTGATCCGCGTGAGCACCATGCCAACGCTGCTGTTCCTTGTGGTGGCGGCCAAGACCTACAGCATCCGGTATCCCCTCCTCGCCCTCGTCGTAGCGATCTTCATCACCGACTTTCTCGACGGCTACATCTCGCGGAAAGCGAACGAGGTGACCAAGGCTGGCCGGATGCTGGATTCGGCCAGCGATTACTGCCTCATCGTTGTCCTCACGCTCGTATTTCGCTATTATCGACTTATACCGATATGGTTCCTGGCACTCGTGCTGATCCGGCTTGGCGTTCAGGTGGTCCTCATGGGCGCGCTGATCGCCATCAAGCGGAGAGTCGAGCCAAAAACCACCCCGATGGGGAAAGTGGCCATCGCCTCGATCATGGTCGCCTACAGCTTTGAAGTGCTTGGCCTGATCACCGGCACTTTCCCGGCCGCGGCGAAGACCGGTATCGAGTGGCTTTCCGCGGCGATCGTCGCGGCGAGCATCGGGGACAAGATCAAGAGCTTCGCCGCGTCGCTGAACGAGGCGGAGCCGGAACGGAGGGTTTCCGATGGCGATGATAAAGAGCGCCCTTGAGCTGGCGCTCGAGCGGACAAAGAACCTGAAAGTCGACGAGGCTGCGCTCGAAGCGGCCAGAATCAAGACCGAGGGCAGGAAGACGGCCGGCAAATTCCTCGATGAGCCCGAGGCCACGGATATAGCGGCGGCAGTGCTCGCCGTGTCGGATTCGGGGCGCGAGCGGTTCAGGAAGGCGCTGTTTGAGGTGCTGGCCGCGCAGATCCAGCTGCCGGGCGCCTTTTTCGACGAGGATAAGCTCGCGACGATAGGTGCCGGCATGGGCAAGCTCGCCGAGACCGGCGCGGCGAAGGGAGCCGCGGGCGCCGCCGAGCTGCAGTCCATGGTGCAGCAGATCGCGTCCTTCCTGAAGAAATACCAGGAAGAGGTTAAGCGCGTGGAGCAGGCGATTCGGAACCAGTGGGCTCCCCGCTTCAAGGAAAAGGAACGCCAGATGGCCGCGCGCATGGGCCAGGACGTTCGCCTGGACCCGATGGCCGACCCCGAATTCGCCGCCTTTTACAAGCAGAATGTCGAGGCGCTCAGGAAGAACTATGCCGACGCGCTCGAGCGGGCCAAGGTTGAGCTTGCGGCGCTCTGCGGCATCGAGCAGGACAGGGGCGACGAAGCGGGCGGCGAGCGCTGACGCTTAGGCTGGCGAAAGATCAGGCTTGCGCGACAGGGCGACATAGAGCAGGGCGGCGTCGGACTTGCGGACGCCGGGCACGCGGGCTGCCTGGCCGAGCGTGAGAGGCCTGACTGCCGCGAGCTTTTCGATCGCTTCGGCGGAGAGGCCGAGCACGCGCTCATAGCTGAAGCCCTCCGGGATGCGAAGGCGATCGGAGCGGTCGACGCGCGCGGCGAGGCGCTCTTCCTTTTCGAGGTAGCCCTTGTAGCGCGCGTCGAGGGCGGCCGTTAAAAGCCAGGGTTCGGGATAGCCGGCGCAGCCGGGAAGCAGGGGCGCCAGGAAGGCCTTAAGGCCGGGAGCCCCGTCGGCGAGCGCCCCGATACGCGGATCCCTCAGCGCGTCGGCGAGGAATTCTCCAACGTGGGGAAGATATGCGGCCTCTGCCGCGGCGTCGGCGGCGGTTACTCTGCGCGTTCCCAGAAGAGCGGCTATTTCCTCGATGCCGGATTTTCGGCGTTCGAAAGCTTCGCGGCGTGCTTCGTCGGCGAGGCCCAGCCTAAGGGCGATCGGGGTCAACCTCAGGTCAGCCGAATCCTGCCTGAGGGCGAGCCTATGCTCGGCCCTGCTGGTGAACATGCGGTAGGGTTCTTTCGGCGACAGGGTGACGAGATCGTCGATGAGGACGCCGATATATGCTTCGCCGCGGCCGAGGATCACCGGTTCGCCGCCGTCAAGATAGCGGCGCGCGTTGATGCCTGCCATCAAGCCCTGAGCCGCCGCCTCCTCGTAGCCCGATGTGCCGTTCGTCTGCCCAGCCACGAAAAGCCCCGCCATGAGTTTTGACTCGAGGGATGCGCGGAGCGCCGCCGGGTCGAGGTAATCGTATTCGACCGCGTAGGCCGGGCGCACGATCTGCGCGCGCTCGAAGCCCGGAAGGGTCCGGTAAAACGCAATCTGCACATCCTCGGGCAGCGAGCTGGAGAGACCGTTCAGGTACACCTCGTCGGTGTATTCGCCCTCGGGCTCGACGAAGACCTGGTGGCGCTCGCGGTCAGGAAATCGCACAACTTTGTCCTCGATCGAGGGGCAGTAGCGCGGGCCCTTTCCGACGATGGCTCCCGAATAGAGGGGCGATCGGCCGAGGCCCGCGCGGATCGCCGCATGGGTTTCGCCGTTGGTCCAGAGAATATGGCAGGGAATATCGGGGCGGCCGAAGTCGCGCTCTAGAAACGAGAAGCGGATCGGTCCGGGATCGCCGCGCTGGATTTCGAGGCGGGAGAAGTCGATCGAAGACGCCTTGATGCGCGCCGGCGTGCCTGTCTTCATCCTGCCGACGGGAAAGCCCTTCGCGCGGAGCGCTGCGCCGAGGCCTTCGGCGGCCGGCTCGCCGAGGCGGCCGCCCGCGCCTCGCCACTCGCCGATGAACAGCTTGGCTTCCATGAAGGTGCCGGTCGTGAGGACCACGGCCCTCGCGCCTATCCTCGCGCCGCGCTGGGTCAGGACGCCTTCGATCCGCTTTCCCGAGGCGTCGGCGATCAGGTCGACCACCGTGTCCATGAGGATTGAGAGTCCGGGCTGGCTTTCGAGCGCCGATCGGGCGAGCGCGGCGTAGAGAGCCTTGTCCTCCTGCGCGCGCGGCGCCTGAACCGCCGCCCCCCGCGACTGGTTGAGCATGCGAACCTGGATGGCGGCGGCATCTGAGAGAAGTCCCATCTGGCCGCCGAGCGCGTCGATCTCGCGGACGAGGTTGCCCTTGGCGAGGCCGCCGATGGCTGGATTGCAGGACATCTTCCCGATGGTGTCGGGATTCTGCGTGATGAGCAGCGTGGCCGCCCCGAGGCGGGCCAGCGCCAGCGCCGCCTCTATCCCCGCGTGCCCGCCTCCTATCACGATCGCATCAAAATCGCTCAACGCAACCTCCGCGCTTCAATATAAATCGCACAACGCTTCTCGGCTCCGCGCGCCGCCGCCGGTACGCGCCGGCGACGTTACTTTCCGAGACAGAACGAGCCGAAGATGCGGTCGAAGACTTCCTCGCCCGCGATTTCGCCGGTGATCTCGCCAAGGAAATCCGCCGCCTCGCGCACATCGAGGGCGACCGCGTCGAGGGGAAGGCCGGAGACCGCTCCCGCTCGCGCGCCGCGCACGGATTCAAGGCAGCGATCCACGAGCATTTTCTGACGCCCGCTCGCGAGCCGGACTTCGCTGGAAAACGCGGCGCGATCGCCGCCGGACGCCTCGCCGGAAAGTCCCGCCGCGAGGGCGTCGAGCCGTTCCTTGAGAGCGGCCTCCAGCGCGTCGAGGCGGTCGCCTTTTTTCGCGCTGATCGGCAGCCATCCCCCGTCCTGCGGCGCCGGCATGCAATCGGCGGCGTCGACTTTGTTCCACAGCTTGATCGCGCCCGGATGGGAGACGATAAACTCCCTGTCTTCGGGGGAAAGCCCCGCCCTTCCGTCGGCGAGATAGACGATGACATCGGCGCGGCCGCTCATATCGAGGCTGCGGCGCACGCCCTCCGCCTCGACCCCTTCCTCCACCCGGCGCAGGCCCGCCGTATCCACGAGACGGACAGCGTAGCCGCCGATCTCGATCCAGGCTTCGAGCCAGTCGCGGGTCGTGCCGGGTTCGGGACTTACGATGGCGCGCTCTTCCCGCGTCACGAGGTTGAAAAGGCTCGACTTGCCGGCGTTCGGCCTGCCCGCCACGACGACGAGCGCGCCTTCCTGCCGCAGCCTGCCGCCGAGGTAGCTTCCGGAAAGCCGCTCGAGGCGGGCTTCGCAGGAAGCAAGCGTCGCGAGCCAGGGCTGCGCCGAGACTACCGCCGCGGCGTTTCGCGCGTCGACGGCTTTGCCTTCGCCATCCTCGGGGCCTTCCTCCTCGGGATAGTCGAGGCGGGCTTCGATTTCAGCCAGCAAATCGAGCATGGCGTCGCGCAGCGAGGCGTATTCGGCGGAGAGCGCGCCAGAAAGCCGCGCGAGGGCGTCGGCGCGCGCGGATTCGCACTGAGCGCCCGCGAGCTCTGCGATGGCTTCGGCCTTGACGAGATCGGTCTTGCCGTTGATGAAGGCGCGGAAGGTGAATTCGCCGGGCAGGGCGGGCGACAGTCCCGCCATCTCGAGCGCGGCGAGCGCGCGGCCCGCCACCACGGGCGACCCATGGCAGGAGAACTCGACCGAATCCTCGCCGGTGAAGGAGCGCGGGCCGCGGAAGACGGCCGCCACCACTTCGTCGATGCGCTCTCCTGAGCCGGGGTCCACGAGAAAGCCATGGAGCATGGTATAACCGCGCGCCTCCGCCAGCGGGCGCTGCCCCGAGAAGCATCGGTCGCAGAGTCCGAGCGCCGCACTTCCCGAGACGCGGATTACGGCGAGGGCCGCCCGCCCCGGCGCCGTGGCCAAGGCGAAGATCGCCCTTCCAGTATCAAGGTAGGTTCTTGCCATACGAGAAAAAGAACGATAGCGAGAATGGCGCCGCGCATCAAGCCCGCCGCTGCCGGTACGGCGGCCCGCCTCTCAGGGCGCCCGCCGCCCCATCCTACATCGATTTCCAGTATCGGTAGAATTTGCGCTCGACATCGTCCAGGCTCAATAATGGATAATACCGGTACGATCCCTCGCCCGCGAACATGAAACCGTCGCGCAGGAGCTTGTACGACACCTTGTCGATCGGGCAATCGAGGGACAAGCCCTTGACGAATTTGCCGGGCGTCATGCGCACTTCATCGATCGCATTGCGAAGCCGCGCGGGATGGATGCCCGGGACATAGCATCGAATCAGCGGATTTTCCTCGTACTCCTTCAGGAATTCGTCGGTCGAGAATTCGAGCTGCGAGAAGAACATCTTCGGAGCGCCCTTCGAGTTGTGGGGATCGGTGATGAACCGCCCGAACGCGAGGAAGTTATATTTGGTGAGCACGATGAATTTCACGGGATTGATCTCAAGCATGATGCGGAATTCCTCCGCGTCGTGATCTGGATTATATTCGGCGCTCTGAAGCTCCACGTAATCGCCCACCGAATTGCAGAGGTAGAGCTTCCCCAAGGCGCTGAAATCCATGTGCTCGAGAATCCGGTAGCTCTTGATGAATTTCGTCGCCTTAGGCCTGCCGTCCTCGTGGGGGATCAGCTCGGCGTAGGCGCCGTCTATGTCGAAATATTCGTTCCTGAAGCCGGGATCGACTTCGGTGAAGATGAGCCGGCCTTCGAAATAGCGCGTCGAACCTTGCACATAATGCCGGATGAAATGCTCGGGATCGAGCTGGGACGCGATCAGCGAATGGTTGGGGTGCATGATCATGTAGAGATGCTTCGATTCCGCCATGATTACCTCCAGAACGCGCGCAGCATCGGCGCGATGACTAGGGCGATGATCGCCATGAGCTTGATCAGGATGTTGAGCGAGGGGCCGGCGGTATCCTTGAAGGGATCGCCCACCGTATCGCCGACGACCGCCGCCATGTGGGCGCTCGAACCCTTCCCCTCGACATCTCTCGACTCTATCAGCTTCTTGGCGTTATCCCACGCTCCCCCCGAGTTTGACATGAAAATCGCCAGCAGTACACCCGAAATCGTCGAGCCGGCGAGAAGGCCCACCAGCACGCCGGGGCCGCCGAGGAATCCCGCGGCGACGGGAGCAAGGATGGCGAGGACGCCGGGCAGGATCATGCTTCGCAGCGCCGAACGCGTTGAAATGTCGACGCAGCGCTTGTAATCAGGAATTTCCGTGCCCTGGAGGATGCCCGGCTTTGACCGGAACTGGCGCCTGACTTCTTCGATCATGGCGAATGCCGCGACGCCGATCGCATCCATGGCGAGCGCGGAGAAGAGATACGGGATCATCGCGCCGATGAACATGCCGATCAGCACGGCGGGATTCGTGACCGAGAGCGTGCCGGCATCGATTCCGGCCGCCTCGATGAAGGCGACAAGGAGGATGAGGGAGGTGAGCGCGGCCGAGCCGATCGCGAATCCCTTGCCGATCGCCGCTGTGGTGTTGCCGACAGCATCCAGCGAATCCGTGATCTCGCGGGTCTCGGGCGGCATTTCGGCCATCACGGCGAGTCCGCCGGCATTGTCGGCGATCGGGCCATAGGCATCCACCGAGAGCTGGATGCCGAGCGTCAGCAGCATGCCCAGCCCGGCCACGCCTATGCCGTAGAGCCCGCCGAGCGCGAAGCTGCCGGCGATGGCCGCCCCGATGATGAGGATGGGCGGCATGGTCGACATCATGCCGACGCCGAGGCCGGAAATGATGGCGGTCGCCGGTCCCGTCGTGCATGCGTTGGTAATTTTTCGGACGGGCGCGGTATCGGTGCCTGTGAAGAATTCGGTGATGATGCCGATCAAGGCGCCGGCGGCCAGCCCTATGACGGCGGCGAAAGCGATGCCCAGGTATCCATAGGAGGATCCATCGGTCCCGCCGAAACGGCCATTGCCAAGAACAAGCTTCGCGACGGGGAACAGCAGCGCGATTGCCAGGCCCGAGGCGCCGAACGAGCCGGCGTTCAGCGCCCGCTGCGGCGAGGTGCCCGGTTTCATGCGCACAAAGAGGGTTCCCGCAAGCGAGGCGAATATGCCTATCGCCGCCGCGGCGAAGGGGAAGAATGCCAGGCGGATGCGCAGGTCGTCGGAGCCGGCGAGCCCGATGCCGAGGACGGCGCAGCCGACGAGGGAGCCGGCGTAGGACTCGAAGAGGTCGGCGCCCATACCCGCCACGTCGCCGACATTGTCACCGACATTGTCAGCGATGACGGCGGGGTTGCGGTGATCGTCCTCGGGAATGCCGGCCTCGACCTTGCCGACGAGATCGGCGCCGACGTCGGCGGCCTTCGTGTAGATGCCGCCGCCCACCCTGGCGAAGAGCGCGATCGTCGAGGCGCCGAGGGAAAATCCCGACAGCACGGGCAGAACCGCCGTCGAGAGCGCTGCCAGGTCTCCGCCGGCTATCGCCGCCGTCGCCATAATGACAGCCGATGCTCCCAGGAGGGCCAGTCCGACTACGGTCATGCCCATGACCGAGCCCCCCGCGAAAGCCAGGGCAAGCGCCGGCCCCATTCCTTTTACGGCGGCCTGGGCCGTCCTGGCGTTGGCCTTGGTCGCCACCTTCATGCCGAACCAGCCGGAGAGGGCCGAGCACGCCGCGCCGACAGCGAAAGCCCCCGCCTGGAGTTTCAGGATGCCGCCGTTGAAAATGGCGAGCAGCGCGGCGACAATGGGCACGATGATCGCGATCACCGCATATTCGCGCGACAGGAAGGCTGTGGCGCCGTCGGCGATGTAGCCGGAGATTCGTGCAAGTATGTCGGATTCTACGGGAATCGAGCCGATTCGCCGCGCCTTGAGCCCCGCGTAGAGCAGCGCGAAGAGCGAAGCCAGTGTGGAAGCCGCGATGATTAGTTGCCAATCCATTCACTCACCCCCCTGAGATACGGAATAAGGACTGAATCACCTCTCACGCCAGTATAAGTGCGCTTTTCAAATCCGGCAAGCAAAAAAATCCACGAAACATGCTAAACATGCAATTCGATTCCAGGCAAGGATAAATTTGAGCCGCCACGCCGCGGACTCCATTTTTTTGCATATCATGAATAATTATGCATCGCACCGGTTGACACGTTGGCCTATTTATATTTTGATACATCCTATTCCATCTTGGGAGGAGCTTATGAAACGCTCTTATCCGCTCTATCTCCCTACCCTTCTCACCCCCGGGTTCGAGCCGCGTTCGCCGCGTCTCTACCCTGTTCGTAGGTAAGGCGTCGACCGCCGCCTGCCACCACCACCGACATTATTATTGCACCCTTTCAAACCGAAGGGGAATTATCGATAGCGGATCGCCGGGGAAGCAGTGTCTTCCGCGGCGGGCGCCGTATCCAGGAGGATGCGGATGATGCAGATAGGCATTCTTGGCGCTTCCGGCTATGCCGGAGCCGAGCTGGCCAGGATCCTTCTCTCCCACCCGGAGCCGAAGAGGCTTCACCTTTCATCGGTAAGCTTCGAGGGCAAGCCCCTTGAAGCGGTCTATCCCGCGTTCTTCAGCCCGCGGAGCGGCGCCGAGGACAAGGCCGCCATGACGCTGAAGAGCGTCGACGCGGTCATCGAGGCCTCACAGGTGCTGTTTTCCTGCCTGCCGCACGGCCACGCCGACCAGGCCGCCGAACGCTGCCTTGCCAAGGGCGGTCTCTTCATCGACATTTCGGCGGATTTCCGCTTTGGCGACGACGAGGCCACCTTCAAGAAGTGGTACGGCAAGGATTTCATCAGGCCCGCGCTGCACGCCGAAGCGGTGTACGGACTGCCCGAGCTCAACCGCGAGAAGATCCGGAAGGCGCGCCTCATCGGCAATCCGGGCTGCTATCCCACTTCGGCGGAGCTGGGCCTCTACCCCGCCCTGGCCAACGGGCTGGCCGACTGCGAGAGCATCGTCATCGACTCGGCCTCGGGCGTGACGGGCGCAGGCCGCGAGCCGAGCCAGACGACGCATTTCCCCGACTGCTCGGACGCGATCTCACCCTATAAAGTCGGCGCGCACCGCCACCAGCCGGAGATCGACCGCTACCTTTCCGTCATGGCGGGAGAGCCGGTTTCCTGCGTGTTCACGCCGCACCTGGCGCCGATGAACCGCGGCATCGTCAGCACGATCTATTTCCGGCTTAAAAAGCCCATGGACGCCGCGGCGCTGCAGGGGCTCTACGCCTCTTTCTATGCCGGCGAGCCTTTCGTGCGCGTGCTGCCGGAAGGCGCGACGGCCAGCAACCGGAATGTCGTTTTCTCGAACTACTGCGACCTCTCCGTGCATCTGTCCTCAAACGGGAAGACCGCCATCGTGGTGTCGACGATCGACAATATGGTGAAGGGCGCGGCGGGACAGGCCGTGCAGAACATGAATCTCGCCCTCGGCCTCGATGAGACCGCGGGACTTGCGATGGTTCCCCCCGCGTTCTAGCGACACGGGCAGGATATCTTGAAAGAGTCGCCGCGCCACGCGCGGCATAATAAGGAAGAGAGGTCGAAGCATGGTACAGATTCGCGGCGGTGTAACCGCGGCCAAGGGATTCACGGCTTCCGGCGTCCACGTGGGCATCAGGAAAAACAAGGATAAGAAGGATCTCGCGCTGGTGCTCTCCGAGAAGCCCTGCAGCGCGGCCGCCGTCTACACGACCAACCAGGTGAAGGGCCAGCCCCTCATCGTCACGAGCGAGCACCTGGCGGACGGGAAGGCGCAGGCCATCATCGTCAACTCGGGCAACGCCAACACCTGCACGGGCGAGCAGGGCGTCGCCGCGGCGCGCCGCATGGCGGCGCTGGTGGCCGAGAAGCTGCCTGTCAAGGCCAGCGACGTGGTCGTCGCCTCCACGGGCGTGATCGGCCAGCAGCTCGACGTGAGCGTGATCGAGGCGGGCATGGACCAGCTCGTCGCGGGCTTGTCCAAGACGGGCAACATCGACGCCCGCGAGGCCATCATGACCACCGACACGGTCAAGAAGGAAGTGACGATCCAGATCGAGGTGGGCGATACGCCGGTGATCATCGGCGCCATGGCCAAGGGCTCGGGCATGATCCATCCCAACATGGCCACCATGCTCGGGTTCATCACCACGGACTGCGCGATCAGCTCGGCGATGCTCCAGAAAGCGCTCTCGGCGGTCGTGGGTAAGACCTTCAACCGCGTGAGCGTGGACGGGGACACTTCCACCAACGACATGGTCGTCATCCTGGCGAACGGCATGGCCGGCAACGCCATGATCGACGCCGAGGGCCCCGAATACCGCGATTTCTACGAGGGGCTCGCCTGGCTCTCCACGCAGCTGGCGCGCATGATCGCCCGCGACGGCGAGGGCGCCACCAAGCTGATCGAATGCACCGTGGAGAGCGCTTCCGACGAAGAGAAGGCCGAGCAGCTCGCCAAGGGCGTCATCTGCTCCAGCCTGGTCAAGACGGCCATCTTCGGCGCCGACGCGAACTGGGGACGCATCCTCTGCGCCCTCGGCTACACGAGGAAGGACTTCGACCCGAACAAGGTGGACGTCGCCTTCGAGAGCGCCTCGGGCTATATCGAGGTCTGCAAGGCCGGCGTGCCCCTTCCCTTCAACGAGGAGAAGGCGAAAAAAATCCTGAGCTACCAGGAAGTGACGATCTATGTCAGCCTGAACGAGGGCGACGCGCAGGCGACCTGCTGGGGCTGCGACCTCACCTACGAGTATGTCAGGATCAACGGGGACTACCGGACCTAGCCTGAGCCGAGCCAATAACCGATCGCCCGAAAGGGAGGAGAATACTATGATAGCTGATAATGTGAGGGCTGATATCCTGATCCAGGCGATGCCCTATATCAAATCGTTCGCGGGCAAGATCGTCGTCGTGAAGTACGGCGGCGCCGCGATGATCAACGAGGGCGTACGCGCCGCCGTGCTTCAGGACCTCATCCTGATGCAGCAGGTGGGCATACGTCCGGTGCTCGTCCACGGGGGCGGGCCCGAGATCGACCGCATGCTGAAGAAGCTCGGCAAGGAGCGCGTCTTTGTCGACGGCATCCGCTACACCGACGACGAGACCATGGAGATAGTCCAGATGGTGCTCTCCGGCAAGGTGAACAAGGACCTCGTAGCCCACATCGAGCGCCAGGGCGGTTCGGCGCTGGGCATCTGCGGCGGCGACGGCGGCCTCTTCCGCGCCGAGCGGCTCACCAAGAACGGCAAGGACCTCGGCATGGTGGGCGCCATCACCGAGGTCAACCCCGACGTCATCCACCGCGCTCTGGACTCGGGCTACATCCCCGTGGTCTCCACGATCGCCCTACGCCCGAACGACGAATCGGGGTATTTCAACATCAACGCCGACACGGCGGCCGCCGAGCTGGCGGGCGCCCTTAACGCGGAGAAGCTGATCCTGCTCACGGACGTGCCGGGGCTCCTGAGGGACGTGGCCGACGTGGCCACGCTGATATCGGTGCTGAAGCGCGAGGACGTGCCCGGCCTGATCGGGCAGGGCATCGTCTCGGGCGGCATGATCCCGAAGGTGGAATGCTGCGTGCAAGCGCTTTCGCTGGGCGTCAAATCGACGCATATTCTGGACGGCCGGTCGCCGCACTCGCTCCTGATCGAGCTTTTCAGCGACAGAGGCATGGGGACGATGATCGTATGAACGACAAATTCATGAATACTTACAAGCGCACGGGGCTGGTCTTCGACCACGGAAAGGGAGCCACCCTCTACGCCGACGACGGGACAGCCTACATCGATTTCACGGCGGGCATCGGCGTGAACTCGCTGGGACACGGCCACCCGGCCCTCGTGGCCGCCATCGCCGACCAGGCCGCGAAACTGATCCACGTGTCGAACTACTTCATGACGGACATTTCGGCGCGCGTGGCCGAAGAGCTCACCGCCATGACGGGTTTCGACAAGGTCTTCTTCTGCAACTCCGGCGCCGAGGCCAACGAAGGGCTCATCAAGATCGCGCGCAAATATGGCTCGTCCAAGAAGGCCGACAAGAACGTGATCGTGACGCTGAAGGGCTCCTTCCACGGGCGGACCGTCACCACGGTGACGGCGACCGGCCAGGACAAGTTCCACATGTTCTTCGGCCCCTTCACGCCGGGATTCGTCTACGTGGCGCCGAACGACATCGCCGCCCTGGACGCGGCGCTCGACGACAAGGTCTGCGCCTTCCTCTTCGAACCGGTGCAGGGAGAAGGCGGCGTGAACCCGCTGGACGCGAAGTACCTGGCCGCGGCCGAGGCGCTCTGCAGGAAGCGCGACATACTCTTCGCCGCCGACGAAGTCCAGTCGGGCATCGGGCGCCCGGGCGCCGTGCTCGCCAGCCGCAAGCTCGGCGTGAGCCCCGATCTGGTGAGTGTGGCCAAGGGTCTCGCGGGCGGCGTGCCCGTGGGCGCCGTCCTGGCCTCCGGCCCCTGCGCCGACGTTCTCCAGCCCGGCGACCATGGCACGACCTTCGGCGGCAACCCCCTCGCGGCGGCGGCTGCCTATGTCGTCCTGACCGAGATCGCCAAGCCCGGCTTCCTGGCCGAAGTGGACCGCAAGGGCGAGAAGATCCGCGCGGCCGTCGCCTCGTGGAAAAACCCGCTCGTGAAATCGATCAAGGGCTTGGGCCTCATGATCGGCATCGCCGTGTCAGTGGCGCCCGGCGACGTGGTCGCGGCCTGCAGGGGGCGCAAGCTCCTCGCGCTGACCGCGGGCGAGGACACCGTGCGCCTCCTGCCGCCCCTGGTCATCTCGGACGGCGAGATCGACGCCGGCCTCGAGGTATTGAAGACTGTTCTCGCGGAGATGGCTGCCAAGGCATAAGGCCGCGATCCTCCGCCCGAGCTGGACAGGGCGCAGATTTGCGCGGATAATTCCCGCGGAGGATCAGCCATGAACGCAACGATGAGCAGCCAGGAGAAAATTGATATATACGGGGCGCGCCGCGCCAAGGTGGCCGAAGCCCTGAAGGCCAGGGGCATCGCGGCGGCCCGCTTCGAGGATTTCGAGGGCATGAGGGACCCGTCGGTTCGCTACCTTTGCGGCCATCCGGGCGACGCATTTATTATCATCGGCGCGGACGGATCGTCCGCCCTCGTGGCCTGGGACCGGAATATGGCCGACAAGATGGCCAGCGTCGACAAGATATTTTCATACACGGATTTCGGCCGCCGCTCCGCGGACGCCATGAGCGCCGTGCTCGCCGAACTGGGAATCAAGCGTGGGGACAAGGTCGAGATGCCCGCAGCCACGCCGTATCCGAAGTTCGTCGACCACGTCGGCGCCCTCGAGGACTGGGACTTGGTCTGCGAGGCGGGCGGCATCGACGATACTGTGCTGGGCATGCGCGCCCTCAAGGATTCGGGCGAGCTCGCCATCTACGAAAGAGCCTGCGCGCTCACCGACCGGCTTATTGACCAACTCGAGGAAGGCGTCAGGGCGGGAAGGCTCGCCACCGAGCTCGATGTCGCACTCTTCATCGAACGGGAGGCGCGCGCCGCCGGAGCCGAGGGCACCGGCTTCGACACGCTGGCCGCGGGTCCCGGGCGCAGCTTCGGCATCCACGCCTTCCCCAACTACGGCTCAGGCCCCTTCGGCACGCAGGGCATGTCCATCCTCGACTTCGGCATTGTCGTCGACGGCTACACGACGGACGTGACGATGAGCTTTGTGCGCGGCCCCCTGGTGCCCGAGCAGCGGACGATGGTCGACCTGGTGAAGCGCGCCCACGACATCGGCGTGGCCGCCTGCGGCCCCGGCGTCGCCGCGCGCGACGTTGCCTCGGCCGTCGACGATTTCTTCGCGGAAGCCGGCTATTCCATGCCCCACGCGCTTGGCCACGGCGTCGGACTCGAAGCCCACGAGTCGCCGGGCATCAACCTCCGCCAGGAGAACGATGCCGTCCTCGCCCCCGGAAACATCGTCACGATCGAGCCCGGCCTCTACGACCCGCGCTTCGGCGGCGTCCGATGGGAGGACGATGTCCTGATCACGGAGACCGGCGCCAGGCAAATCACCGCCTCGAGAATCGTCGAACTTTAGGCTTTCTCGCCCCTGGATGCCTTTTTGGGCTTCGGGGGCGTTTTGGCTCCCTCGGGCTGGGCGACAGCCTCGCCCGAGACCGCAAGCGCGAGCAGGAGCTCGGCCGCCCGGCTGCGCATGCTCGCGCCGGCGGCCAATTCGAGCGCCACGCTGCGCAGGGTTTTGCAGTCCGGCACGGATCCTTCGCCCGCAAGGTCGGGCAGGGCGTCGCCCACCGCCTGCGCCGTCGACTCGGCCGCCCGCCTCATGCTCTCCCTGAAACGCCCATAGAACTCCCTCGCCTCGTCCGCGCCTCCCGGGTTTCCCAGGAGAGCGGCCATATCCTGCACCGACAGCACGCGCTTGAGCGTGAAGACGGAGAGCAGAAGCGCGAGGTGCTCCTGCCCGTATTTCTTGCCGACCGTGCGCGGAACGAGGCCGGATTTCGCGTAGTTATTGATCATCGATGGCGTTATCTGCCCTTCGTCGCCGGGCATCTTGAAGAAGTCGAGCTGCCTTTCAAGAAAGGTGATCACCTGGTCGAGATAGAGGCCGAGATCGGGCAGCTGCTCCCAATCGACGGGGGCTTTCTTTCCGAGCGCCTCGAAATAGGATCCCAATGCTTCGCGCGTCGCGTTTTCCATGCCTTCGATGATATCATATGGTTATCAATACCACAATATATGGTTTTAATAGTATTGACGTACCGCCTACCATTTTATATTATATCAATTATCACTTAATGTGGTTTTTATTACTACTTTATAAAGTAGCGGAGGGCGAATAATGGTATCCGGAAACGTCTATCTCTTCGGTGATTCGGTGGCGCGGGGGATCGTCCTCGACGAATGCGGTTCGTATGCTCCGATTAAGGAGAACTTCGCCTCCCTCGCGGCGAGGAAGCTTGGCCTGAACCTTTTCAACAAGGCGAGATTCGGCTGCACCATCACCAAAGGCCTGGAGATCGTCAAGCGCTTCGCCCGCAAGGGCGCGGCTCCGGAGAGCGGCGAGCGCGGCGAGTGCGGCGCGGCCGCAGCGGCATCGCCCGAGGGATTCGCCGTGCTCGAGTTCGGAGGCAACGACTGCGATTACCTGTGGGCGAATATCGCGGCGGCGCCGGAAGCGGAACACCTGCCCCTGACGCCGATCGGGGAATTCTCGCGGCTCTACGGGGAGACGATCGACGCCCTGCGCAGCGTGGGCGTTGAACCCGCCGCGATGACGCTGCCCCCGCTCGTGGCCGAGCGCTATTTCGACTGGATAACGCGGACGGGACTCGATCGGGGGGCAATTCTCTCCTGGCTGGGCGATGTCGGACATATTTTCCGCTGGCACGAAGGCTACGACCGCGCGGTGCGGGAAGTGGCCGCCGATCGGGGCGTCCGCGTCCTGGACATACGGAGCGACTTCCTCGCCCAGCCGGATTACCGCGCGCTGATTTGCGCCGACGGAATTCATCCCAACAGGGAGGGGCATCGCCTGATCGAGGCGTCGCTGGAGCGCTACGCGGCGGCGATGTAAGGAGCTATGGCGGCGAGGCCGGGGCGCGCCAAGCCGGCGCGCCAAATCAGCCCGCTGAGGCCAGGCGCCAGTCCAGGACTGTCCCCGCGCACATGGGCACGGCGCCGTCGATCTCGTCGGGAACGCGCCAGGGCTCGCGGCGCAGGCGCAGCGTTCCGCGGGGCGGCTCGAGGCCGTAAAAACCAGCGCCGAAGCCGGCGACGAAGTTTTCAAATGCGGACAGGGCGCCCGATCGCTCGAAGAGTCCCGCGAGCGCGGGGATCGCCGTCGGCGCGGAGTAGATGCCGCCCGGCGCCGAGCCGCTTTCCTTTGCCGCCCGCGGATGGGGCGCGGTGTCGCTGCCGAAGAAAAACTTGGGCGACCCGGAGAAGGCCGCTTCCCGGAGCGCGTCCCTGTCCGCGGCGAACTTTATGATCGGCTTGCAGAAGAGATGGGGGTTGAGCCCACCGCCGAGGAAGTCGTCGGCCGTATAGAGCAGGTGATGTGCCGTGATCGTTCCGGCGAGGCGCTCCGGTCCGGCGGCCACGAAATCGGCCGCCGCCGCTGAGGAAAGGTGCTCGAGCACGATCTTAAGCCTCGGCCATCGAACCATGATCGACGCGACCGTATCCAGAAAACGGGCTTCACGATCGAAAGCGGGCGCGTCGGGCGCCTCGCCATGGATCGAGAGGACGATGCCTGCCTCCTCCATCGCGGCGAGAGCGGCGGTTATTTCCTCCGGATTCCTCGGCCCGTCCGCGGCGTTGGTCGTCGCTCCAGCCGGGTAGTACTTGCCAGCGATGGCTCCGCCGGCCGCGCAGGCTCGCACCGTCGCCGCATCCATGCCGGGCAGGAGCTTGAAGGTCATGAGGGGCTGGAAATCGAGCCCGCGCGGCGCTGCCGCCTCAAGCACCCGCCGATATCCCGCGATTCCCGCGGCGTCGGCAACCGGCGGCAGGGTGTTCGGCATGGCTATGGCGCGGCCGAACGAAGCGGCCTCCCTGGCCACGTAAAGCGGCATCGCCGCCCCCTGCCTGAAATGCGCGTGAAAATCGTCAGGCCTTCGAAGCACCAGCTCATCGATAGCCACGGCGGCGTCCTTCCGCTCATGATCAGTCAAAGCGCACCTCCAGCAGGGAAAGATCGTCCTGAAAGCGCTCGTTCGAAGAAAGCGCCGAAACTTCGCCGATCACGGCGCCCACACTCGACTCGCCCGGCGCCGCCGAAGAAGCCGCGCGCTCGAGAAGCTGCACGAAGGCTTCGAGCCCCAGCATTTCTCCGCCCGCAGTGAAAAACTCGTAAATTCCGTCTGAAAAGAGAAATAGCCTGGAACCTCGGGGCACCTGGATCTCGAGCCGTCGGTATTCAGCCTCGGGATCGGCCCCGCCGACCATGCCCCCGACCTTGAGCTCGACTGCCCCGCCTCCCCGAAGGACGAGGACGCCCGGCGGACTCCCGGCCGAGGCGTGGGAAAGCACGCGGATCCTGTCGTCCCAGACGCCGTACCACAGCGTGAAAAGCATATTGTTGCGCTCTTCCATGCGGAAGGCGTGGTTGAGCCCCTTCAGGACCGAGGCGGGATCGCCGAAGTCCACGTCCTTGAGCCCGGCGCCGCGGAGCACGTCGAAAATCGTCACGGAGTAGAGGGCGGACTGCACGCCGTGGCCGCTCACGTCGATCATGAAGATGGCCATCCGTCCATCGGGCAGGCGATGATAGCCGAAGAGATCGCCGCCGAGGCTGGCCGAGGGAATGAAGCGCCAGTCCGTGGAGAGCGCCTCCCCGGAGATTTTTCCGGGCAGGAGGCAGCGGACATACTCCGCTCCCCGCCTGAGCTCGTCCTCGAGGGACTCGCGCGCGCGGCTCGCCGCCGCGAGGTAGAGCTGGCGCCTGGCCTTGAGCCGCCTGCGCTCGAGGCTCGACTCGATGCGCGCAAGGAGGACCGAAGGCTCGACGTCCCATCCCAGGCAATCGTCGGCGCCCAGCTGGATGGCGCGCGCCGCGCATTTAGGCTCGCCGAAGGGCGTTACGATGATGACGCGCGTTCCCGCGCCTCCGCCCAGCGCCTTGATTTTTTCCTGAAGCTCGAATCCCGCGAAGCCGCAGGAGAAGAGATCGGCGATGAGGATATCGGGCAGGGGGTTGGCGGGCTTTCGGCCGTTTTCGGCGAATCCGAAAGCGGCGGCGATGTCCTCGGGCTTTTCCGCGATGGCGACCGAGTGGCCGAAGCGCTGTACAAGGCCGGCGACGCGCGCCGCGAAGCCCGCTTCCAGGGCGAGGAGGATCCTTCCGGGATGCGGCAGGGCTTCGCGCTCGAAGGGGAGGAGGCTTCCCGCCTCCACGCTGCCTAAGGCGATGGCCGCCGCCCGTTCGCGGCCGATTCCAGCCACGATATCAGCGGCGAGGCGGGCGGCATCGGCGCAGCGCGCCGCGGCCTCGGCAAGGCCGGCGCGCCCGCTCCCGTCCGAGTCGGCGCGGCCCGCCTCGTCGCCCAGTTCCCTCGCGGGCGCTCACGAGCAGGGAAAGCGCGCGCGTGAGCGGGTACACCGCCCCGCCCGGTCCGGCGGCTAGCTGGCGCGCCTTCTCGATCTTGTCGAGCGCCGAGCGCGCGGCCGCTCCCTCTCCCGCGCCCCTCACGGCCGCGGCGAGACGGTCGAGCTTCGCCGCCAATTCGGGCGCGGCGCTCCGCGCTTGCGCGTCTGCCCGCGCTGGCGAGGCGGGCGTTTGTCCTTCG